>CAYGBY010000001.1:0-58940 GCA_964348115.1 uncultured Pseudomonadales bacterium
GCTTCTACACCACCACGGACGGCAAGGGGGCGGTCTGAGATGTGCAGTGCGCCCCAGGGCCATCCCAAAGTCGTCCACCAGCCCTCGGCAAAGCCCGATATATATAGAAGGTTTATGAATATTTTTCGGAAAATTCCGCAATGTTCTGCGGCATCTAATGGCCTTTCAGCGATTTTCTTTCAAGAGCAAACACCTTGGGATGGCCTTGGCAGCGCACCCACAAGCGCCCATCCGCTTTGTTGTCGGCTCTTGACGTGTTTTGGGGTTTGTGCAGCAAGTCCGCAAAACTGTTTACTTCCCTGATCGCATACATACAACAATCCCAACTGGTTGGACTTGAAGGCGAAAAATGGCCATCGAGGAAGAGCTGAACACGCTATGCTGGTTGGATCAGCGACCGCGTTCCGAGTCTGGCGCCGGCGGCCTCTTTGCGGGTTTTGCTACACAATTCCCGTATTCTGGATACTCCGGCGGGCCTCCGCCGCGCATCCGGGCGCTTGTGGGGACCTGTTGATGCGGCATCGTCTTGGATAGAGCACTAGCATGACGTTGGTTTACGTTGGCGTCTGCAGCCATGCGCCCGGCATTACCGGGCGGGCGGAGCGGGCGGATCCCAGCTTGCGGGAACCTTTCTACGCTGCGTTTCGGCGCATGGGGGAGGAGCTTCGCGCCCTGCAGCCGGATGCGCTGGTGGTCATCGCAGCGGAGCACTTCGCCAACTTCTTCATGGACAACATGCCGGCCTACTGCATGGGCATGGCCGATCACTATGAGGGGCCCATAGAGAATTCGGGTTGGCTGGGCATTCCGCCGCAGCGCTTTGCCGGGGCGCCGGGCCTCTCAAGCCGGCTGATCGAGCGCATCATGGAGACGGTGGATCTTGCCTACGCGCAGGAGTGGAAGTTTGACCACGGCATCATGGTGCCCCTGCACTTCCTCACGCCCAAGGGCGATGTGCCCGTAATCCCGGTCAACATCAACTGCCAAGGCCCGCCGCTGACGCCTCTGGCGCGCGCCTACGACTTTGGCCGGGCGCTGCGCAAGGCTTGCGACGCCGTGCCGGAACGCATCGCCCTGGTGGGCACCGGCGGCATCTCCCACTGGCCGGCCACGCCGGACTCCGGCAAGATCAACGAGGCTTGGGATAGGGACTTCCTAGATCGCTGGCTGGCCAACGACCGTGCCCGGCTCATCGCCTACACGGACGAGGACACCTGGCGAGATGCCGGCCAAGGCGGTTTCGAGATACGCACCTTCATCGCCGCCGCCGGCGCCGCGGAGGGGGCTGCCGGGGAGCTCTACTTCTACGCTCCCATCCCCATCTTCGCCGTGGGCTGCACCGTGGCCAAGATGCGCTTGTAGCGGCGCACTTGCGGCTTAGGGCTTTTTTCGGGAGAACCCCCGTTGTTGGCCGCCGGCTGAGGGCTCTTTATTACGAGGGGAGTCTCGGCTGGCCCTTGGCTGAGGGCTCTGTATTGCGGGGGGACTCCGCTGGCCCCCGGCTGAAGGCTCTTTATCGCCGGGGTGGCCCCGCTGGCCCCCGGCTGAAGGCTCTTTATCGCGGGGGGTGGCCCCGCTGGCCCCTAGCTAAAGGCTCTAGCCTTCGTCTTTGATGGGGTTGCGCAGGGTGCCGATGTGGGGGCAGGCCACTTCCACTAGGTCGCCGGGCGCCAGGTATTGGGGCGGCGTCAAGCGGGCGCCGGCGCCGGTTGGGGTGCCGGTGGAGATGATGTCGCCAACCTTCAGCCCCATGAAGGTTGAGATGTACGCCACCAAGCGCTCGAACGGGAAGAACAGGTTGTCTGTGCAGTCATCCTGGCGCAAGGTGCCGTTCACCCGCGTGGTCAGGCGCAGTGCGTTGAAAGCCGGCAGTTCGTCCTTGGTGACCAGCCAAGGGCCGATGGCGCCGGACTGCTCGAAGTTCTTGCCTGGGGTGACGTTGAACCTGGAATGCCGCAGCCAGTCCCGAACGGACCCTTCGTTCATCAAGGTCAGGCCGGCGATGTGGGCGCGGGCTTGGGTTTCCGGGATGCGCCGGCCCGCCCGGCCGATGACCATGGCGATTTCCCCCTCATAGTCCAGTTGGCGGGATTCCGGCGGACGCAGCAGGGGCTGCAAGTGCCCGGTTAGGGATTCCTGGGTGCGTATGAAGATGCTCGGGTAGGGCGGGGCGGGGGCTTCGTCCTGGTATTCCGCGTTGCGGTCGCCATAGTTCACGCCCACGCAGACGATGCGTTGCGCATCGGGCAGTGGCGGCAGGTAGGTGAGCTCCTCCAGCGGAAGGTCCGGCGCGGCGGCTTCAACCAGTCGGTCAGCCTCTGCTAAGCCGTTGGTGGCCAACAGGGCCTTCAGGCCGCCCCATTGGGGCATCCGCCTGCCGATATCCACCACGCCGCCGTCAACCACCGCGCCAAAGCTCATCCTGCCGTTGTGCTTGAAGGTCAACAGTCGCATGGCTGTGCGCCCTTGATTTCGGCCGGGAAGTATAGCTTAGGGGCGAGATGGCGATTGGGGCCGCCACATGCGGTGGTTCGCCGGCGTACGGAGGGCGGCCAGGACCTCTCTGGAAAAAACACATTGACGCCTCACGGGAATGGCGCTCCAGACGGCAAGGCGCGTCATGGTCCGTCCCCTTTTGGGGAAAGGGTCAGATGGGCGCCGGCTGTTGAATAGGCTCGTTTGGCGCGAGGCGGTTCAATGCTTGGCGGGATCTTCTCTCTCTGCGGAGGCGTTGGCGTTCGGCCCGGGCGGGGATCCGGGTTGGTTTGCGGAAGTGTTGACATTCCGAACGGGCGGGGACCCTGGTTCGCCCTCGGCCTTCCGCCGGCGCCGCACCAGCAGCCAGAACAGGATGCCGGTGAGGGCCAAAGCCGCAAGCGAGAATCCCGGATTGCGGACGTAGTGCCCCAAATGGAAGTCCATCGCCAGGAAAAGCCCTTGCGGCAGCAGGGTCGCGCCCGCCCAGGTCGGCACCTTGACCGGCGTCAGCAGCAGCACCGCGAGCGCCACGAAGCCGGCCCTGCGAACCCGCGGGGAGCGGATGAGCCGGCGCCCCGCCGCGGCCGCCGCGGCGAAGACCAGGAAAACGATCCAGTTCAGGGGGAACAGGAAGTATAACGACACGCCGAAGGCGTTGGGGACGACCGTCCGCCTCCAGGCTGCGGAAAGGCTGGCGCTGGCCCTCTCCCGCCAGCGGCCCGCCGCCGACCGGCTCTGGTGGGCCTCGATGCGCCGCCTGATCTCCTCCGGCAGGGGCTCCTCGGGGGCGAAGCGGGCGGCCAGCGCCGGCACGTCCCAAGGCCGGGCGCCGAACGCCGGATGGGTGACCACCCGCACCGTCGCCCCCGGCAGAAGGGCGGGCAGGGCGCGGTTCTTCAGCAGGAAGAAGGCGCGCCAGTCCAGTTCCCCCTGCCGCCTCCCGTCCGCGTAGACGTCCAGCCACAGTTGGCAACTTTCCGGGTCTCTCCTGGGCGCCTCCATGTACATGGCCATCACGACCCTGTTCTGGGGGCCGCTGACCCCGCGCTTTGGCTCCGAAACGTGCCATCTGTGCTTCATCGTCCTCGACGTGCCCCGTTGCGACCAGATGTAGCCGATGTCGCCCAGAATCCCGTCCAATTCCGCGATCAGGCCCTCCGCCAGATCAGGGCTGGCCTGCGAACGGGAAGGCAGCTCGACGCAAAGTTGGCTTGGGTCCTTCAGATGGTGGATTGGCGCACAGCCCGCGAGCGCCGCGGCCGAGCACAGCGCCCACGCTGCTGAACACAGGAGCCTGAACGCCGGCCGGCGCAGGGCGCCGAACAGCGCATTGGGCCGCGGTGCGGCTCGACCACCGCCAAGGTTCGCAGGCCGTCCGGGGCGTAAAATCGGCTGGCCGCCGCCTCGCTGCTCCCGCCCCGGCATGGGCGTCCACGCCATCGGGGGCGCGGACGACGCTGCGTCCACGCTTGCGCGCGAAACGGCGACATCCGGCGCACCCATCGCGTCCCTGTTTGGCTGCGGTTTCATTCACCCGCCAGTTTCGGGCATCGGGACCGAACGAACAATTGCTGATGGATCACAGTTAATCGTCCTGGCACTGGCGCAAGACGCTGCTGGTGGTCGAGAGGAGTACGGACTCCGTGCCAACATACACGATCTCCTTAACCCGTGCGGCGTCGTTGAGCGCATTGTCCACGGTCTGGAAGACGTACGGTCCTAGGTTTTCGTTGATCGCGGGGAAAGGCCCTGCCCCCTGCCCCGTCGTGACGACTTCGATCGTGCCATCGGGCTGCACGGCCAATTCCCGACGGGTCTGCGAACAGCGCTTGGCCACCCACGGCTCCGGCTGGCCCGGCAGGTAAGTTCAGCATGTCATTCAATGATGCGCCGGCAAAGGCGTGATGTCGTTACGGAAAAGCGTACAACCGCTATCCAAATCGGGAACTGTTGGCGGCTCGCGCCACCACATTCAATGCTTGACTGGGCGGGATGGCGCCTATTTGCGGCGGCCGGATTCTTGGGCTGGTCGCGGCATCGTGCTACCTTTCGCGTTTCGGCTGAGCGAGCGCCTTTGTCCTTGCGGAATGCTGCGCCATGACTGAAGCCTTGCGGCTGGCTTGGCGGCGCATTGTCGAGGCGCTGCGTGATCTTGCGCCCATCGTCTTGGTCATCGTCTTTTTCCAGGTGGTGGTGCTGCGGCAACCTTTTCCAAACTTGGCGGAAGTGCTCGCCGGGCTGCTGTGCGTGGTGGCGGGCCTGACCCTCTTCATCCAAGGGCTGGAAATGGGGTTGTTCCCTTTGGGGGAAGCCATGGCCGGGGCTTTCGCCCGAAAAGGCAGCCTTCTGGCCTTGTTTGCTTTCGCCTTCAGCCTGGGCTTTGGCACCACGGTGGCGGAGCCCGCCCTGATCGCGGTGGCGGCCGAAGCCGCCGATGTGGCCGCCGAGGCTGGCGCCATCCCGGCCACGGATGCCGCACGGGAGACCTACGCCTTCAACCTGCGCATGGTGGTGGCGGTGTCCGTAGGGGCGGCCATCATGCTCGGGGTGCTGCGCATCCTCAAGGGCTGGCCGATGCATCTGTTCATCATCTGCGGCTATGTGCTGGTCACGGCCATGACCGTCTTCGCGCCGGATGAGATCATCGGCGTGGCCTACGATTCCGGCGGCGTCACCACCAGCACCATCACGGTGCCCCTGGTCACGGCGCTGGGCGTTGGGCTGGCCCACTCCATCCGCGGGCGCAACCCCATGATCGACGGCTTTGGCCTCATCGCCTTCGCCAGCCTCACCCCCATGATCTTCGTGCTGCTGTACGGCATGGTGGCCTGATGGGGGGCTTCCTGAGCCAGCTGCTGGAAACCGCCGCGTCCACGGTCTTCGACGTGCTGCCCATTCTGGCCATCCTGGTGCTGTTCCAGACCCTGGTGCTGCGCCGCCGGCTGCCGCACCTTAAGCGGATAGCGGTGGGCTTCACCCTGGTGCTAATCGGCTTGACGCTGTTTCTCATCGGTTTGCAGGAGGCGCTGTTTCCCATCGGCGAAACCATGGCCCGCCAACTGACCGACCCGGACACCATTGGGGCGCAGCGCCTGGCTGATGGGGTGGACTGGCGGGACTACTGGCTGGTCTATGCCTTCGCCTTCGCCATCGGCTTCGCCACCACGGTGGCGGAGCCCTCGCTCATCGCCGTGGCGCTGAAGGCGGAAGCGGTGTCCGCGGGGGCGGTCAATGCTTGGGGGCTGCGCATCGCGGTGGCTGTGGGGGTGGCCGTGGGCGTGGCGTTGGGCTGCTTCCGCATCGTCACGGGAACGCCCTTGCCTTGGTACATCATCGCCTCCTACGCCGTGGTCATCTTGCAGACCTTCCGCTCCAGCCGCACCATCATTCCCCTGGCCTATGACAGCGGCGGCGTCACCACCTCCACGGTCACGGTGCCGGTGGTGGCGGCGCTGGGCCTGGGGCTGGCCGCCACCGTGCCGGGCCGCAGCCCTTTGATAGACGGTTTCGGGTTGATCGCCTTCGCCAGCGTATTCCCCATCATGTCGGTGCTTGGATACGCTATGATCGCCTCCCGCCTGGACAATCGGCGCAGCGCCGGGGCGGGTTTGCGACCAAGGCGAAACGGACCAGGGAGCATACGCAGTGAGACTGAAGTTGATCATCGCTTTGGTCAGCAGCGATAGGACCGAGCTGGTGATCGACGCCGCCCGCCAAGCCGGCGCCACCGGCGCCACCGTGATCACCAGCGGACGCGGGGAGGGGCTGAAGCCCGCCAAGACCTTTCTGGGGCTGGATTTGGTCTCCGTCTGCGACTTGGTGCTGTTTCTGGTGGCGGAGAACCGCGCCCGGAACATTCTTGAGTGCGTCCGCGATGCGGCCCGCATGGAGCAGGAGACCGGCGCCGGCATCGCCTTTCAGTTGGACATCGAGGACGCCGTAGGGCTTAGCTCGCAAATGCAAACCCTGCTCAGGGAGGTCCAGGAGGCGATATGAGCGCAGACGACAAAGCAGGGCTCCGGGTGGCGGACATCATGTCCAAGGACCTGCACCGCATCGATGGCCTGGCCACCGCGGCGGAGGCCATGACGCTGATGCGCCGGCACAGCATCAGTTCCCTGGCGGTCAACCGGCGCGATGGGGATGATGAATACGGTCTGCTGGTGGTCGCGGACATCGCCGCCGAGGTGGTGGCGCGCAACCGGGCCCCGGAGCGGGTGAATGTCTATGAGATCATGACCAAGCCAGTGCTAACCTTGCCTTCGGACATGCTGGCGCGCTACGCCACCCGCTTGTTGGTGCGCTTGGGCCTGTCCCGCGCCTTGGTGGTGGACCACAACCGCAACCTGCTGGGCCTAGCCACCCTGCGGGACTTGGTGCTCGGGGAAGCAGGCTGAACCCATGCCCCATCTGATCGTCGAATACTCCGCCAATCTCGACGAGGACATCCACATCGATGCGCTAATGGGCAAGCTGCGCGATGTCGCGGCAGCCGGCGACGTCTTCCCCTTGGCGGGCATCCGGGTGCGGGCCGCCCGCCGCGAACGCTGGCTCATTGCGGATGGCGATCCGACGCATGGCTTCGTCCACGTCACCGCCCGCATAGGCGCGGGCCGCGACGAGGCCACACGTCAGAGCGAAGCGCAGCGGCTGTTCGCGGCGCTGTGCAGCCACTTGGCGCCTGTCCGTGCGGCGCGGGGATTGGGCGTCTCCTTGGAGATGGTGGAGATCGACCCGGTGGGCAGCCTGAAGCTGAACAACCTGCACGAACGGCTGCGCCAGTGAGGGGCTTGGCTCCTTGCTTGTTGGGGCTGGGGGCGCTGCGCGGCGCCTTGGCCTTGTTTTTGTTTGGGCTGTTGGCCATGGCGGGCGCTGAAGCGGGTGAGGGGACGCCGGTCGCCGCGCTGGCGGAGGCCGGGCCGGCTGGTACGCAAGGCAGCGGTCCGACCCATGTGGCTTCAGCGCCTGGGTCGGCGCCGGCCGCCGCCCCCGCAACCGCCTGGGAGCTGATTTCCCCCACCACCTTCGATTGGCGCCAAGCCGACCAGCGTCGCGCCATCGCCCAGGATCTATTGGAGCGCCTGCAATTGCTGGCCGCGGTCATCCCGCCGCTGTCCCCCCGTCGGGAGGCCGAGGTGGTCAACGAAATAGGCGAACTGCAGCGCTTGGGCGGGCAAGCGGATGCGCAGCGGCGCAGCCGGCTGTACATGTCCCGCCACTATCAGCACTTCCGCCTGCTGGAGCTGCTGGCGGGAACCCAAGCACATCTGCAATGTGTGCTCAGCGCCGCGCAAGTTGCCGAAGAAATGCGTTGCTGGGGCTTGGCCAGCGTCAGCTTTGCAGAAGAGGCGAACCTCGATCTGGCGTTGTCCATGCTGCGTCGCGCCCGCCTGATTCCCAAGGATGGGGCTATGCCGGTGAAGGCGCAGGACCCAGCCGTCTGGTATGGAGAGTATGGCCGCGGCATTCTCAAGCACATTCTGGTGCCCCACCTAGCCACCCAAGCCGCCGCGCCTGAGTAGTGCGCTTGCGCATCATTCTGTGGCATCTAATGGCCTTTCAGAAATTTTTTCAGGAGCGAACACTTTAGGATGGACCTGCACTCACTAGGCTCCATTTGCAGGTGTCGAGCCACTTCGAAGCGAGGAACCTCTGAACAAGTTGCGGGCGCCTTTGGGGAGGGCCTAAAGGGTGCGCTTGCGGTGTTGCGGCGCATTTGGGCTTCCGGGGCTTGTTCGGAGGTTTCTTAAACCGCTGCCCGGGGTTTGGCTGCTCTCCGTCTGCAGTGCGTTCCTGATATGATGGCGCGGCCTCGATGGCTCCTTTGTTTAAGAATGCGCTGAGCTTGCCAAGATGTTCCCGCAACTCGTTCGGACATTGCGCCCGGGGGCGCTCTGGGCTGTGCTGGCGCTGGCGGGCGTTGCCGCCACGGCCTCGGAGACGGTTCTGCTGAACAGTTCCCCGGCGCTGGACTGTTACCGGGCCGCTGAGGACGGCGACGCCAGCCCCGCGGACATCGACGTCTGCACCCTCGCCATCGAGCATCAGATGCTGACGCCGGCGCACCTCGCCGCCACCTACTCCAACCGGGGCATTCTGCACGTCCGCAGCGGCGACTTGGCGGCTGGGCTGAAGGATCACAACCGCGCCCAGGCCTTGGCGCCGGAGTTGACCAGCGTGTACATCAACCGCTCCAACGCCTTGGTGGCGGCCAAGGACTACCGGGCGGCCTTGGCGGACTTGGAGCGGGCCATCGCCAAGCAGGATGTCCTGCTGCCCATCGCCTATTACAACCGGGCGCTGATGTTCAAAACCCTGGGGGACCGCGAGGCGGCCCGCGCGGATGCGGAACGCGCCGCCCAACTGGCCCCGGAGAACCCGGACTATCGAGCCTTCGTGCAAGCTCTGACCCCGTGATCGCAGCCGTGCGCCCGCCTTTGCCGCCGTGCCTTTGCCTGCCGTCGCGCTTTCTTCACCATTCATGGCCGCGTTTCCGTCGGTCGGCGCTTTCGCCTTTATCACTTCGGCCATCTCCGCCATCCGCTTCCTGGCCATGTTCGGACAGCGCAGGCTCCAATCGAGCCGCAGAACGTTATGGCTGACAACTTCGTCGCCGACTTGGAGGCTGTCTTCGCCGCCAACCAGGCAAGGCCCTGCTTCCACTTGCCGGATGGCGGCATCTGGACGTTCGCCGATCTGCTGGACGCCGCGGCCCGCTTGGCGGGGGTGCTGCTGGACCTCGGCGTCAAGCCTGGGGAGCGGGTGCTGGCCCAAGTGGACAAGACGCCGGAAGCGGTGGCGCTGTATATCGCCACCCTTAAGATCGGGGGCGTGTACGTGCCGCTCAACACCGCCTACACCAATGCGGAGGTGGCGTATTTTTTACGCGATGCGGCGCCGCGGGCATTCGTGCGCCAGCCGACCGGGCTGTCACTGGCCACAGGCGCCAATCTTGCCGTGCTGCACCTGGGCGCCAAGGGCGGGGAGCTTCAGGATCGCATGGCCAAGGCCACAGCCTTCCACGGCGTCGTTGCCCGCCATGGGGATGATCTGGCCGCCTTGGTCTACACCTCCGGCACCACGGGGCGCGCCAAGGGCGCCATGCTGACCCACCGCAACATTCGCAGCAACGCCCACGCCCTGCGCGAATGCTGGGGTTGGCGGGACGATGACGTGCTGCTGCACGCCTTGCCGATATTCCATGTGCACGGCCTGTTCATCGCCTTGCACTGCGCCCTGTTGGGGGCCACGCCGACCATCTTCCTGCCGCGCTTCGATGCGGCCGAGGTGCAGCGTCGCCTGCCCCAGGCCACGGTGATGATGGGTGTGCCCACTTTCTATTCCCGCCTGCTCCGGCGGACGGACTTCGGGCATTCGCAATGCGCCGGAATGCGCCTGTTCATATCCGGGTCCGCCCCCCTTACCGAGCAGGTCTTTCACGCTTGGGAGGCCCGCACCGGGCACCGCATCCTGGAGCGCTATGGCATGTCGGAGACCATCATCAACACCTCCAACCCCTTGCAAGGACCGCGTGTGCCCGGCACCGTGGGCTTTCCCCTGCCGGGGGTCGAGGTGCGCATCGCCGATGGGGAAGGGACCGTTCTGCCGCCAGGCGCGGTGGGCGGCATTGAAGTGCGGGGCGAAAACGTCTGCAAGGGCTACTGGCGCAGGCCGGACAAGACCGCTGCGGAATTCCGTCCCGACGGCTACTTCATCACGGGCGATCTGGGCCTGATGGACGCCGAGGGGCGTCTCTCCATTGTGGGAAGGAGCAAGGACCTGATCATCACCGGCGGCTACAACGTCTATCCGAAGGAGGTGGAGACCCTGCTTGATGCGCTCCCTGGCGTAGCGGAATCCGCGGTCATCGGCGCGCCCCATGCAGACTTCGGGGAAGCTGTGCTAGCCGTGGTGGCGCCCAGCGGCCCCGACCTTTCCTTGGCGCAGGTGAACGGGCATCTAAAGGACCGCCTAGCCCGCTTCAAGCAGCCCAAGGCGGTTGTGAACGTGGCGGCCCTGCCGCGCAACGTCATGGGCAAGGTGCAGAAAAGCCTGCTCAGGACGCAATTTGCGCAAGTTTTTGCGGATTGAGGAACAAAGCTTTCAGCCGGCTAGGGATCTTCCGCCACGCCATCCTGCGGCTTTTCCTTCTTGGCGAAGCGCGGCGCCAAGTGCGCCACCGCCTTGCGGGCCAGCAGGGGGAACAGGCCGAGCAGCGTAAACGACAGGATCAGCGTGGGTGACAGAATGCCGGCCAGGCTCTCCAATTGCCCAAGTTCGCGTCCGGCGTTCACATAGACCAAGGTGCCGGCCAGCATCCCCAACTGGCTGACCCAGTAGAAGGTCCAGATCCTGATGGGTGAAAGCGCCATGCCCAAGTTGATGGCGAAGAAGGGGAAGGCCGGCACTAGGCGCAGCGCGAACAGATAGAAGGCTCCGTCCTTGGCGATGCCTCTGTTGATGGGCGCCAGCCGTTCCTTGAAGCGCCTCTGCACAAGATCCCGAAATAGGTGGCGGGCTAGGGTGAAGGCCAGGGTCGCGCCTAGGGTGCTGGCGAATGACACCAGCAACACCCCCAAGCCCAACCCAAAGACGGCCCCGGCGGCCAGCGTCATGATGGTCGCTCCCGGCAGGGAAAGCCCGGTGATGGTGACGTACGCCGCCAAGTACGCAAGGATTGTGGTCCAGGGGTTCGCCTCGTGCAGCGCCACCGCCCGGGCGCGCTGCGCCTGCAGAAACTCAAGGCGCAAAAACTGCTGCAGGTCAAACGCAAAGAACAGGGCCACCGCCACGGCTACGGCGACCAGCACGACCAGCTTGGTCCGCTTCATCAGCTTGCTGAGGCCGCCCGCGCGACGCCGTTGGTGCGCGTTGCAACGGCGGATGAACGGACGCCTCGCTCCGGGCGCAAAAGGCTCGGCGCCCTCATCGCGGCTTTCGCTGCGCCCGGCGGGCTGGATGGGCTGGGAATCCTTGTTGGGAGTGGCTGTGCATGAAGAACTGCCTGTGCGGCCGTGGCTGGGCTCTGGCGACGCCAAGGGGGGAACTATAGCGCAGATTGCTTGGAATGGCCGCCCCGATTAGGGTGGGGAGCAGCGGCCGCCGAACTTGGAAGGAGCTCCTGTTTGCTGGATAGGGGGCGTTCACAAGGGGCAGGGGATGTATCCTTGGCGTTGTTGGCGTGGTGACGCGGACCCTTTGGAGGTTGACGTGGCGAAGTGCGGCAAAGCGGCGGCTGTTGGCGGAAGCGGGCAGGCGCCTGTGGTGGTGAGCTTGGTGGTGCCGGTGCTGGATGATGCGGATGCCTTGCGCAGCTTGCTCGGCGCCTTAGGGGATGCGTTCTTTGAGGTCATCGTGGTGGATGGCGGCAGTGCGGATGCAAGCGTTGCGGTGGCGGAGCAGCTTGGCGCCACAGTGGTGTCCGGCAGCGCCAACCGCGGGCTGCAGTTGGATCTGGGGGTTCGCGCGGCTAAGGGCGAATGGATTTGGATGCTGCACGCGGACGCGGCGCCGTCCGCCGCCAATATGGAGGAGATTCGCGGCTTGTCGGCGCCGGGCTGGGGGCGTTTTGACATCCGGTTGGGCGCTGACTGGGGGTTGCGCATGGTGGCGGCGCTGATGAACTGGCGTTCGGCTTGGTCGGGCATCTGCACGGGAGATCAGGGCATTTTCGTGCATCGCCACTTGCTGTGGGCCATTGGCGGCGTCCCTCGCCAGCCGCTGATGGAGGATATTGAACTCAGCAAGCGTCTGCGCCGGCTGGCCCGCCCGCTGCGCATGAACACGGTCTTGGACGCCTCCCCGCGCCGCTGGCGGCGGCGCGGCTTGGTGCGAACCATTTTGGGCATGTGGCGGCTGCGGCTTCACTACGCCTTGGGCGGCGCTCCGCAGGCATTGTACGCGCGCTATTACGGCGATTCCGGGTGACGCTGCCGGGCTGTTGGGCGTAGCGGCAGGTTCGCGCAGTGCGGCCCCTTCGTCTGTGCGTGTTCGTCAAGGCGCCGGAACCCGGAAAGGTCAAGGGTCGTCTGGCCGTGCGGCTCGGCGCGCGCCAAGCCTGCGCCGCCTATGAGGAACTGGCGGAGCACTGTTTGGCCGCGCTGTCGGCAAGCGCTGCGCCCAAGGAGCTTTGGGTCGCCGGCGGCGTCGGCCATCGGAAAATTCAGATGTGGGCGCAGCGGTTCGGCTTTCCGCTGCGCCCGCAGCCCGCGGGGGATCTGGGCGCTAGGATGCTGGCCGCCATCGAGTCCTGCCGTCAGGCGGACCGGGCGGCAATGGTGGTGGGCAGCGATCTGCCGGAGCTGAATGCCGCCTATGTGGCCCACGCTTGCGCCGCCCTGCGCAGCCATGATGTGGTGCTTGGCCCGGCGGAGGATGGCGGCTATGGGCTGATCGGCATGCACGAGCCTATGCCGGAGCTGTTTGCGGACATGCCTTGGGGAACGCCGCTGGTGCTGTCGGAGACTAGACGCAGGGCCGCTCGCCTGGGGCTGCGCTTGGCGCAGGCCCCCTTGCTATGGGATGTGGATGACTTGGCCGATTGGCGGCGCTTTCGGGCGTTGAAGCGGCGCCTTTGCGGCCAACCCGCATTTCGCGCCGGCGGCAACCTTCAGGATTGCCGGCCAACGCGCTGAAAAGGCGCCGCCCTCAGCGCCGCATCCAACGGCTTGGCGCTGGCGCAGCTTGCCTCCTGACGGATGCGCGCCACCATGGCCCGCAGGCCGTTGCCCCGGGTCTGGCTTAGGTGGCTCAGCAGGTCCAACTGGGCGAACAGTCCCTCCATGTCGAAGGTGCGGATTTCCTCCGGCGGCTTGTCCTGAAGGGCGGCCAGCACGATGGCTATCAGGCCGCGCACGATCTGCGCGTCGCTGTCGATGGAGAAGTGCATGGTCGCGCCGCGCATCTCCACCACCAGCCAGACTTGGCTTTGGCAGCCCCGCACTAGGTTGGCCGGGGTCTTGCACGCTTCGTCCAGCGGCGGCAGCGTCTTGCCCAAGTCTATGATGAAACGGTATTTGTCCTCCCAATCCTGGAAGAAGGCGAAGGCGTCCTGAATGTCGGCAAGCTGCATGGCCGCGCTCCTAGTAAAGGCCGAGTTCGAGCTGTGCTTCCTCGCTCATGCGTTCCCGGGACCAGGGCGGCTCGAACACCAACTCCACCTGCACGTCGGTGACATGGGGCACCTGGCCGATGCGGGCCTTCACCTCATCCACCAACACCGGCCCCATGCCGCAGCCCGGCGCGGTGAGGGTCATCTGCACCGACACCCGCCCTTCGGCAATGGTGCGCTGGTAAATGAGGCCCAGATCCACGATGTTGACCGGAATTTCCGGGTCGAAGACGCTGCGCAGGGCGGCGTCCACCTGCGTCGCATCCACCTTGCCATCGGCCGGCGGCTGGAATGCAAGCACTTCCGGCACAAGCCCCAAGGCATCCGCATCGGCGCTGTCCAACCGGGCCATGTTGCCATTAAAGACGATGGTGTAGCTGCCGCCCAGGCTCTGCGTCAGGGTGACGAAGGCGCCCTTGGGGATGGCCACCGCATCTCCGGTGGGCACCAGCTTGCCCTGCACGGTGCGGCTGACTGGGAGGATGCGCCTTTCCATGGGCTCAGCGCCTTGGCGCGGCGTCCGGCGCCTGGGTGCGTGGCCGCGCCGCCTTGGGCGTCCGCAAGGATGCGCCGCACATCAAGGCTATCCCTTGCCGCCTAGGGAGAAGCTTTCGCCGCAGCCGCAATGGGCGGTGGCGTTTGGGTTTTTGAACCTCAGGCTGCTGTTCAGGCCCTCTGTCACCAGATCTACCTCCGTGCCCCGCACCAAGGGCAGTTCCGCCCCGCGCACGTAAACGCATAGCCCCGGCGCCACCTCGAAGGCTTGATCATCGCCTTGCGGCGCGTCTATGTAGTCCAGGGTGTACATGTAGCCGTTGCAGCCGCTCTCCTTAACGCCCAAGCGCAGATGCTGTTGGCCGGACCGGGCGACTTGGCTGCTGATGTGTCGGGCGGCGGCGGGGGTGGCGGCGATGCCGACGGGGTTGAAAGTGGCTACGCTCATGGTGATTTCTCGCTTGTGGATTGGTTGTCTGGCTTGCCGATGCCTGCACAGGCGCCTCTGGGCGACTTACATGACCTTGATGGCCTTCTCAACGCCGATGATGAGCCGCTCCACGTCTTCGGCTGCATTATACAGGGCGAAGGAGGCGCGGATGGTGCCGGAGACGCCTAGGCGCGCCATCAGGGGCATGGCGCAATGGTGTCCGGTGCGCACGGCGACCCCTTGCTGGTCCAGCAGGGTGCCGAAGTCGTGGGCGTGGCCGCCTTCCACCAGAAAGGAGATGATGGATAGCCGTTGCCCGGGTTCGCCGATGATGCGTACGCCGGGCGTCTGTTTAAGGCGGCTGAGGGCTAGGGTGACGAGCCCATCCTCCCGCCTTAGCAGGTCTTGGCGTGGCAGGGCGCTGAGGTAGTCTATGGCCGCTCCGAAGCCGATGGCGCCAGCGATGTGGGGAGTGCCGGCCTCGAATTTGTAGGGCAACTGGTTGTAGGTGGTCCGCTCGATGGCCACGTGCTCGATCATTTCGCCCCCGCCCTGGTAGGGGGGCATGGCCTCCAGCAGGTCAGCCTTGCCATAAAGCGCCCCAATCCCTGTGGGGCCAAGCATCTTGTGGGCGGAGAAGGCGTAGAAGTCGCAATCAAGGACAGCCACGTCCACCGGCAAATGCTGCACCGCTTGGGCGCCATCGATGAGCGTCAGGGCGCCTTGGGCCTGGGCGGCTTGAATCAGCGCCGGCACCGGGTTAACCGTGCCCAGCGCGTTGCTGACATGGCCGAACGCGGCCAGCTTGGTGCGTTTGCTGAGCTTGGCGTGGAAGTCCGCCAAGTCCAGCTCCCCTTCCGGCGTCACCCGGCACGCCACCAGTTTCGCGCCGCTGCGCTGGCAGAGCATTTGCCAAGGCACGATGTTGGAGTGGTGCTCCATTTCCGTGATGAGGATTTCGTCGCCTGCGGCGAGGCGGCCCGTCAGGCTGGACGCCACTAGGTTGATGGCCTCCGTCGTGCCCCGCGTGAAGATGATCTCCCGCCGGTCCGCTGCGCCGATGAAATGGCGCACCTTGTCCCGTGCCGCTTCCATGGCGGCGGTGGCCTCGTCCGCCAAGGCGTGGGCGGCGCGATGCACGTTGGCGTTGCGCCGTTCATAGTAGCGCTGGATGGCTTCGATGACCGGGCGCGGCTTCTGGGTGGTGGCGGCGTTGTCCAGATAGGTCAGGGGGGCGCCGTTGACCTGTCGGGCGAGAATGGGGAATTCGCTGCGGATGCTTGCCTCGTCGCCCATCTCATGCCTCGTCGCCCAAGGAGATGCGCGCCGTCAAGGCATCGGCGGTTTGCGCCGCGAAGGGTCCGGCCAAGGCGTCGCGCAGGAAGCCCATGCACAGCAGCCCCTTGGCGGTGGAGGGGGGCAGGCCCCGGCTTAGCAGGTAGAACAGGGCTTGCGCATCCAACTGGCCGACCGTGGCGCCGTGGGCGCAGCGCACATCGTCATTGTAGATCTCCAGCTCCGGCTTGGTGTTGATCTCCGCGTCGCGGTCCAGGGCAAGGTTGCGGTTGGATAGATCCGCGTCCGCGCCAGCGGCCCCCGGATGGATGTGGATGCGGCCGTTGAAGTTGACACGGGCCTTGGTTGCATTGGAGAGGCCGTTGCTTGAAGGGACGGCGTCCGCTCCGCCTGCGCCCATGCCCAAGTTGTGCTGCTTCACGCGGCTGTAGGTGTTGCGGCCCACATGCTCCACCACAAGTTGCTGGTCCAGATGCGCGCCTGCGCTGGCCAGGGCGGCGCCGATGCTGGTGAACCTTGCGCCTTGGCCGTGCAGGCGCACATGGAGATCCAGGCGTCGAAAGGCGCAGGCTGCGGTGTGCAGGTGCAGATCGAGGGTGGCGTTGTCTGCCAGACGGGCCTGCAGGAGGGACCAATTTGAGCATTCCGGCGCCAAGGTGCTGTGCGACCACTGCGCTTGGGCATCCCGGGCCAGCGACAGCAACAGCACCTGCGCCGATATGGTTTGCCGGCCTGCCGATGCGGCTTCGCTGTCCCGCCGTTCGCTGTGCAGTTCCCGTGCGGGAGCGGAGCCCGCACCCTGCTGGCCTGGCGCAGCTTCCCCATCCAGGCTGGGGTTGGCGGGCTCCTCCTGTTCAATGCTCAGGCGGCAGCCCGGCGCCACCTGCAGCAGCACAACCTCGGCGGCGCCCGCCGGAGCGGGGTTCAGCCGCAGAGGTCGTTCGGGGTTGCTGCGAACCTCGATCAGCCAACCATTCCGGGCCTTGGCGGCGGCAATGCCGGCCAAGGGGTAGCGCTCCAGGTCGCAGTGGATGTCCGGCGCCGCGGGCAGTTCGCTGAAGCGGCGCATGGAGACCTGTTTGGGCACC
The DNA here is from genome assembly GCA_964348115.1 of uncultured Pseudomonadales bacterium. Lineage (GTDB taxonomy): Bacteria > Pseudomonadota > Gammaproteobacteria > Pseudomonadales > Azotimanducaceae > Azophilus. Next base: position 16,898 of record CAYGBY010000001.1, read on the forward strand.
GACGCCAAAGGCGTCCAGAGGGCTTGTGGGCTGTTGAGCAGGGCTTGCGTCACCTTGGCCAGTGGGGAGTATTTCCAAGTCTCCCGCGCCAGTTTGCTGGCAAGCGCCTGTCGGCAGCGGGCCAAGGCCGCATCCCCCAGCCAAGCTGGGAAATGCAGCGCCCCCATGCCGGGAGAGGCTATTCCGAAAGCCATGCGTAGCCACGCTCCTCCAGCTTCAACGCCAGCGCCGCATCGCCGCTCTCCACGATGCGGCCGTCGCTCAGCACGTGCACCCGGTCGGCGACGATGTGGTTCAACAGGCGCTGATAGTGGGTGATCAGCAGCACGCCGTTGCTTGCGTTGCGGAAGCGGTTCACGCCCGCGGCGACAATCCGCAGCGCATCTATGTCCAAGCCGGAGTCCGTTTCGTCCAGCACCGCCAGCTTGGGCGCAAGCAGCAGCATTTGCAGAATCTCGTTGCGCTTCTTCTCCCCGCCGCTGAAGCCCTCGTTGACGCCGCGCTTGAGGAACTCCGGTTTCAGCGCCAGGCTGTTGCTGAGGGTGCGCACACGTTTCATGAAGGCGATGGTTGGCTCGCTTTCTTGACCTAGCGCCTTGCGGTGGCTGTCCGCAGCGGCCTTGAGGAACTCCATGTTGCTGACGCCCGGAATCTCCACTGGGTATTGGAAGGCCAGGAACAGGCCCGCCTGGGCGCGGGCTTCCGGCGCGGCATCCTGCAAGGGTTGGCCAGCGAAGGACAGTGCGCCGCTGCTGACTGCGTAGCCCGGCCGCCCGGCCAGGACGTTGGCCAAGGTGCTCTTGCCGGAGCCGTTCGGCCCCATGATGGCGTGCACCTCGCCCGGATGGACGGACAGGTTCAGTCCCTTGAGGATGGCCTTGCCGTCCACCTGCACATGCAGGTCACGCACTTCCAGCAAACTCATCCAACCGCCCCTTCCAGGGAAACCTCCAGCAGCTTGCCCGCCTCCACCGCGAATTCCATGGGCAGTTGGCGGAACACGTCCTTGCAGAAGCCGTTGACGATCATGCTGACGGCCTTTTCCGGATCTATGCCGCGCTGCTGGCACAGGAAAAGCTGATCCTCGCTGACCTTGGAGGTGCTGGCCTCATGCTCCACAGTGGCGCTGGGGGATTTGTTCTCTATGTAAGGGAAGGTGTGGGCGCCGCAGGCATCGCCGAGCAGCAGCGAATCGCACTGGGTGTAGCTGCGCGCCCCGGCGGCGGCGGGAGAGGTGCGCACCAGCCCCCGGTAGCTGTTCTGGCTGCGTCCGGCGCTGATGCCTTTGGAGATGATGGTGCTGCGGGTGCCCGGCCCCAAGTGCACCATCTTGGTGCCGGTATCCGCCTGCTGCAGGTTGTTGGTCAGCGCCACGGAGTGGAACTCCCCCACGCTGTCGGCGCCGCGCAACACCACGCTGGGGTATTTCCAAGTGATGGCGGAGCCGGTTTCCACTTGCGTCCAGGAAATTTTTGAGGCGCGACCGAGGCAGGCGCCGCGCTTGGTGACGAAGTTGTAGATGCCGCCTTTGCCTTGGGCGTCTCCAGGATACCAATTCTGCACGGTGGAGTACTTGATTTCCGCATCGTCCAAGGCCACCAGCTCCACCACTGCGGCGTGCAGCTGGTTTTCGTCGCGCATGGGCGCGGTGCAACCCTCCAGGTAGCTGACGTAGGCCCCGGCGTCCGCAATGATCAGGGTGCGCTCGAACTGGCCGGTGTTCTGTTCGTTTATGCGGAAATAGGTGGACAACTCCATGGGGCAGCGTACGCCCTTGGGCACATAGACGAAGGAGCCGTCGCTGAACACGGCGGAATTCAGCGCGGCGTAGAAGTTGTCCTTTTGCGGCACCACGCTGCCAAGATGCTTGCGCACCAGTTCCGGGTGCTTCTGCACCGCCTCGGATATGGGGCAGAAGATGACCCCCGCCTCCCTCAGCCTGTCCTTGAAGGTGGTGGCGATGGAAACGCTATCGAACACCGCATCCACCGCCACCTTGCCGGCTTTGACGACGCCAGCCAGCGCCTCCTGCTCGTGCAGGGGAATGCCCAGCTTCTCGTAGGTGCGCAGCAGTTCCGGGTCAACTTCGTCCAGGGAGCGGGGGCCGTCCTGCAAACCCTTGGGGGCGGAGTAGTAGGAAATTGCCGTGAAGTCTATGGGAGGGAACTGCACATGCGCCCACTCCGGGGGCGTCATCGTGCGCCAGCCGCGGTAGGCCTTCAGGCGCCAGTCCGTCATCCAGCCGGGTTCGCCCTTCATGGCGGAGATGTGGCGCACAACCGCCTCATCCAAGCCGGGGGGCAGGGTTTCGGACTCCACGTCCGTGATGAAGCCAGCTTGGTACTCCTGGCTGACGATATCCAGAGGCGACTTGCTCATGTTGGCATTGTATCGCTGTCGCCGCTAATACCCAAGTAAAATGGTCGGGTATTATGACGTCTAGGAACTTGCGCCTTGGTTCGCGCAGCGTTGCCGACAGCCAAGGGCGGAGCAAGTGGGGTGCTGAATGGGATATCGCCTAGCTGCTGAGGCAGTCGTGCTGCTGCACGGCGCCTTCATCCTGTTCGTGGTCTTGGGCGGCCTGCTGGCCCTGCGTTGGCGCTGGGTCGCCGCGGTGCATTTGCCCGCCGCCCTGTGGGGCGTTTTGGTGCAGGCCGCTGGCTGGGTGTGCCCGCTGACGCCGCTGGAGGTGGAACTGCGCATCGCCGCCGGCAGCGCTGGCTATGAGGGCGGATTCATCGAACACTACCTAATTCCAGCCATCTATCCGGTTGGGCTGACTAGATGCGCTCAATACGTCCTCGCCAGCTTGGTGTTAGCCGTCAACCTTGCCGTGTACGGCGTTTGGCTGAAGTCTGTTGGCAGCGCCGGCAAGGCCGCTCCCAAGGGCCAAAAGGGCCACGAATAATCACGCTTACTTGCGGGACAGCACACTAAGGAACCTCTGAACAAGTCGTGTTTGCCCAGCACCCCGCCATTTGCGGCGGGAGATGGCGTTGCGGCCTTGGGAGGGCGACCCGCAGCGCGGTGGAATTCCACAGTCCGCCCGCCGCGGGGCGCCCTTCGGGAGGGCCTAAAGGGCGCGCCAGCTAGCCCGCAGGTCGAAGGGGCGGCTAGTACGGCGGCTGCGCCTCGTCGAGGCCGGCCAGCTCCGGCCGCCAGCCGGGCTTGTCGACGGCAGCCTGCGCCAGGAAGTAAGCATCGTTCCTGCTCCATGTCGGCTGGCGCCCGTGGCGAACCACCAGGAAGCCGTACGGGTGCGTTCTGTAGATATGGGCGCCAGCATTCAGGACGTCGTAGATCAGATACTGATCCTCGGTGTGCTGGCTTCGCTTCCAACCTCCCACGCAGTCGAGCATGTGACGCGCTATCAGCAGGGCGCCGCCGCCCATGGCGGTTTTCCCGTACCGCTCCCCTCCTGTGCTGGAACAGCGGATGGTTCGGTCGGAAGCGGCCAGATACACGAAGTCGGCCCCCTTGCCCACCAGCGGCGCCTGCGAGTACTCGTGCGCCAGCACTAGGTCCCAGATGTGGTCGGGGCCATACAGGTCGTCGTCGTCCATCTTCGTCAGCAGCGTTCCGCGCGCCGCTTGGGTCGCCGCGTTTAGCACCGAGCCCAGCGGCAGCGCCGCGTCCAGCCGCAGCGCCGTCACCGGCGCCGAGGGCCCCACCGCCCCGGGCGCGACCTCCCCGAAACCCTCGCCATGCAGCCCCAGCACCAGCTCCAGCCGCGGATAGGTCTGCCGCCGCACCGCCGCCAGCACCCGCTCCAGCAACTCCGGCCGCCGCGTCGCCAGCAGGATCGACACCAGCGGCAGCCGCGGCGGATCCGCCAGCGCCCGCTCAGCCACCTGCCGCGCCCGGCTTGTCAACGAATGCTCCCGAAGCGCCGTGCGCCGCATCTGGACGCTAAGCGCCTCGCGCCCGTCGCTGTCCAGGTCCCGCACCTCGCGCGTCATCAGCTCGAAAAGCTCCGCGCCCAAATAGGGCGCCAGCCGGCGGTCGCCATCCGCCAAATGCACCACCACCCCCGTTGCCGCCAGCCGCACCAGCTCCCCCGCCCGCGTCACGGTGTTGGCGTGGAAGGCCTGCACATCCTCAAGATGATGAATCCTGCGCAGCCCCGCCCGATCGTTGCGGCGCACAATGCGGTCGGCGTCGCAGCCCGGCGGCAGCCGGTCGAACGGGCCCAGCGCCCCCACAGTGCTACGTTTGACCCGACCGCAGCCGATCGGGTTATCGACCCGTGGATTGAAGGCGGGAACCGAAAGCAATGGCGGCGCCTCGGCGAGGACGACCACCGGGGCTGACACCCCTGCCGCCTCGGCCGCCGTGTCGGCCACCACTAGGTCGACCTGTTGGCCGCCCGTCTTCCGCGCCACGCGCCCCGACGCCTTGAACACCGCCCGCGATTGGGCGCCCAGCGCGACGATCTCCACGCCTAGGGGATGGTCGGCCCGCAGCGGGGAAGTCAGCGTACGACGGGCCGCCCGGTGCAGAACCGCGCCTGCGAGCCACCCGGCGACCCGCCAGGCCGTGTCAAGACCGCGCACGTTGCCGCAACTTGGCTTTCGTCCTGCAGGCCTTAGGCCGGTTCCGGCAGGAAGACGCAGCCTGGGCAGTGCCCCGCCTCCTGGCAGGCTGCCGCTGCGGCTGCATCCTGGACCCTTTGGTACTGCGGCGCCGCCTTGCGCCCGATGCGGTCGTCCGCAGCTTGGCCATCGGCATTTTGGGAGCGCATGGCTTGGCGCTTCCAGCCTTCATCGCCGCTCCAACGGTGGGGCAGGCAGCGGATTTCGCCTGGAGTCTGGATGCTCGCCAAGGCATCGAGGGCATCCAGCATGATCTGCCGCTGCTGTGCGCTGTCTCCTGGCCTGCCGGCGGTGCGTCCCAATGGGAAGTCCAAAAATACGGCTCGCGGCGGGTTCAGGGCGTGGGTGATGGAGTAGGCGCAGGACAGGCAGATGGTCGGGATGCCCATGCGTTCAATCTCCCTTGCGATCAATCCAACGGATTGATGGCAGACGGGTCAGACCGGCACCAGAATGGCCAAGTCCACCTGCTCCTTGACCAAGCGTTCGGCGATCGCTGGGGCAAGGCCCTTACGCACTCGGCGCGCCGAATAGATGCCGCCCATGAAGGTGTAGGCGTTGGGGGCCAATTGGCCGATGCGTCCTTCCGCAGCCAACTTGCGCAGGGTCTCCAAGGGGAAAACCACGTTTGGATCCTGGCGGGCATCCGTAAGATCATAGGCGAAGTGGGTGATGCGCAAATCCTCCACCAGGGTGTCCTTGGGTATCATCCGAAAGCTGAAGTCGTCCCGATAGTGGAAGGCGATCTGCCCCTTGCGGTAGATGCCGCCGGAGGCGACCAGCCCCACCCGGCAGCGATCCATTGGCTTGGCGAGCGGCGCAAAGGGCGGTGATGTTGCATTGACCACCCATTGGTAGGGCGGATAGCCCAATGCGTCGTACTGCGCCCGGGTGCGGGCGATGTAGTCGACCGGATTGTGGGGCTCAGTCATGCCCCCGCCACAGGGCGCAGCCCATCTGATGGTGCTTCATGGTCAAGGGATGATCCGGCGCGGATGTGCTGCTGTCAAGCGGGATGCATCGGCGTCAGCAGCTCCCGCTAAGCTCGCTGTGTCCATGAAATCGCCATAATCGGACGCCCAAATCGACTGAATCCCCGTGAAATCGAGCCGCGCAATTGGGCGTCGGGACGTTGGCGGGAGTTGCTGCATCGGCGTCAGCAATTCTCATTGCGGCTTTTGGCCCCTCCGCAGGAAGGTTTGCCGGTCGATTTGGCCCGCATCGAGCCGGAAATGCGGGGTGTGTGCGCCGAACGGTGAGACTGGACGCCAAATGAGAATTGCTGCATCAGCGTTGGCATGCAGGCGTACATTCGCCCCGGGCTGCTTAGCAAGCGCCTTGGCGCAATTTACGGACTTAGGCTGGGCGGGAAGCGCTTAGGCGGCGTAGGCGAGGTTGCTCGCGAGCTTAGCGTCCATGATGGCTTGCGCGGCCTCCACGCAGGTGCCGCAGTTGGCGCCGACGCCCAGCGTTTCCATCAGATCCTGCACTTCGGTTGCGCCGGCGTCCGCTGCCGCGTGGATTTCCGCATCCGTGATGGCTTGGCAAAGGCAAATGTACATTCCACGAATTCTAAATGATATGTATTTTCGATTGCAATAGTATTTGTAAACAAGTTCACATTTTTCGATGGAAATGATTTTTATTTATAAAACAATAACTTACGCTTGAGTATTGATTGAATATGGTGCATGATGCGGGTAATTTTCCACGCCACCGCCAGGAGACGGCCATGCAACCGAAGGGCGACATCAATGTTCATTTGAATCGGGCGCTCAAGAATGAGCTCACCGCCATCAACCAGTATTTTCTGCACGCCAAGATGTACGAGGACTGGGGCCTGCACCGCTTGGCGGAGAAGGAGCGGGAGGAGTCCATCGATGAGATGAAGCACGCCGATGAACTGGTGGGGCGCATCTTGTTCCTGGAGGGCCTGCCCAACCTGCAGGACCTGGGCAGGCTGCGCATCGGCCAGCACACGGAGGAGATGCTGCAGTGCGACCTTGCCTTGGAGAGGGATGCCATGCCCTGCCTGCGCGAGGCCGTCGCCTACTGCGAACAAAATGGGGATTATGTGTCCCGGGAACTGTTTCGGCGCATTTTGTCCTCGGAGGAGGAGCACGTGGACTGGTTGGAGACCCAACTGGAGCTCATCGGCAAGGTGGGCATCCAGAACTACATTCAATCGCAGCTCTAGGCTGGCGATTTGCCTCCAATGCAAACCACCGCCCTGCCGGCCTAACATGCTTGGGAACGCCTAGGCGGGCGGCTATCTCCTGCGCTTCCAGCCCATGGTGGTACGCGGTTCCGGTTGCGGCATTCCGTCGCGTGGGTGGATTCCACAGCCTATGCGGAATACACTGTTAGACATGTCGAACGCCCTCACCCTCTATGGTGTGCCCTTTTCGCAGCCGGTGCGCGCCGTCATGTGGCTGCTGCTCCACAAGCAGATGCCGTTCGAGATGGTGCCGATCAATCCCGGCTCCAAGGGCGCCAATGGCAGCCGCAGCCCGGAATACCTAGCGAAAAATCCGGCTGGCGCCATCCCCTGCATCGAGCAAGCCGACGGCTTCGTGTTGGCTGAGGCCCACGCCATTCTTTGTTACCTCTGCAACCAGCATGGCTGGACGGATCTGTATCCACAAGACAGCAAGCAGCGCGCGCGCATCGACTGGCGCCTGCACTACCACCACCGAAATCTCCGCGATGCGTCGGTTGGCTTGATCGCGCCCAAGATGCGCAAGGATCTCAACATCCCCCAGGCAATCCAGCAGGCGGCCCAGGCAACCGTCAACCGCGCCCTTCTTGCGCTTGAAACGGGCTGGCTTGCCCACTCCAGATATCTCGCCGCCGACCATGTCACCATCGCAGACTTGGCTGCCTATGTTGAAATCGGCCAGATGCAGCCCTGCTTCACCAACGTTTACGACTTTTCACCCTTCAAAAACGTACAACGCTGGCTGGCTGACATGAGGCGATTTCCCGGCCATGATGACGCGCATGTCGTGTTGGCTGAGCTCGGCGACATCAGCGAGCAGGCGCCGGACATCGCCCGCATCAGGAATGCGAACATGCGTGCGTTGGCGGCGCTCAAGGCTCGGCTCGCCGAATTCAGCTGACGCGGACGGCTTGCTGGCTGGTGCGCCGTTATGGTCTTGCGGACAGGCCCTTGGCGGCCAACACGCTGAACTGGAAGAACCTTGGGCGGCGCAGCAAGGGGCTTGGCGCGGCGTTCGGGTTGGCGTTGCTGCTTGGCTTTCCGGCGAGCGCTGCGTACGCCGCACAGCAGGAGCGCCACCTCCAGCCGAAGGTGCAGCAGCTCGAGAATCGGGCGCCCAAGCGAGTGCTCTTTGTCGGCAACAGCTACCTGTACTACAACGACAGCCTGCACAACCATTTGTTGCGCATCGCGGCGGAAATTGGCCCGCACGGTCCCGCGGAGTACCAGTACAAGTCCGCGACCATCAGTGGCGCCCGCCTGTCCCACCACGACATCGATAGCCTGCTGGCCCCGGGCCGGCTGGGCATCGAGGAGCCATTCGATCTGGTAATTCTGCAGGGCGGCAGCCGCGAGGTGTTGACCGAGGCGGACCGTGCGGGCTTTCATGCCCAAGCGACGGAACTGAGCGGGAAGGTCCGCGCCACGGGCGCGGAAGTCGCCCTGTACATGATCCACGCCTACGTAGAACCCCATGAACTGCAGGATGCGGGGATGTTCGACAAGATCCGGGCAACCTATCTATCCACTGGCAATGCGCTCAACGCCTTGGTCATCCCGGTCGGGCTGGCGTTCGAGCGGGCCTTCGAAGAACGCCCGGACAGCGCGCTGCACAAGACCTTTGACGGCACGCATCCGAGCATGCTGGGCACCTACTTGGCGGCCTGCGTCCTGTACCAGAGCATCTACGGAAAGTCGGTCGTCGGCATCGCCTACGACTACTTCGGCGAAGTCCCCCGGGACGCAGCCGAGTTTCTGCAGCGCATTGCCGACCAAACGGTGCGTGAGTTCTATGGCCGGACAGAGACGCCGGAGCCTCTCCCCAAGCTCCCCTAAGGCTGCGCCTTCGCCATGCGGCGCATCGGATGGTCAGGGGGCCGGCAAGGCGAAGGCCATCAGGTGATCGCCAGGCGGGCTGAATCCACCCCAATGGCTGCCGGCGGCGATGACCACCAGCTGCCGTCCGCCAGGCAACTGATAGGTCATGGGCGTGGCGTTGGCGGGGGTGGGCAGGGGATGACGCCAGAGTTCGGCGCCCGTGGCGGCATCGAATGCGCGGAAATAGTGATCCAGGGCGGCGCCGACGAACACCAGGCCGCCTGCGGTCACCGCCGGTCCGCCCACTGCGGGAACGCCCTTGATCCACCAGAACGGGAAGGGCGCCAGATGGCGGGTGGTGCCCAGGGGCGTACTCCAGGCCACTTCGCCCTTAATCAGGTCTATGGCGTCCAAGGTGCCCCAGGGTGGCGCCGTGCAGGGCACGCCAAGGGGAGAAGTCAGCCGATCGTTGTGTACGCAGTAGGGCGTGCCTAGCTGGGCGCCGCTGCCTGGGATGGCGCACTCCGCCCTAGGCCGCAGCTGCACTTTGGCCGGCGTGCGGTTGGTCACCACATAGAGCACCTGCGTCCTGTGGTTCACCGCCGGCGATCCCCAGTTGTTGCCGCCGCCCTGGTGGGGGTGAAACAGGGTGCCCTGCAGGCTGGGCGGTGTGTAGATGCCTTCATTGCGCAATGCGCCTATCTGGCGTCGGCAGCTGTCTTCGTCCCAGACTGTGAAGCCCCAGGCGTCTTCGCGGGTGATGGGTGTTTCGATGAGCGCCGGAAGATGGGTGGGGAAGGGCTGCGTGGGCGACAGATATTCTCCGGCCACGGGGCCCTGCGGCACGGGCCGCTCCTCCACGGGCCAAACCGGCTGCCCGGTTTCCCGATTCAGCACGAAGGTCAACCCCATCTTGGTGACCTGCACCAAGGCGGGAATGGTTTCCTCGCCCAGCCGCAGATCCATCAGCGTCGGCTGCGCCGGGGTGTCATAGTCCCAGATGTCATGATGCACCATCTGGTAGTGCCAGACGCGCTCTCCAGTGCTGCCGTCCAGCGCCACGACGGAGCTGGAGTATTCATCCAAGCCGTTGCGCAGGCCGCCGAAGTAGTCCGGCGAGGTGTTGCCGGTCGGGGCGAACACGAGATTGCGCTCCACATCCACAGACAATATGGACCAGACGTTGGTGGTGCCGTTGCGGTAGGTGCCGTCGGCATTGTGGGCGGCCATGCCGGGCGGCACCGGGTTCCAGGCCCAGCGCAGTTCCCCGCTGCGCACATCATAGGCCCGCACCACCCCGCTGGGGGCGTCAAGGCTCACGTTGTCCAGCACCATGGCGCCGGTGATGGCCAGATCGTTCAGAATGGCCGGCGGCGAAGTGATTGCGTAGTCTTGGGGGGCGTGTTCGGACAGGCCGTGGGAGACATCCACTTGGCCGTTCTCGCCAAAGTCCGGGCAGGGCCGGCCGGTGTCGGCGTCCAAGGCGATCAGCCGCCCGTCCAAGGTGCCTTCGATGATGCGATGCTCGCAAAACCCGTCCTCGCCGGAGCGCCAACTGCTCACCCCCCGGCAGTTGGGCAGGAAGTCGGCGGTCTTGTCCACCTGGGGGTCGAAGCGCCAGAGCTCCTTGCCGCTGCGGGCGTCCAAGGCAAAGACCATGTTAAAGGGTGAGCAGTAGTAGAGGGTTTCGTCCACCAGGATCGGGGTGGCCTGGAAGGAGCTCTGCGAGAATACGCCAGCCGCATGGTCGCGCTGGCGAATGTCCCCGGACCTGTGTTCCCAAGCCAGCGCCAAGTGGCGTACGTTGTCCGGGCGAATCTGGTCCGCCGCTGAGTAATGCCCGCCCCCCAGAGCGCCCCCGTAAGCTGGCCAGCCGGCTGCTGCGCCTGCCGTGAATGAAGGCGGCGGCGCCTCCGCACAGGCGCCCAGCGCCACCGCCAGGAGCAGGGTGAACGGTCCCATCAGGCTTTGGTTGCGCATGTCCTTTCGCTCAAACATGACAGGGCGTCTCGACATCGGCGAAGGTTCCTGCAGGGCTGGGAAGGCGCACATGTTACGGAAACTGGCTGGCGGATTCAGCGCAAGCCGCACGGGCTGCTGGCAAAGCTGTATCATAGCGTTGCTTTGTCCAGCCGCCACAATCGTGGGAGTAGGAGAAATGCCCCATCGCTTGCTTTGCCTGTTCGCGGCTGTGCTTTTGGGCGGCTGTGAGCCGCCGCCTTACCAGCCGGTTACCGATGAGGCGCAGTTGATGGCGTGGATTCTGCAGCCGGCCTCTGATGTCATCTGGGATTCGTCTGGGGAGATACACACCTTGGAGGGCGTTGAAAGCCTGGCGCCCGCCACGGAGGCTGAGTGGAACCATTTGCGCAACCAGGCTGCGCTGGTTGCCGAAGTGGGCAACCTGTTGCTGATGCCCCACTTCGCTAGGGAGCGGCCGCAGTGGGCCGCCATATCCGCAGAACTTATCAGCGTCGGCAATGAAGCCCGCGCCGCCGCGGATGCGCGCGATGCGGATGCGGTGTTTGCAGCCGGCGCCCAACTCTACCAAGTGTGCGTTTCCTGCCATCAACTGTACTGGCCGCAAGGGAACAGCTTCGCCGATTCGCCCTAATCGTCATATGGCGTTAGGGGCCCCTGATGGCCGCGTCCCCATGGCGAACTCCGCCTGTGAATTGAAGTTGCGAAAGGCCTCCTCTTGATCGCTGAAGTCCACCTCCGCGGCCCCTAGGGCGATCAGCCAGCCCTGTGCGGCGCGCTGGCCTTTCGCCAAATGGTCCTGCAGATGGCCGAGCGCCTTTGTATGAAGCAGGCAGTGCAGGGGATGGCGGCGCGCGCCGGTTCGCGCCATCGCCGCAAGCGGTGCGCCGGTCCCCTGCCCATTGGCGCGCAGCGCCCCCGCCAGACGTTGCACCAAGTCGGCTGGGAGCAAGGGCGCATCTCCTGGACACACCGCCGCCCAAGGCGTTGGGCAGTGCGCCAGCGCCGCGGCAATGCCCGCCAGGGGCCCTTGGTGGCCGGGCAACTCGTCCGCCACCACCGGCGCCCAGCGGCGGTAGGCATCCAGATTGCGGTTGGCGCTGATGAGCATGCCGTCCACCTGGGCGGCCAGCCGCCGCACCACCTGGGCGACGAGCGCCTCCCCCCGCCAGATCAACAGGGGTTTGTCTGCGCCGGCCAGTCGTCGCCCGCGTCCGCCGCACAGGATGACGCCGGTGACCGCCTTCACAGATCCAGCACCAACTCCGGCGTCAGGGCGCGGGAGCAGCAGATCATCATGGTCCTGCCCTGGACCCGTTCCTGGGCGCTCAGTATTTCGTCCCGATGGTCCGGCACCCCGCCCAGCACCCGGGTTTCGCATGTCCCGCAAATGCCGGCGAAGCAGGAACTGGGCGCATCGATGCCGGCGGCTTCCACGACATCCAGGATGGCCTCATCAGCGCCCACTGACAGCCGCAGGCCGGACTTGGCGAGCACGATGTCAAAGGCGGTGTCCTGCAATGGCGGAAGTCTCCGTGCGCTGCGCCCCGTAGGGCGAACGCCGCTCAAGGCGGGGCATGTTCCAGCTTGTATTCCAGAAAGATTCCTCGCACGTCCTGAATGGATGCAAGAGCGTCAAGGCTCGCATGGCAAGCACAGGAGAGGAAAAGCATGAACGATCATACACCAACGACGGTCGGCGTCGACATCACCCCCCAACACCATCCGCGGCGCACACAGCCCATGAAGAGTCCAACCCGCGGAACGATCCAAGACCACCCCAAGGTCGCTCCCAACCTATTTAGGAACCTCTGAACAAGTCTGGGAAGCCCAGAGGCGTCTAGTGTGCTGTCCCGCAAGTAAGTGTGATTATTCGTGGCCATTTTGGCCCCCGGCCGCGTTGCTCCTCCTTGTGTGGGGCCTGCCACAGGGCGTCGTCGCGCCTTGTGGGGCGCCAAAACGGCCTAGCGACTAAAACCCACATACTTGCGGGACAGCACACTAGGTGGCGTGATGGCAAGGCGCGGCGAAGCCCTGTGGGCGGGGCCCCACACAATGAGCCGCAACACGGCTCGCCTTGCCATGGCCGCAACGCCGTCTCCGTCCGCAAACAGCGGGGCGCTGGGCGAACGCGACTTGTTCAGAGGTTCCCTAGTGCGGACGAAGCAGTCCGCCGGACAGGCAACGCGTGGAACTTGCACTCCGTCGCCTGTCGCTGGGCGTCCTTGGAGGGAATTGCATGGTAGATTACGGAATGGCCGGGTTGCGGGTGTTTTGGCCGCCGCCCGCACCGGGAGGGAGACGCCGATGAACGATGCAACGCCGCCGGTGCCGCCGAAGGCGGCAACCCGGCCCCACAGCACGACGCACCATGGCGTCACCGTCGAGGATCCCTACCACTGGCTGAAGGATGAAGGCTATCCGCAAGTGAAGGATGCGGATGTGCTCGCCTATCTGGAAGCGGAGAACGCCTACTTCGAGGCCATGATGGGCCCCCACGCCGAACTGGTGGAAACCCTCTACCAGGAAATCAAGGCCCGGCAGCAGCCGGACGAGGCCAGTGTCCCGGTCCGTCAGGGCGCCTGGTGCTACCAATGGCGCTTTGAGGAAGGCGGCCAGTACCGCATCTGGTCGCGCTGGCCCGCGGACGAGCCCGGCGCGCGCACGGGCGCCACCGACAGCGCCGCGACCATCCTCGACGAGCCGGCGCTGGCCCGGCAGGCGGACTACTTCCGCCTAGGCGCCCTAGTCGTCGGCAACGCTGGGAACCTGATGGCCTACAGCACCGACACCAGCGGTTCGGAACGGTTCAGCCTCGTGGTCAAGAACCTGAACACCGGAGAATTGCTCGCCGACGCCATCGAGAACACCATCGGCCCGCCCGTATGGGCGGCGGACGATTCGGCTTTCCTATACACCGTGGTGGATGAAAACTGGCGTCCGCACCAGGTGCGGCGGCACCGGCTGGGCGAACCGGCTGCACGGGATGCGGTTGTCTACCAGGAAAGCGATCCTGGCTTCTTCGTCGGCCTATCGCCAAGCGCCTCGAAGCGATACGCGGTGATCCACACCGCCGACCATATCACTTCCGAGGTTCACCTCGTCCCCACCAAGGATCTGGACGCGAAACCGGCCCTAGTCAGCCCGCGTCGGGAGAACCACGAGTATTCCGTCGACCATCAGGGCGATCGCTTCGTCATTCGCACCAACGATCGCCACAAAAACACCCGCATCGCCACGGCCGCGGAGGACGACTTTGCCGAAAACGCTTGGCAGCCCCTCCTCGACGGCTCCGACAGGCTCTACATTCGCGGCTTCGCGGCCTTTGCCGACTTCATTGCCGTGCTGGAGCGCATCGATGGGCTGGACCAGATCCGCCTTATCGACCGGGAAGGAGTCAACACCCACATCGAATTCCCCGAATCCGCCTACAGCCTCGCGCTGGGTGAAAATCCCGAGTTCCACACCCGGGTTCTGCGCCTCGACTACACCTCCATGGTGTCGCCGCATAGGGTTTACGACTACCACCTCGACCGGCGCGAACTGGAAGTGCGCAAGGTGCGGCAGATCCCAAGCGGCTATGATTCCGGACTGTACGTTACCGAGCGGCTTTTGGCGCCGGCCCGGGACGGCGCACGGGTTCCCGTATCGCTCGTGCGCCACAGAGACACTCCCACCGACGGCAGCGCCCCGCTGCACCTCTACGGCTACGGCGCCTACGGCCACGCCATTTCGCCATCGTTCTCAACGACGCGCCTGTCCCTGCTACAGCGCGGCTTCATCGCAGCCATCGCCCACATTCGGGGCGGTGACGACCTCGGCCGCCACTGGTACGAAGCCGGCAAGCTGAGCCAGCGCGCAAATACCTTCAACGACTTCGTGGATGTGGCCAGACACCTGGTGGCGGCGGGTTACGGGTCGCAAGGCCGAATCGCCATCGCCGGCGGCAGCGCCGGCGGCCAACTCATGGGCGCCGCCGTCAACCAAGCGCCCGAACTATGGGGCGCCGTCGCCGCCCACGTGCCGTTCGTGGACGTGCTCAACACCATGCTGGACAGCTCGCTGCCGCTCACGCCCATCGAGTGGCCCGAGTGGGGCAACCCCATCGAGGACGCGGCCGCCTTCCACCTGATCCGTTCCTACTCGCCATACGATCAACTGCAGCCGGGCGCCTACCCGCCCATGCTGGTGACCGCCGGGCTGAACGATCCCCGGGTGACCTACTGGGAGCCGGCCAAGTACGTCGCCAAGCTTAGGACGCTGAAAACCGACAGCAATCCTCTGCTGCTGAAGACGCATATGGAAGCCGGCCACGGCGGCAAGTCGGGACGCTTTGACTCGCTGCGCGAGGTGGCGGAGGAGTATGCATTCATATTGGTGGCGTTGCAGTTGCCCAGGTGACACGGCGGATGCCTGCGAGTGGAAAAATCAGGACCGGGAGGAAATTCCCGCCTTCGCCCTGCATGCGGCCTGCAAGCTCGCCGACATGGTGGCAAGTTCAGCAGACTCTTGCTTGTCTGAGGCACGTAGGGCCTAGCCTTGGCAGTCAATCGAAAGGCGCGGCGAAGCCATGTGGCAGGCTCCACACGACGAGCCGCAATGTCGCCAGCGGGGCCTTTAGGCCCTCCCGAAGGGGGAACGCGGCTTGTTCAGAGGTTCCCCGGGTCTTTCTGCGGGGCTGGCCCCGATACGCCCAAATCATGGATGCTGCGTCGGTGCAGCGGGAGATCACCCCGAACTGGGCTGTGAACGTCAAAACCATAGCTGACTCAGTTTCCCAGACTCCAACTCGTTGGCGTAGCTCAAGTAGTAGTTGCGATTCGGGGCGTTGTATTCTCGAGCCGCCAGGCCGCGCAGCGCCGCAATCTTGGTCGTCCGCGCCAGTTGCCGGTCGCTGTCGTCAAGCCACTTCAGATGATCCGCCAGTTCCAATGCCCATTGAAAGTCTTCGTTTCGCAACGCCTCCAACATCTTCGCGGTCATGTTCGCAGCCCCGCCCGCCAGTTCGGCCATTTTGTGCGCTTCGATCCTGGGGGCCAGCGGGTTCAGAGTGGTTGGGTTGCCGTCGTACCAGCCGAGCAATCCGCCGTAGATGGCCCTGACGGCGTGGGGCACCGCGCCGTAGAACTCCACCAAATATGACTTGTCTTTCAGGTGCGGCGGCAACTCCACTTCGTGTGCGATCAGATCCGGCCCCTTGCCTTGGTTAATGCCCCTTAGGGTCTGCTCGTACACAGTGCGAATGGCCTCGCTGTAGTCCTTTAACGCGGTAGTGGCGTCATCCCGGCCGCTAATGGGCAAAGTGTGGCCGGGCACTAGGTGGTCCGGCGCCAGCGCCGCCATCTTCGCCACGCTGTTGGACCAATTCAACACGTTGCGATAGGCGGTGCCGCGAATCGCATACAAGTTCGGGAAAGCTTGGTAAAAGTTGTCGCCTGCGAACAGCACCCTCTCATCGGGCAGCCAGACGAACAACGCATCGTCCGTTTCGCCCGGCGCCGCATGCATTTCCACGCGCACGCCGGCGATGGTCGTTCGGTAACTGTCACCGGAAACCGAAACGGTGGGCGCCAGGAAACCGCCCCCGCGATCGTGGTCAATGGTGACGGCCGCCGCTACACCCCGATTGGTGGCTTGATGGGCCGGCAAACGGCGCCCAAACTGGCGGGCGCCGCGTGACGTCATGATTGGCCGAAGGGCCTCACCTACACCAGTGGCGGAACCGAAGCCCTCCATCGCATAGATTGCAGGCCCATCGTCCCCGGCAAAGACGTTGGCGCCACCAGTATGGTCACCGTGGCTATGGGTGTAGATGATCGCCTTCACTGGCTTGCCGCTGTATCGCCGCAGCGCCGCAAAGGCGTTCGCGGCGCTGGTCGGCCCCATTAGCGTATCGACGATGATGACGCCTTGGTCGCCAACAATCATTGAGGTGTTCGCACCGTGAAATCCCACCGCCGTGAACACATTGTCGGTGACCTGTACAACCTGCTGCTCGAATTGCCGGCTTTGCTCATTGAGCATCTGCGACGCGGTTTTGGGCGCCACTTGCGTGTCTGCATTGGCCATTCCTGAAACCAGCGCCCAAGCGGTCAACAAACTGCCCATCTGTCTATTCATACGACTGCTCCTTTCTTCTGCGTGCGCCTAAGTGGCCCCCGAAAGTTTACGCATCGGCGGCAGCTTTGCCGATCAGCCAACTGCAGTTCGCATCTGTTTCCACTTCCTCCGCCTAGGCTACGGCGACTGCTCCACATGGCGGCCGTCGCCGCCATCCGCCACAACCCGAATCCGGGCCGCAGGCGCCGCGAGCTGCGCGGGCGCGGCCTGCCCCAGGCGGACTCGGCCAGCCGCTTATCGACCGGCTCCCGTCCAACACCGCCGAGATGCTGTATGG
The DNA here is from genome assembly GCA_964348115.1 of uncultured Pseudomonadales bacterium. GTDB lineage: Bacteria > Pseudomonadota > Gammaproteobacteria > Pseudomonadales > Azotimanducaceae > Azophilus. Next base: position 33,903 of record CAYGBY010000001.1, read on the forward strand.
AAATCCACCAACAAATGCGTTTTGACAACATGGATATTCAGTGGATGGATGTGGAACTGTCCATGCAGCCAGCAAAAAAGAGGTATAGTGAGCGCAATCCGGCATTCCGCTGTCTAGATGCAACTCTGCCATTCCACATTTCTCTTCACAGTTTTCGCCTTTCGGGCTACTCTTGCGCCGTGAACACCCTTCTTAACCCCCTCACCTCGGCACTGCCAACCGAGGTTTCTCTCCCGAGCGCCCCGCTAGTTCGGGTAGTGGCGCAGGTGCGCTTCCCGCAGATGCTTTCAATCGAAAAGAAAGATTTCGTCGCCCCCTTATCAAGAGGCGATTCGTGACCAGTACCCGGTTTTACGAGCCGAAAAGACACAAGGCATCGCATTAGGTCTTCAAGGGACAAGTTCCATGCCGCCCCAAGTGATCTGGCGCTTCGCTGACGAAGGCAAGAGCTGGCGAGTCTCGCTCGCTTCCGATTTCGTCACAATCGAGACGACGGATTATGAGAGCCGCGACCACTTCTTCACACGATTCGAGACGATCGTCGCGGCGTTAGCCGAACATATTGACCGCGAGTCGTGGATCGAAACAGCGGGCCTGGAGTCAGGTTATTTCCGTCGGCGAGGCATTGGGCGTGCCCGGAACAACTAACGATGTATTGCGATCAATTCCCATTGGAGTCTCGCCGACACAGCAGACAGGCGGTGGCTACGCCTTTGTTGACGAATACGCATCTCCGGGTGCCGCAATCAATGAAGTCCGCCGGCGAAGCGGCCTTAGTTGGGGACAACTCGCGCGCATCTTCGGTGTTGCTCGTCGAAGCATTCACTTTTGGGTTAGCGGCAAGCCAATTGATGCGGCCGCCGAAGAGCGTCTCGGCAAGCTTCTTGCCATCATTCGGAAAATTGATCGTGGTAGTGCCGACGAAACGAGGATGGCTTTGGTTACCGCTTTACCGAACGGAATCACTCCTTTCGATTTCTTGCTGAGTGATGCATTCGATGAGGTCACCCAACTGTTGGGACCTGGAATTGCCTCGGCAAGACCATCATTGTCCCCACTCGCCTTTTCGGCGAAGGCGGCTAGGAGAACGGCTTCGCCCGGAGAACTCGTTGGAGCGCGGCATAACAGGGTTCACAAGGAGATGGGCAGGTCGCGTGCCGATCGCTCGGCGAAGACCAAGGGCGGACGTGACGGCAAAGCCCGATGAAGACAAACGCGGCGCCATTGACGCTGCGTTGAGCGATTGGCGTCAATTGGCGACAGAGAGCGCCCGGTCCGCCATCAGTTGGCTGCGTAGCCGTCCGGGAGATGACGGCTTCGGGTTGGCCCGTTAGCGCCGCTTGCGGTGCCGGACTAGGCGGTCCCGGCGGCGGCGTTGACGGGGGCTTAAGGGGTTGGGCTTGTTGGCGTAGGGGTTGGCGGTGGTCTTCAGGGTCAGGCGCAGCGGGCAGCCCACCAGGTTGAAGGCTTCGCGGAAGCCGTTTTCCAGATAACGTTGGTAGCTGGCCGGCAGGGCCTGCGCCTGATTGCCGTGGATGGCGATCTGCGGCGGGTGGGCGCCCAGCTTGTGGGCGTAGCGCAACTTGATGGCGCGGCGGCGCACGGCGGGCGGCGGGTGGGCCGCCAGCAGGTCCTGCAGCGCCAAGTTCAGGGCTTGGGTGCTGACCGCGAAGCTGCCGGCCGCATGGACCGCCTGCACTTCCGCCATCAGGCGCGCCACCCCTTGCCCGCGCAGGGCGGAGATGCAGCGCAGGGGCGCCCAGGGAATGAAGGCCAGCCGCCGCGCCAGCACCTCCCGACGCTGACGTTTCTGCGCTGCGTTCAGGGCATCCCACTTGTTCACCGCCACCACCAGCCCGGCGCCGGCGTCCGCGGCCAGTTTCAGCACATGCAAATCCTGGTCCACCACGCCTTCCCGGCCATCGAGCACCAGGATGACCGTGTGCGCCCGCTGCATGGCGTCCAAGGACTTGACCACGGAGAACTTCTCCACCACGCCCGTCACCCGGCCCTTGCGTCGCACCCCGGCGGTGTCGATCAGCAGAAAGCGGGCCCCGTGCGCCTGAAAGGGTATTTCCACCGCATCTCTGGTGGTGCCCGGATGATCGTGGACGATCTGCCGCTCCTCCCCCAACAGGCGGTTGATGAGGGTGGATTTGCCCACGTTCGGTCGGCCCACGACGGCGGTGCGGATATGATCCGAGTTCTGCTCCTGGGGTGCCGCCGCCCTCCGGCTCAGGGCGGCCAAGGCCTTGTGTCCGATATGATCCGAGTCCTGCTGGGGCGTCGCCGCCGGCAGCAGATCCGCCAAGGCGCCAGTTAGGGCGGCAAGGCCGCGCCCCTGGCTGGCGGACACCAGTTGCATCCGCGCACAGCCGAGCCGGGCGAACTCCGCCACGACGCCATCGGGGTCCAGGCCGTCCACCTTGTTGACCACCAACACCAAGGGCGCTCCATTGCGCCGCAGGCGATCGGCGATGGCCTCGTCACCAGCCGTGAGCCCGGCCCGGGCGTCCACCACAAACAGTACGCCAGTAGCCTCCGCCAGGGCGGCATCCGCCTGACGGCCGATCAGTTCGGCAAAGGCCCCGCCAGCCGCCAATCCGCCGGTGTCCACCAGCAGGCACGGCTTGCCGTGCAGCACCGTGCGCCCGTACTGCCGGTCGCGGGTGAGGCCGGGCACATTGGCCACCAAGGCGGAGCGGGCGCCCATGAGCTTGTTGAACAGGGTGGACTTGCCCACGTTGGGCCTGCCCACCAGCACCAGGACACCCGGGGTGGATGAGGCGCCGGGCGCCGCCGCTGGGGCCGACTGCCTAGCCGGCATATTGCGCCAAGCCCCTTGTTGGTTCACAGGATATCATTCTTTTTCAACGGGTTGTGTGCAAATCCAGGAGCTTGGCCGCGGCACGAATTGCGCTGGCCGCGCCCCGCCGGTCTTTCGGCCCAATGCGCATTCATGCTCCCTCAAGCATAGGCGCCGCCATGCATCTGTGCAGGTTCCCCCCTGCACCCTCCGCTGAAGACTCATCACCTGCGGGGGCCCTCGCAGGCAAACGAAAATTCTGGCGCGGTCGTCGGGGCGCTTGGTGCGATACGCCGCTTAGTGGGAGGCTTGCCGGCTGCGCCCGCAGGGGGCCGAGGCTATCGGGCGTCGATTTCCAGGGCGTACAGGGCGCCGGAGTTGCCCAGCACATACAGAGTGCGGCCTTCCGCCACGGCCATGGCTGAACGCAGCCCGTCGCCATCGAGCTTGCGGCGCGCCACAAAACGTCCATCGCTCTGCGCCAGCACATGCAGATGGCCCTCATCGTCCCCAACCACCACGTAGTTGTTGAACGCCACCGGGCTGGATACCTTACGGCGATACAGCCCTTCCTGCCGCCAGACTTCCTCCGAAGTCTGCGCATCGAAGGCAACCACCACATCGTTTTCATCCACCAGATAGACTTGGTCGTAGCCGCTGGCCAAGTCCAGATAACTGGACATCTCCCGCTGCCACGCCAAGGCGCCGTCGCTGCGCCGCAGGGCCTTCAGCCGCCCTTGGTAGGACACGGCGTACAGGATAGGCCCAGCCAGCAAGGGGGTGCCGTCCACATCCACCATGCGGTCCAGTTCGGACCGGCCTTCCGGGAGCATCACGCGGTGCTCCCACAGGGGTTCGCCGTTATCCGTCTTGATGGCGCTGAGCATGCCGTTGGCGAAGCCGGCGTACACGATGTCGTCCGCAAACACGGGCGCAGCGCCGCCGCGCAATGTCAGCACCGGCACCTGGTTGTCGAAGCTCCAGCGCTGTGCGCCATCCGTCAGTTCCAAGGCCAACAGCCGCCCGTCGATGGTCTGGACGAACACCGCGTCATCTCCCACCGTTGGCCGGCTGAGGATCTCGCTGCCCGCGTAGGCTCGCCAGACTTCGCTGCCGTCCCCTGCGGACAGGGCCACCAAGGCGCCTTGGGTGGTGCCGATGAACACCAAGCCGGCGCCGGCGCCGACCCCGCCGCTGACGAAGCTGGGGTCCTTGCGGTCGAACAGCTTGATGCCTCGCAACATGCCGCCACGCTGCCCGCTTTGGGCAATTTCCGTACGCCAGATGCGCTTGCCGGTGAACCTATCCCGGGCCTCCACCAACCCATAGCCGTCGGCGGCAAACACCCGGTCAGCCAACAAGGATGGGCCTAGCCGCAGGTACTTGCGGCCCAGCCCCTTGCCGATTGACACCCGCCACAGTTGCCGCACCCGCGCCTCCTCCGTGAAGGATTTCAGCTCAGCGGGCTTCAGAATGTCCCCTTCCTCGTCTTTGCCGCCCACGCCTGGCACCCAAGAGAACCAACTGCAGCCGCCCGCCGCCAAAGCCAGAAAGAAGGCCGCCAACAGCAAGCAGTTGCGTTTAGGATTCATCGTCAAGCCCGGAAGCGTCCTCGGGGATGGGGGCCTGGGTTGTTGCGACTCCCGCATGCGCGTCTCCATCGTCCTCTTGGGAAGCGTCGTCGGGCATTGGGGCCTGGGTTGCTGCGGGCGCGGTGTCATGGGCTTTCATCTCCAGAATGGGCCGTTGTTGGTCCGCGCCCACTTCCGCCAGGGCGGAGTTGTAGGCTTCGTGGGCGCGTTCGCGTTCACCTTGGGCAAGGTGGATGTCCCCCAATAGCTCCTGCAGCTGCCAGCGCCCCCCCGCACTGCGCACCGCGGCCAAACTGGCCAGGGCGGCCTCGCTATCGCCCTGCTGCTGCTGCAGGCGGGCCAGGCGCACATAGGCAAGATCCTTGAGCGCAGTGGGCAAGTCGCCCTCCGCCACTTGCCGCAGCAGGCCTGCGGCGGCGTCGATCTCGCCCGCCTCCAGGGACTCCCCAGCCCGCTGCATCAGGGTGAAGGCCTGGTAGCCTGTGCTGGCTGCCGACGCGTCGATCTGCGCGGCCAAAGCGTCCCGCTGCTCCCCTTCGGCGGCCAAATAGGCTTCGAAAAGTTCGGATGCCGCCTGCCGCCCTTCGGTCTGGGCGCCGCCGTACCAGCGCCAGCCGACCACCGCCGCCAAGGCTAGCGCCAAGGTGATCAGCAAGCCCGTGCCATTTTGCCGCCACCAGGTCTTCAGGCGATCCAACTGTTCTTCTTCGGACAGGTAATCAGCCACTTCAATGTCTCATTGCCGGTGGGTCGCCGGCTGCCGTCAAACGCCGTGCGGGGCCAGCCTCCCTTAGCCCAGGACTCACGGACGGGGAGAAGTCCAAGAGTTCCTCTGTCAAACGCCGTGCGGGGCCGTCCTCCCTTAGCCGGGCCGGCACTTCGCCGGCCGTCAAGGTCTCTTGGGGCCCGTCATTGCGCAAATCCTTCAGCGCAATGCGATTTTCGCGCACTTCGTCGTCCCCAAACAACAGGGCCCAACGGGCGCCGCACTGGCTGGCCCGCCGCAACTGGTTTTTCAGCCGCCCGCCGCCGGTGTGTAGGCGAAAGCGCAAACCTGGCGCGCCTTGGCGCAGCGTCTGCACCGCTTGCAAGGCGTGGCCCTGATGCTGCGGTGAAAGTACGCAACAGTACACATCCACCCGCGCCGGCCCATGGCCGCCATGCACGGCCTCATGCAGCAGCACGGTGCGGTCCAATCCCAGCGCAAAGCCGACGCCGGGCGTGGGCTTGCCGCCAAGCATCTCCACGAGCCCATCGTAGCGCCCGCCGGCGCACAGGGTGCCTTGGGCGCCTAGACGTCGGGTGGTCCATTCGAACACGGTTTTGCCGTAGTAGTCCAGGCCCCGCACCAGCAAGGGGTTCAGCACATAGGGGATGCGCAATGTTCGCAGCAGGCTGGTGAGCGCTTCAAAGTGCGCCGCGCTTTCCGCATCGATATAGTCCTGAAACTTGGGCGCATCGGCCAGGATCGCCTGGGTGTTCGGCGCCTTGCTGTCCAGAATGCGCAAGGGATTGCGCTCCAGGCGGCGGGCGCTGTCCGCGTCCAGCTCCGCCTGGCGAGGGCGCAGGTACGCCACCAGGCTGTCCCGCCAGCGGGCCCGGGCCTGCGGGGCGCCGAGGGTGTTCAGCTCTAGCTGGATTTCCTCCTGCAGCCCCAGGACGCGCCAGATTTCCGTGCCCATTTGGATGAGTTCGGCATCCACATCCGGCCCGGGCAGGCCCAAGGCCTCCGGCGAGATCTGCTGGAACTGCCGATAGCGGCCCTTCTGAGGGCGCTCATGGCGAAACATGGCGCCGCGGTAGTAAACCCGCTGCGGCCCGTGATGCAGCACGCCGTTGTCGATTAGGGCGCGGACGCAGGAAGCGGTGCCCTCCGGGCGCAGGGAGATGCTCTTGCCGCCGCCATCAGGCAGGCTGAACATCTCTTTCTCCACGATGTCGGTGGCGCAGCCGATGCTGCGCCTGAACAGCTCCGTCTCCTCCAGCAGGGGCAGTTGCAATTCCTCGTAGGCGAAGCTGTCCAGAACCGCCACGATGGCTTGCTCCACCGCACGGAACCGCGCCGCTTCTTCGGGCAGCAGATCCCGCATGCCCCGCACCAGGCGCGCCACGGCTAGCGGCCCAGCACTAAGGAGGCCACTTGGTTTTCCTCCGTGTGCTGGCGCAAAGATACGGCCTCTCCGTTAAACCGCAACGTAATGCCTGGGGCGTAGCCGAGCACCAAATGAAACGGCCCTTGACCCTCCAGCCGCCACAGTTCGCCTTGTCGCCCTTCCGCGGCATATAGCTGCTTGGCATCGGTGTTGCGCACTTCCACCCAGCTCTTCCCCGTAAAGGCCAACTCCAGTTCGTCCTCGCCGTCAGGGGTGATGCGCACGTGGCGCTGCAGCAACTGCGGGCCGGTGGGCAAGTCGTCCGCCCCGGTCGGCGGGCTGTCTTGGGGCGCTGGTTCAGCCGGCGAGGGCGCACTGTCGGGCCGTGGCGATGGTCCACTACGTGGAGCAGCTTCACGGAGCGCTGGTTCAGCTGGCAAGGGCGCACTGTCGGGGACTGCTGTGGTGGGCTGGGCCGGCGTCTGCGGCGCCCCATCGCCGCCATTCTCAAGGAAGGGCTTCGTCCACCAGACAAACGCCGCGCCCGCCACCAACAGCAGGATGATGGCCCCCATCAGGCCGAGGCGGCGAAGATGGCGCTTGTCCAGATCGCCCCAGCGCGCGGCTTCGCCCGTGGGCGGGTTGTGGGACGACGCTGGGGCGAGGTCGTCGTAGGCCTGCAGCAGGGCGTTTTGATCCACAGCCAGGAAACGGGCGTAGTTGCGGATGTAGCCGCGCACGAACACGGGCGACGGCAATTGCTCCCAGTCCTCAGCCTCGAGCGCCCGCACGGTGGCAGCTGTAAGGAATAGGGCGTCAGCGACCTGATCGACGGGCAGCTCGCGAGCTTCGCGGCCTTGGCGCAGGGCGGCGCCAAGCCGCTGATCTTCCTCCGCCACCGCCATGGCCCCTCATCCCACAGCCAAAATGCGCCCCGACGCCGCTTGGCGCTTGGCGCGGCCTAGGGTGCGCTGGGCCTGGGCGGCGCTGGGCGCGACTTGGCTGCCAGCTTGCATCCGCCGGGCCTGATGGCGTGCTTGCCGTTTGGTGCGGTCCGCCACTGCGCCCACCAACTGGCCGCAGGCGGCGTCTATGGCATCCCCTCTGGTGGTGCGCAGCATGGCGGCGTAGCCGGCATTCAGCAAGATGGTTTGGAAAGCGCGCACGGCCTCTGGCGCAGGCCGCTGAAAATCCGCGCCGGGAAAGGGATTGAACGGTATCAGGTTGATCTTGCAGCGCAGCCCCACAAGCAAGTCCGCCAGTTGTCGTGCTTGGGCGAGACTGTCATTGACGCCCTTCAGCAAAGTGTACTCCATGGTCAGCGCCCGGCGCCACCCCAAGCCGCTTAGATAGTGGCGGCAGGCAGCCAGCAGCTCGGCCAGCGGGTATTTGCGGTTCAGGGGCACCAGTTCATCGCGCAGCGCATCGGTGGATGCGTGCAGGGAAACGGCCAGGGATACGTCGCTGACCGCAGCCAGGCGATGTATGGCGGGCGCTACGCCGGCGGTGGAGATGGTCACCCGCCGCTTGGAGATGCCGAAGGCTAGATCGTCCGTCATCAGGTTGACGGCGCGAAGCACGGCCCGGAAGTTCAACAGAGGCTCCCCCATGCCCATGAGCACCACATTGGTGACGCGTTCGCCCCGCTGCCGCAAAACTTGGTTGGCCAGCCAGACCTGGCCGATGATCTCGGCGGTGGAGAGGTTGCCGTTGAAGCCCTGCTTGCCGGTGGCGCAGAAGGCGCAGTCCAACATGCAGCCCACCTGGGAGGATACGCACAGGGTGTAGCGACCGCGCTCCGGTATCAGCACTGTCTCCACGCAGTCCCCGTTGCCCACCCGCATGGCCCACTTGACCACGCCATCCTCCGCCTCCTGGCGGCTGGCTGCGGTTGGAAGCGCAAAGTGCGCGTTGCCTTCCAGCCAGGCGCGCAGGCTCTTGGCAAGGTCCGTCATGGCCGAAAAATCCAGGCAGCCGCGCTGGTAGGCCCATTTCATCACCTGCCGGGCGCGGAAGGGGCGATGGCCAGCGGCCGCAAAGTAGGCCTCTAGGCCTTGACGGTCGAAGTCGAGCAGGTTGGTTGGTTGGGCGGCTTGCATGGCGGCTTGCGCGCTAGGGGCGGGCGTGGATTTCCTCCGGCGCAAAGAAATAGGCGATCTCCCGGGCAGCGGAGGCGGGTGAATCCGACCCGTGCACGGCGTTGGCGTCCAAGGATTGCGCAAAGTCCGCACGGATGGTGCCGGGATCGGCTTTGGCCGGATCCGTGGCGCCCATCAGCTGGCGGTTCCCGGCGATGGCGTCCTCCCCTTCCAACACCTGCACCAGAATTGGCCCGGAAGTCATGTAGGCGCATAGGCTGGCGAAGAACGGCTTGCCCTGGTGCTCTGCGTAGAAGCCGGCGGCTCGCTCCTGGCTAAGCCTGAGCATCTTGGCGGCGACGATGCGCAAGCCACCGCCTTCCAGGCGGGCGCAGATATCCCCGATGTGGTTGCCGGCCACCGCATCCGGCTTGATGATGGAAAGTGTGCGCTGCAAGGCCATGCTGGTCTCCTAGGCTGATTCGGCCAACGATTCCGGCAGCACCTTTGCCCCTGCCGGTATGCTGGGGAACCTCTGAACAAGTCGCGTTCGCCCAGCGCCCCGCTCTCAGCAGCGGGAGATGGCGTTGCGGCCATGGGAAGGCAATCCTCAGAGCAGAGGGCATTCCACGGTCCGTACGCCGCGGAGCGCCCTTCGGGAGGGCCTAAATGGCGCGCTGGCTGTGTTGCGGCTCATTGTGTGGGGGTAAGCCACACGGCTTCGCCGCGCCTTGCCATCACGCCTTTTAGCCTCCTCTGGGCTTCCGGGACTTGTTCAGAGGTTCCCTAGTGGACCCGCACTAAGCCGAAATGGCGCACATTATACGCTTTGGCCACAAAACTTCGGGGCAATTTCAGAACAGCCCACCGTCCGCTCAATTCAGGCGGGGGCGCCGTCTTTGCCGGGCGCAATCTCTGCTGTCCCGTCGAACCACTCGCGCAGCTTGAACTTCTGCACCTTGGTGGAGGACATGGGCCAAGCCGTGACGAAGCGCACATGGCGGGGCGCCTTGAAGCTGGCGATGCGGCCTTTGCAGTAGTCGATGATGTCCCTCTCGCTGGCCGAAGCGCCCGGCTTGAGCTCGATAAAGGCCGCCGCCACCTCCAGCAGCCGTTGGTCCGGCACGCCGATGACCACCGCCAGCTTCACGGCCGGGTGGGTGGCCAGGAAGGATTCAATCTCCACAGCCGCCACATTTTCCCCACCCACTTTCAGCATGTCCTTGAGGCGCCCGTGGTAGCGGATCTGGTTTCGTTCGGTCAGGGCGCCTAGATCCCCGGTGCGCAGCCAGCCGTCCACGAAACTCTCCGCGTTTTTCCCTGGCGCCTTGTAGTAGCCGGCAAAGACGCAGTAGCCCTTGATCCATATTTCACCGCGCTCCTCCGGCCCCAAGGCGCGCAGGCTGTCCGGGTCCACTATCTTCACTTGCACGTCGGCAAAGGGAGCGCCGCAGGTGGTCAGCCGAGTGTTCAGATCCTCCTGTGGGTGGTTGAAGGAAATCACGCCACAGGCTTCCGTCAGCCCATAGGCGCCGGTTTGCACTGCCTGGGGGAAGGCGTTCTGGAAACGCCGCAGCATCTCAACCGGGGCTACGTTGTTGATGCGGCGCAGGCGGCTGAGATCCGTGTGTGGGAAGCGCGGGTGGTTGATGAGTTCATTGGTGACGGTGGGGAAGGAAGGGAAGGCGACCGTAGCCCTTTCCCGCTCCAGCATGCGCAGGGCGGCGCCGGACTCCACCCGATTCATGGACAGCATGGCGGCGCCGGCATCGAAGCAGCACAGCAATGGCAGGATGGACGCCATGTGGAACATGGGCAGGGGCGCCCAAAAGCGGTCCTCCTCGGTCAGGAAGTAGCGCTGGCGATTCATGGCGGCGCCGTTGCGCACCAAGGCGCCTTGGGCCAATGGACAGCCCTTGGGTTTGGCGGTGGTGCCGGATGTGTACATCATGATGGCGGGGGCGGAGGGCGCAACCGCCTGCTGAAGGGCGCACACCGCACTCCGCTCCCCAGCTTGGCCGGCGGCCACGAAGCGCCGCCAGGGGATGAAGCCTGGCGGCGTGGTCTGGCTGACGGAGGTGATGAACCTGAGTTTGGGCGCGCGCGTCAGGCGCAGGGCTTGGGGTTGCCGCGCAGCCGCCAAGTCGGGGAGCGCTTCGTGCAGCAGTGCGGCAAAGTCCACGTATTCCGACGCCAAGCCGGAGGTGACCAAGCCCACGAGGTCCGCATTCTCCACCACATAGGCCAGCTCCTCCGCCTTGTAGCGGGCGTTGACCGGCACCGCCACCGCGCCGATGCAGGCGATGCCGAACAAAAGCTCGATGTACTCGAGGCAGTTGGGCATGAGAATGCCGACATGCTCCCCAGGCTTCACGCCCAGGGCAAGCAGGCTTTGCGCCCGCTGCGCCGCAGCTTCGGCCAGGGCGGCGTAGCTGTGGCGCCCTTCCGGGAAGACCAGCGCATCCCGGTCTGGGAAGCGCTGGGCGGCGTTCTGCAGCAGGGCGCCGAGGGTGGCGGCGGAATCCGCCGCTTGGGCGCTGGGCGCGGCGGGCTGATCTAGCGTAGGCGCGGCTAGACCCGCTGCGGCCCGGCCTTCAATGGTAGACGGTGTCGTCATCTTGGCGGTGGACTCTCAGGTCTGCGCCCTGTTCCTTGCATATGGATTCCAGCGTCTCATGAATGCATGCCGCGCAGCAGCCATCCGCCACCAAGTCCTCCAGAAGGTAGCCTAGGACGTCATAGGCGCTGTAGTCGGTTTCCGCCATGCTTTCAAACCGCGCCAGCGCGTCCTTCATGATCTGCACCGTCGCTTCGCAACGGCCTTCGTCGCGCAGTTGCGCCTCGCTGGGGTTCTCCATGTGCTTAAGGCCTCTCAAGGATTGCGGAGGCCGCCATTGTACTGCCGCACCAGCCCCTAAACCACAGGCCCTAGGCGGGCGGCAAGGCCGCGGGCGCCGAATCCGCCGCGCTTCGTCTGCGGCGAAGCGGCGATTTCAAGAGCGTATCGGGTCCCGGCCGTCCCAGTTTTCCGCGGCGGCGGCGATGGCGGCGAAGCGTTCCACAATGCCCTGGTTGCGCGTGACCACCTCCAGCATGCAGCCCATCAGCGGCCGGGTGTCATAGTAGGCGAACTCTATGTCTCCCACCCCGCCCTTGTTGACCGCTTCGTAGCCGAGGCCGGCGAAATAGGCCGTATCCGCTTCGATGTCGTGGGTCCACACGCACAGGTGGTGGAAGCCGCTGGTCCCCTTGGGCACGCTGTCCCGGTAGGCGCAACGCTCCACTGTTGGCTGGATCAACTCAATTTGCACGGGGCCGGCCTGGGCGAGGGCCACATGCATGGACAGTTTGGCCGGTGCGCCGCGATAGGTCATGTGGGTGAACAGGTCGGTGTACTCATTCAGGAAAAATGGCCCCACGCCCATTTCGTTGACCCACTTCATGCAGGCGGCCTCAATGTCGTCCACTACCCAGGCGTTCTGGAATACGGTTCGATCGGTCGGTTTGTTCACTTGGCTCCCCCTTGGATGGCTAGGCTCCGATCATCCGTCAGACGGCGGCATTTGTAAAACCCGCCCGCGGGCGGTGCGCTGCGTCAAGAGGAAGCCTTATACTTGTGCGCCAAACCAACCACCAATGCGCCCGTTACAGGAGGTTGCAAATGGCGATTAGCGAAGGTGAGGCCGCACCGGCGTTCACCCTGACAGACACCAATGGCGCCGAGGTTTCCCTAGCGGACTTCAAGGGCAAGGATGTGGTCGTCTATTTCTACCCCAAGGACGACACGCCCGGCTGCACCAAGGAGGCCTGCGGCTTCCGCGATCTGTGGCGCCAATACCAGGACGCGAACATCGAGGTGCTGGGCGTATCCCCAGATGACGGCGCCGCGCACCGCCGGTTCACGGACAAATACGGCTTGCCATTCAACCTGCTCTGTGATGGCGACCGCAAGGTGATGGCGCAGTACGGCGCCTGGGGTGAGAAAACCCTGTACGGCAAAAAGATGATAGGCGTCATCCGCTCCACGGTGTGGATTGGGCCGGACGGCAAGGTGCGCCGCCACTGGCGACGGGTGAGCAGGGCCGCGCAGCACCCGGCCAAGGTGCTGGAGGCCATCAAGGGCAAATAGTCCGCCCCTGCTGCCGCAGGGCGCCCTTCGGCAGGGCCTAAAGGGCGCTTCCGGTGTTGCGGCTTATTGTGCGGCGCCCGCCGCAGGGCTTCGCCGCGCCTTGCCATCACGCCACCTAGGCTCATCTGGGCTTCCGCAGGACCATCCCAAAGTCGTCCACCAGCCCTCGGTAAAGCCCAATATAGAAGGTTTATGAGTGTTTCTCGGAAGATTCCGCAATATTCTGCGGCATCCAACGACCTTTCAGAAATTTTCTTTCAAGAGCGAACACTTTGGGATGGTCCTGGGGCTTCCGGGACTTGTTCAGAGGTTCCCTAGCGGGTAGGGGCGCTGCCCGGTCTATACTTCGCGGTCTTATGCGGCGCCCACGGGAACTACTGCGGCAGGTCTATGGCCACGCCGAATTTCGCGGCGACCAAGAGGCCGTGATCGGTGCGGCCCTGGCCGGTCGCGACGCGCTGGTGCTGATGCCCACCGGCGGCGGCAAGTCGCTGTGCTACCAGTTGCCGGCCTTGCTGCGGCCCGGCGTGGGACTGGTGGTGTCGCCCCTCATCGCCTTGATGCAGGACCAGGTGGCGGCGCTCCGGCAGCTGGGGGTGCGGGCCGCGTTTCTGAACTCGTCGCTCTCCTACCGGGAGCAGCAGCAGGTTATCGATGGGCTGGCCGCGGCGGCCTTCGACCTGCTCTATCTGGCCCCGGAACGGCTGCTGATGGAGGAAACCCTGGATATGCTGGCCTGTGTGCCACTGTCCATCATCGCCATAGACGAGGCGCACTGCGTCTCCCAATGGGGGCATGACTTCCGGCCCGAATACTTGGGGCTGGACATCCTGAAGGAGCGCTTCCCAGGTGTGCCCCGCTTGGCGCTCACCGCCACGGCGGACGCCGCGACCCGCAGGGAAATCCTCTCGCGGCTGGCTCTGCAGGGCGCCGACCAGTTCATCAGCGGCTTCGACCGCCACAACATTCGCTACAGCGTGCAGGTGAAAACGGACGCCGGCGGCCAACTGCTGCGCTTTCTGCAGGACCGCCCCGGCGAGGCCGGCATCGTCTACGCCATGACCCGCCGCAAGGTGGACCAAACCGCGGAACTGCTGTGCCGCAACGGCTTCAGGGCGCTGCCCTACCACGCCGGCTTGCCAAGCGCCGTGCGCAGCGAACACCAAGCACGCTTCCTGCGCCAGGACGGCGTGATCATCGTGGCCACCATCGCCTTCGGCATGGGCATAGACAAGCCTGACGTGCGTTTCGTGGCGCATATTGACCTGCCCAAGAGCGTGGAGGCCTACTATCAGGAAACCGGCCGCGCCGGTCGCGATGGAGAGCCGGCCGAGGCCTGGATGATCTACGGCCTGCAGGACGTTGTGCGCCTGGCGCAGATGGTGGACCAATCCGAGGCGGAGGACGGGCACAAGCGCAGTGAGCGCGGCAAGCTGGACGCCCTGTTGGGCTGGTGCGAGGTCACCACCTGCCGCCGCCGCGCCCTGCTGCGGTATTTCGGCGAAGAACGGGCGGAGGACTGCGGAAACTGCGACATCTGCCTAACTCCGCCCAAAACCTGGGACGCCACGGAGGCCGCGCAGAAGCTGCTTTCGTGCATCTACCGCACCGGGCAGTTCTTCGGCGCCGGCCACGTCATCGACGTGCTGCGCGGCAAGGACACGGCCAAGGTCCGCCAACACCGCCACGCCAAGCTGTCCACCTTCGGCATAGGCGAAGACCGCTCCGAGGCGCAGTGGCGCTCAATCGTGCGCCAGCTAATGGTGCAGGGCTATCTGCGGGCGGAGGCGCAGCGCTACGGCGCCCTGTCCCTTACGCCCAAGGCCCGCCCCCTGCTGCGCGGCGATGAGCGCATTTGGCTGCGGGAGGACAGATCCGCCAAACGCCAGCGGCCTAAGGCGGCGCCGAAGCCGGCATTCACGGTGCCGGCTGCGGACCAAGGCCTATGGGAGGCCTTGCGGGAACTGCGCATCAACTTGGCCCAGGAAGCCGGCGTGCCGCCCTACGTCATCTTCCACGACGCCACGCTGAAGGAAATGGTGCGCCAGCGGCCCGCCACCAGGGAGGAACTGCTGCGCCTGCCGGGCATCGGGCAGACTAAGCTGGAGCGCTATGGAGATCAGTTTCTTGCGGTGCTGCGCAGTGATGGCGCGGCGCTGGCCTCCGCACCGACGATTGACTGAAACGGACCTTCGCCAACATCCCCTTCACGGGCGCCATGACCAAGCGCCACAGCGAATGGACGCTGCCTAACGGGCGTCCAGCGCGCCTTCGACAATGTCGAGCAGTTCACTGGTTACGTCCGGCTGAAGGGTGGCTGCGCGGGAGAATAGTTCGCCAAGTCCCTTGGCCGAAGATCCTTTGCCCAGCGTCTTCTCCACCAAGGCTGCAATGCGTTTCCCCTGACGCCGTTGGGCGGCAATGCGCTCCCGGCGACGGCGTTCAACGATTGCGGTAATTCCCGCCAGCCAGACCTGCGCCTCCAGCGCCCGCCTTTGTTCGACCAACTCCCGGGACCGGCGCAGCACACTTTCCACGAGCCTCGCCAGCGCCCGGTCCTCAGCCAGCACCGCCTTCACCTCGATTGTGGCGAGCCTGGAGTGCAGTCTGGCAATTAAAGTGCTATCAGCCACTACTTTTCGAGTTGATTGAGCAAACGATCCCACAATTGCCCGGAGCGTTCCCCAGCTTCGTCATGGGCCCTTTGCTGGCGTTCCAGCATTTTGTCCAAATGATCGCGCTCAGCCCGTTTCTGCTCCTGCTGCCGCTGGGTCTCCGTTTCGACGAGTTCACGCAGGGTGGCGACGGCCTTGCCGAGGTCGGCGTTGTGCTTGTTGCGGGTGTCCTCAAGCAGCGCGAAGGTCTCCTTCATCTGGGCCAACTCCGCGTCAGCCGTCTGCGTCCTGGACTGGGAGGCTTGCTCTTGGAACGCCCGCTCCTGGGCGACGATGGATTCGAGCCTCCCTTCAAAGGACGAAACCGTGCTCCGCCACTCGGCCAGCGCGGCCTGGCGCAGTTCGGACTCGCCCTCATGCCATTTGGCGAAATGCTTCTCGACGATCGTCTTCGTCATTTCCGCCAGCTGCCCGCGCTCAGCCCGTTTCTGCTCCTGCTGCCGCTGGGTTTCCGTTGCAACGAGTTCGCGCAGGGTGGCGACGGCCTTTCCGAGGTCGGCGTTGTGCCTGTTGCGGGTGTCCTCGACCAGCGCGAAGGTCTCCTTCACCCCGGCCAGCTCCGCGTCAACCGCCTCCGTCCTGGACTTGGAGGCCTGCTCCTGAAACGCCCGCTCCTGGGCGACGATGGACTCGAGCCTCCCTTCAAAGGACGCAACCGTGCTCCGCCACTCGGCCAGCACGGCCTGGCGCAGCTCGGACTCGCTCTCATGCCATTTGGCGAAATGCTTCTCGACGATCGTCTTGGTCATTTCCGCCAGCTGCCCGCGCTCAGCCTGTTTCTGCTCCTGCTGCCGCTGGGTTTCAGTTTCGACGAGTTCACGCAGGGTGGCGACGGCCTTGCCGAGGTCGGCGTTGTGCTTGTTGCGGGTGTCCTCAAGCAGCGCGAAGGTCTCCTTCATCTGGGCCAGCTCCGCATTGACCACTTGCGTGCTCATCGTGCGCAATTCGGCCAGCGTCTTTGCCCGCCACTCCTGTTCCCGCTGTTCGTACGCAGCAAAGAAACGTTCAAGCCGCTCCGCGAGCTTCTTGTCAGCTTCGCCCAAATTCGCGCCTGCTTCTTCGCTGGCTTGCGCCAATGCCCTGGCAGTTGTTTCAGCTCCTGCATCGACCCGCTCCCGTACGCTCACTAGCAGCTGATGCAGTGCCTGACCAGACCTTGCTGCAACTATCCCTGCGGCTACGGCGATTCCCATCACCACAGCCCAGATGGCAAGAGGGGGATTTATGATGGCTAAAGCCGCCGCGGCAACCAGCGGAACCACAGCCCCGAACTCCCAATGCTTCATGTGCCTGTCTCCTCTTCCGTCGGCGCCTGCAGCGTCTCGTCAATGCGCTGCAGCTGTATAATTAAGGCGTGAATACGCTCCATTTCATTTCTCCATTGGCTCCAAAGTTCTCCGTACAGCTTCCAGAGGTTGGGACGAAACACGTCATAAAGCACGATTCCGCCATCCAATTTATCCAGCCAGTCATCGTATTTGTTGCGTTTTTCCGCAAGACGCGCTTCAAGCGCTTTAAGGAAATGCGTCAGTTCGCGGACAAATTCGTTGCGAAGCCGTTCAGTATAGGCTTCCGTGACCACCCCCTTAACCGCGCATTGCAATAGGTTGAACCGTTTCAGCGGCTCGGCGGAGGCCACGGCGTCAACCATTGATCGAGTCGCTGCCCGGAAGAGCCGATCTACTTTGGGCTTGTCCAGCAAGGCATTCGCCGGCGGCAGCTTTTTGCTGTTTCCTTCCTTGAGCGCCTCCCTCAGAATGCCTAGGATCTCGTACACCAATTCCAGGATTTCATCTTGAGCCTCCAATGGCAGCCGCCCCGTCTCCGCAGCGTCGTCCATCTCCAGGGGCGTAACGGCTGGGAAGCGCTGGCTTTTTGCGAAGGCGTCGCGCCCTTCAAAGCCGGTTAGAAGCCCGATGAATTCGGACGAATTTCTTGCCCAGATGGTCATTACGGCCCCACCACCACCCAAGGCCGGTTGCTGTTCTCCTCGAATCTCTCCAGCGCCCGGCCAACTTTTGGCAGAACTTTTGAGCGCGCCCCTTCATCCTTACTTTCCCCACGCACGAAGGATGCCGCTTTGAAGAGCCCTACGCGAACTGGCGTGTCCTGCCAGAAGTCGGAAAGCCAACGAATGACCTCTCGACGCCCTATTTGCGCCCTATTGGCGCACCAAACGACCCGGCGGACTTGATGCTTTTGCGGCAATCCCAATTCGGCCGCTTCTTGGGCCGATTGGGGAAGCGCTTCCAGCTGCGGCCATAGGACGATCCAACGGTTGTGGGGCAGCAGAGGGTTCGGGACCTTAACCGCCACGGTCTGGAAGTTTTGCTCGACTGGGGCCACCAAAATTTTTGCCGCCGCGTCGGGCCGTAGGGATTTGGCGGAAACAGCGCAGGGCCAACCCTCTTCAAGATTGACCTGAACGCTGTGATATTGCGCGCCCTGGGCATCGGGCGATGCGTGGCCGAAAATTAGCAGCGGGCGCTTGGTCGGAAAGACATCCCGGCTAAGGCCAAGCGATAGAAGGGCATGCTCCAGATCTGGGCGAGACTGGGACAACCAAAGATCGGCCGCCTCCGCAGAGATTCCGATGACATTCCGGTCGTCGTCTGCTGACCCCGCCTCGCCGTCGTATTCAGTTTCAAACCCCGCCAGCGGATCGTCATCCGACGCCTGGAACGCCCCACTCTCGGCTGTTCCGGCGGCATTTCCACGCTCGTCCGCTGACCCCGCGGCGGGGTAATCAGTTCCAAATCCAGCCAGCGGGTCATCATCCGGCGCCTGGGGCGCCTCACTTGCTTCGGAAAAGGCCCCTAATTCCTGCCCCAACTTCTGATGCCTTTTGAGAACTCGTTCCCAAAGGACGGCGCCTTGACTCACAACGCCTCCAAGGATGACATTGCGGACTGAAGGGCCGAACACATCTTCTGATTGCTTTCCAGGGCCTCTTTGACAGCTGCTTCCCCCTGCGTCTGTTTTGCCTGCGCTTCCTGCAGCGCGGCCTGAACCTCGGCCTTAATGGCGTTTACGCGCTCCCGCAGGTGATTCTCAAGTGCTTCATGGGCGGAGTCAAAGCCTGCGCTCACCGCCCGGCGAATATCCGCGAAAAGCGAATCTCCATCGCGGGAGAGAAATTGACGGCTCAGTTGCGCCATGAGCGCCAACTTGGCCTTGGATGCTTCTTCGTCCCGCTGCAAATTGCGCCGATCCTCCTCCAACGCCTTTCTCTCCCGTTCCAGGCGCAGGGTCTGCTCTTCCACCCTCTCCAATTCCGTGCGTTTTTCCCGCAGGAGCTGCTCATAATGCCCCTGCCTCAGCCTAATTTTCTCCCGCTCATATCCAAGCCTGTGCATCTCATCGTCCAATGGTTTCTTGAGCTTGAGAAACTCCTGACGAACCTCCTCGTTTTCGATTTCGACTACTTTATCTGGGTGGAAATAGCCGCCTATAGCTCCCCCTAGGCGCCCTCCCCAGGTTTCAAGGGAAAAGTTTTCGCCAAACTGCTCCATCCCATCCTTTATATGGGTCGGGCCCTTCCGGTCGCGCAGCCGATTATTGCGATCGATGATACGGCGATTGTGGTTTTCTATCCCTCTAATGATTTGCGCACCCCGGGGCAGTGTTTTTAGAAACTTGCCGAATTTCCCGCCGATGGGAATGGGCGCTAAGGTCAAAACCATATCGGCTATCCCTCCTAGCATTCGCCCAGCCTGCTGAAATTCCTCCTTTCCTTGATCGAGGGAAACCCTATCCATCTGCGGCACATATGTGAGCTTATCGCGCTCCGCCTGCGTAGCGGCTAGCGCCTGTTGAATGCCTTCCAACTCCTCGGCCGGCGCATGTTTGCGCAATGCCTCAATTTGGCGCAGCAGCTCCTCTCGGGAATGATGCACATCCTCGATATGCGGCAAGTCCTCGTCAGAGTGGCTGGCAACCCCTCCCTGCGGAAGCTCCTGCAGCCAATCGGTTGAGACCCCCTTTTGCTCAAGGTGTTGGGATGCGACAGTCTGGGCGATTTCGACACCGGCTTGATCGAGTTGCCTTAGGCGATCTTCAGCTGCGGCAACACAGGCTTCCCGCCATTGCAGGACATAGCTGCGAACGGAACTATTGGCGAATCGCTGCACTTCGTCGCGGATTTGCAATGTGGCGATCTTTTCGGAAATGGCTTGCAGGGTCTCCTGGCCGATCTCGCGCATGTGATTGAATGCTTCAAAACGCAATCGCCTACAGCGGTCCTTCAACGTACTGGCGGCATCCCTGATGCCGGCCTCTTGATCGGCCCCTTCCTCTACGATGTCGCGCTCCACGCCCTTGCCTTGGTCTCTTATGGTCAAGGCATCGGCCTTAAGAGCCGATTGCTTAAGGCGTAGAGCGGACAGTTCGCGCCCAAGTTTTTCCGTTACGCGGCCGCCAAGATGATGGGCTATCAATTGCTCGCGGCGTGTCCCGGTCACTTCCGATAAAACCTGCCGAATAGCCGCAATGCCCGTCTCCGCAGTGCTTGAGGTCGGCAATATCGCCAAGGGCGAGACACCGCGCTCCGCGAGGCGATGGCGGAAGTCAGCGACCACCCGATCCACCGAATCCAGGGGGAGCTGATCAGCCTTTGTCAACGCGATCACCACGCTGGCCGAGTTGTCCCCTAAGCTCTCCAAATAGTCGACGTCCGTTTTCCTGCCCGTGCTGGTCGCAGGAATGGCCAGAATCACCACAGGGGCGGTGGCCGCCGCAGCCCAAGCCCGCCCTTCCAGCTCTGGGGTGTTGGTGTTCATTCCGGGCGTATCCACTAGACTTGCGTTCCAAGTGGCCAACTGCTCGCTTCCCAGACCAACCTCAAGGCGCGAACCCGCGCGGATTGGCTCCCGCCCGCGCACCAGCGCATCCCAGCGCGCGTCGTCTTCGCTGCACTCTTCCCATTCTTCAGTGTCGCCATGCACCAGGGCGCGATAGTTGGCTGAAGCGTATTTGACCTCAACCGGGCGCGCGGTGGACTCAAGGACGTCCTGGGGAAAGGTCGCCAACCTATCCACGCCAAAGATGCGGGCGACCAAGGCGCTCTTCCCGGACCCCATTTCACCAATGACGGGAATGCTCAGGGGCGCTGCATGCGCGGCGCTGGACTCGTCCCGCACATAAGCCGCCAACTGGCCCAATCCCGCTGCTTCCAGTATCTCCAAGATCTTCCGCCACCGCTCCTCAAAGCTGGACTCGCTCATCTTGTAGCCTCCTCGCCTCCCTTTTCAGCAAAAGCCTCATGCTCCTTCTGTAGTTGCGCCGCCTCTTCCTGCAGGCTCGTCAGGCCTTCCAGCGCTTTGGCAATTTCCTCCGCTCTGGCATCCCGCTCGCCCTCCTTCTCTTCCTTCAAGGATTTGAGTTTCGCCAACTCTTGATTGCGGCCCTGCAAAGTTGCATCGATATCCGCCACAGTTTGACCGATAAAGTCATTGGTTATCTCTTGGGTCTGGCTAACAATATTTTCCATGCCGGCGGCTAGGGTTTCCGCCCCCGACTGAAAGGCGCCAAGCAATTGCGCCCGGCTTGATTCCACAACCCGCTGTTGGGACTTCGCCTTGCTCTCTCTGTAGCGAGCTTCCTCCTTTTCCAAGGCCTGTCGCCGAGTTTGATTAAGAGATTCCATTCTCTGGGTGCGCGCCTTATCCAATGCCCCCGGATTGCGCTTTGCCCTTGCCTCTTTCACACGTAGGTCGAGTTCAGCTCGCTTGTCCTTGTACCACTGCTCAATGCGCTTCACTTCTTCGTCATGACGCTTTCGATCTTTGTCATCGGTAACCGTCACCTCGTAAGATTCAATCTTCGGCCCCAAAAAAATATTTCCGATCACACCAAAAAAACCCCTTCTTTTTCTTTCTCTTTGCCCAATTTCCGTATGAACTCTCAATTCGGGACGACTGCCGAGCATCTGCCTTTCCCCAACCCGTTCCTCTTTCAGCTGCTTCACGTTGTCCTGCAGCTCCACGTAGCGATGCTCAGCTGACTCAGCAAGAGCACGTTTTTCCTCCATTTTCCCCAACTCCAGATCGCCCTTCTCGATCTCCTCCTCGAGGTCCCTGATCTTTGCTTGCGAATCTTCGTCGAACTTAGGCTTTTGCAACGAAAGAGCGATTTCCGTCACTTCCGGGAGGTCGAAATCCACTTCGTCCAACTCGCTTCGGAGCTGGCTGCGAATCTCTCGAGCCTGTTTACGCAACACGCGACCTACAGCGTATTTGAATAGCTGATCCGCTTTCTTATCGAGTGCCGCCAACTTCCTGCCCGGTAGGTTGGCCAGGTGAGCACCTTCATCCCAATTCTCCTTGAGCGCATCATAAGAGTCGTAGGCGTTTATCTCATCCCTAATCTCCTCCAATTGGGATTTGCGCCTCTCCTCCCAGTCATCTCTCGCTTGCAGCAGCGCGCGCGACAGTTCTTCGGCCAACTCTTCCGCCCTACCCTCGAGTTCGTGTTTTCGCTCGGCGACAATTCGTGCCGTTTTTTCTATTTCGAGTTCAAGCTTGGACAGATCAAATGTGTCGTCTAAAACCCCTTTCTGCCGATCTAGTTTGCCAACGCACTTGGCGGCCTCGCTTTGAACGAACGAAAGGGGGGTGTGCAGAAGGTCATAACCCTTACCACCACGAAAAAGATACTCCTCGAGTGCATTCTCAAAGGCTTGGATGCCGGACTCCTCAATCAAAGTGTGGCAAAACAGCGGATCCGCCAACTTATCGCGCTCCTTCTCCGCGAGAATTGAATTCCTCGCATATCCGACACGCCCGAGAAACGCCTTCGCTGCGGATACGCCAAAGACTGGGAGCTTGTCGGCCGGCTGCCTGTCCACGACATTCCGAATGCCATCCTCCACGCGCTGCAAAACCCGGCCGACCTCGCTTTCATCCACGGTGTCGATTCTGTTCACAACAAAGAATAGGCGGCCAACCGCCTCCTCTACGCTTTCAAGGAACTGCCGGTCCGACTGGGTTACCTGGGTTTGCGCGCCAAAAAGAAAGATGGCCGCACTGCTGCGGTCGATCTGGTCGTTGGTGATCCGAGTGTGGGTTTCGGTTGTTGTATTGGTCCCAGGGGTGTCGACCAGCAGTACGTTGTCCTCCAGGAAGCGCGATTCCACGAAGACATCTACATGATCCACCGCGCTGGCCACGTCTTCGAGGCGTCCAGAGTGCCGCGAAGTATAGTCCGAAAGTTCATCAACCGGCACTTTTTCCTTTTTTCCATCGATAAAATGAACTTCCACATGATCGGGCGACTGGCTTTCCTCCGCCCTTGGGTAGCGAAGGAAATTGACAGTTGCCGTACACTCAAGTACGTCCATTGCAAGCAATTGCCTGCGCATCATCGCATTCAGGAGCATGGACTTTCCACGCTTCATTTCGCCGACGACCACGACCACGAACTCCTCGTTCTGAACGGCGTTGGCCCGCTCCTGCAAACTTTGCACAAGACCGCTTCCACCTTCATCGTCCAAGAGCGGGACGACATCCCGCATGTTCTCGGCGGCTCGGTTCAGCAGCGCAGCCACCTTGTCGCGCAATTCTGCAAACCCTTCCTTTACGTTCATGCCAATTCTCCTTGGTCTTCGCAGCGAAACGTCTCCATCGCTCTTGAAAGTGTTTCCCGAACGCCTTTCTCCCTGGTCCTTTCAGCATCCTTCGCACGAGCCTCAGCCCGCGTACGCTTAATTTGATCCGACAGCAATTTATGCTGTCGATCTGAAGCATCCCTAAATCGCGCGTCGAAATCCAGTGAAATTTCCTCCAGCATTCGCTCAGCTCCCTGTTCAAGTTCACCGGAAAGTGCGTTGAAAAGACTTTCCAGCTCCCTTCGAGCGCCAATCTTAAGCTGTGCTTGCCGGGTTTTGATCCCGGACTGGTGATACCTTTCCCTTTCCTCCGCGAAACGCGCCTCCTCCCGCCTCAAGCGCGCTTTGGAGTTGTCCAGATCTCGCTGCAGTTTCTGGAGTTCGCCGCTGGCTTTTTGCGTTTCTTTCGGCACATTTTTGAGGGGATCGATTTTTTGGTCAAAATCGGCAACCTTCTTATTCGCCTTTTCGTACTTGCGTTCCCACTTCTCCACGCGGCTGTAGTCTTTGCGGCTCCGTGTCACCTTGACCTCCTTCTCTTTCGGACCGAGTAACCAGTCCAGGAAGCCTGTTCCACCACGCTTTACCTTTATCTTCTCTTTTGCAGTGTAGTATGTAACCTTAGGAGTTGGCTTCGGCCCGAGTTGCGTTCGGTTTCCTACCGCCTGTTTGCGTTGCGTTCTGAGGTTCTCCAGCTGAACGGACTGCTTTTCAAGCGCTTCGACCTTTGCCTCCCCTTTTCGCAAAGCCCGCTCCCAGTTTACAACGTTCCTCTTCAGCCTGCCGATCTTGTTTTCGCGGCGGCTTAGCGCCTTACTTGTTTTGTCCGCCTGCAGTTTAATGGGGGCCATATCCAGTTTTACGGAAGCCAACCCTTGCCGGTCCAGCGCGGAGACCTGACCGTGATTTTCGAGGTCATGGACCAATCGATTCGCCGATGCCTTCAGCAGCCGATGGATCCTATCAAAAACAGGTTTTTCCAAGCTTTCGTTTAGGCAATCAGACACCGCCTTTTGCGCTACTCTTAGGTCGTCCCGCTCGATCAGCTTAGCCTCCAACCCATCCACAAAGCTCCTCATCTCCTGTTCAATGCCGGGCTGCCTTTCGCTTAGAAAGCTTTGTAGGATGCCCAGTTCCCCCATCAGGGTTTTTCGCGCCAATCGGAGAATGTTTTCTCCTGTGCGCTGTAGGTCCTCCGCCGTTTCATCGAGACGCGCTTCTGCTGCTTCCAGCTCCTTTGAAACACTCCTATCGAATTCCGCTTCGCGTTTTTCGATACGGGCGATCTCCGCTTTGCAAATTTCCCGCAACAGTGACAACGGACGCCTTTTTAGAGCGGAGGATCGGCCCTTGAGAACGCCTTTATTCAGCTCCTCCAGGTCTTCGATGAAGCGATACTCTTCGTCCTCCAGTTCCTCCTCGCCCTCAAGGTAAGCGCCGCCCTCGAAAGCGCGTTTGGCGGAAAGGGTGTAAATGTCCTTGTAGTCAAGTTGGGCAACGCGCTTGTGAAGTTCCTCCCTAAAGTGCTCAAACCCATTGCCGCTCTTTGCGTATTGGTCGCACTTGTTGATGACGACCAGGACGCGGTTGGCGATGGAACGCGCTTTCTTTATTAGCTCGATATCGCTCTGTCGTCCAATCCCATTGACAGGAACCACGACTATGGTCACATGGGACATGCCGAGCTGGTGTATGCTGCGCGCCTCCAATTCCGTCTTACCGTTGAGTCCAGGGGTATCCACGAGCACGAGGCTGGTCTTTGGCTCCTTGCTTTCCGCGGGCAGCACAATTTCCACTCTTTCAATGGCCTCCCAGGCATCCTCGTCAAGGGTGGTCCGGGCGCTGACTTCGGAAAGCGGCACGGCGTCCGTGCCGCCGTTTGCATAAACAACTGTGGCCGGTCTATCTTCATCGAGTTGCTCCTCGTCGCTCCACCTAACCCAGGTGGGCACGGCCGTACACTCGAATAGATCGGTGGCAAGCAGGTTTTCTCCGATGAATGCGTTTAGGAGGGTGGATTTTCCCGTGTTGAACTCGCCCATCACGGTGATGCAAAGGCGTT
>CAYGBY010000002.1:0-57140 GCA_964348115.1 uncultured Pseudomonadales bacterium
GTGGTGCCGCCGATGTCGAGGGCGATGACGTTCGGTTCATCCAGCAGCTTGCCCAGGGCCGCCGCGCCGAGAACCCCGCTCGCCGGCCCGGACTCGACCATGGTGATGGGCGTGGCCTTGGCCGCCGCCAGGGTGTCTATCCCACCGTTGGATTGCATGACGTAGAAGGCGCCATTGAACCCGGACGCCGCCAACTTGCGCTCCATGCCGCTCAAATATTCCTGGGCGATGGGCTGGACGTAGGCGCACAGCACGGTGGTGTTGGTGCGTTCGTACTCGCGCCATTCGCGGGTGATCTGATGGGACGCCACCACCGACGCCTCCGGCCACCGCGTACGCACCAGCTCGAGGAGTTCAAGCTCGTGCGCCGGATTGGCGTAGGCGTGCAGCAGGCACAGGGCGACGGCGGTCACACCCTCGGAGCGAAAGTCGGCGATGATCGAATCCACCGCATCCGTTTCCAAGGGTTTCAGCACTTCGCCCCTGTGCGACATCCGTTCACTTACTTCACGGCGCAGATAGCGGGGCACGAAGGGCTTGGGTTTGTCGTAGCGCAGGTTGAAGAAGTCGGGCCGGTCGCCGCGGGCGATTTCCAGCACGTCGCGGAATCCGGCGGTGGTGATGAGGCCCGTTCTGGCGCCCTTGCGCTCGGTCAGGGCATTGATGACCACCGTCGTGCCGTGCGCAAAGAAGGCGATGTCGCCCTGGTCTATGGCCGCCCTGTCGATGGCGGTGAGCACGCCTTGCTCGAAATTCGGCGGCGTGGTGTGCGTCTTGACCGTGTTCAGCGCCGCAATCCGGCCGCTCGCCCGATCCACCGCGTAGTACACCAGATCCGTGAAGGTGCCGCCTACATCGGTTGCCACGCGCAACTCCGAGGTATCCGTTTCCAACGCTGGCATGGCTTCTCCTCGCCGCCTATTCGATGAGCTTGAGCGCTTTGGCAGACGTCACCGCCTGCATCCGGCGGGTGACCTTGAGCTTTGCGAAGATGTTTTTGACGTGGAACTTGACCGTATTCTCCGTTCGGTCGAGCACTCGGGCGATTTCCTTGTTGGACTTGCCGGCGGCCAACTCCTCCATGACCTGCATTTCACATTCGCTGAGCAATCGCTCCCCGTTGGCGTTTCTGCCCAGAACATCGGAGATGAAATTCGCCATCAGCACGTCTTCGTCATACAGATGCGCATTGCCGCGGGTGGCGCGCAGCAGTCGTTCCGCGTCCCGGGAAAGGAAGGGCTGGGAGATTTCCGAGGTCGAGGCCATCTTCAGCCCTGGCAACAAGGCCTCCACCGCCTCGCGCCGTCGATTGACTGTGGCGAGCACAAGGGCCTGCATCAGGTGGGAGCGCAGAATGAAGAATTCAGCGCCGATCGCCGCCACCGCCTCATGGGCGCGGCGCGCATAGGTCAGCGCCAGACGAACGTTGCTGACGGCAAGGTGCTGCGCGCAGGCGCCGGCGCAAAAAAACCGGATTAACCAGTTCGCGGCAGGAGCGGCTTCGTCGTTCTGCGCCACCACCGCCTTGACCCGCTCGTACTCCCGGGCGCTGCCGCGCAGATCGCCTGTGCGCACGAAATAGACCAAGCGAAAGGCCGAACACAGCAACCGCAGGCGCTCGATGCCGCGCTCGTTGGCGTCGGCCTCCATCTTCTTGATCGTCTCCCAAGCATCCGGGTAGCGCCCGCTTTGCATGGCGTCGTGAAAAAGCGCGTCGTAGCCAATGGCGAAGTTCTCAAACCAGCCATCAAAGCGGCGCATGTGCTCCACGGCATCCTGCAAGGCGCCCATGCTGCCGCCATCGAGCCCGTCCTTCCAGAACCGCACGGCCTGCAGATAGACTTCGGAAAGGTACTTGAGCCCGCTGTCAGCCCCGAAATTCTCCCGCGCCATCTGCGTGGCTTTTTCGAAGTTCGCCGTCGCCACCTGGTAGTGCCCGGTGTAAAAGGCAAGCATGCCGAGATGCAGGTAGCAGTAGTTCAGCCCCAGCACGGAACGGGCTTCGCGCATGGAGCGGGCAGCCGCCTCGGCCTGTTGGCGGGCCTGCTCAAACCGCCCGAAGGCCGTGTGGCGCAGCGCCATGTTGCATTGGATGATGCCGCGCGTCATGCAGTCGTCTGCGCCGACGCGCTCCAGCGCCTGGAATATGAAGTCGTTGTCCGGGTTGACTAAGCCATCGTCCTCGTAGGCTTCAATGAGTATGCGCAGGTTGATGTAGTCGCGCATCAGAGCGGCGTCGTCCCGGCAAAAGCGCGGCGAAGAGGCGGCGCGATCGAAGTAGGCCCTGGCCTCGTGGATCTGGCCGTTCTTGAGCGCCAAATAGGATTTGGCGAACTGCAGGCGGGGGTACTTGTTCAACGTCTCGGGCGGAAAGTGGCGTAAAAGGTCGTTGAGGCGGCCGATGCCGCCGAACAGCACCAACTCCCAGCCGCCGGCGCGGCAGACCAAGTCCGCGCACAGGTCGTCCCTGTTGGCGGCCATCCCGTGACGAACGGCGGCCGAATAGTCGCCACGCTCGCCCAGGCAGCGGGCGGCGCTCAGGTGCAGCTGCCGCACCTGCAGGTCTCGTTGCCGCTGAAGCAGATCCTGAAGGCATTCGGCGAACAGGTGGTGATAGCGAAACGAGGCGCGTTGATGATCCAAAGGGATGAGCAACGCATGCAGCGGCTCCAGCGCCTTGAGCAGGCGGCTGCTGTGAACGTGACCGCAAACCGCGTCCGCCAAATCGGCATCAAAGGTGTCCAAGATGCTGGTCTTCAGTACGAAATCCCGCTGCTCGGGGCCGAGCCGCTCGATGACTTGTTCGGTGAGGTAGGCCGCCAGATGCCCCGTATGCCCATGCAGGCGGGCGATCGAAGCTTCGTGGTCCGCATCGTCGTTGAGCAGCAGCCTCGCCATTTGGATGGCCACCGGCCAGCCCTCAACCTTCGTTTGCAAGGCGGCAAACGCCGGTTCGGCCAGATCAACGCCGACCGCGGCCCGCAGTTCCGCATCCGTAAACCGGAGGTTCGATGCATCTATCTCCAATGCCTCGCCGGACGCCAACATGGACGCCAATTCGGGGAAAAGGTGTTGGCGGCTGGCCAGGCAGAGAGTCAAACTGCCGGCGCAGTGTTCGGTGATATCCAAAACGATTTTGTCGATGGCTGGCGACTTGGCGCGGTGGTAGTCGTCAATCACCAGGAGAGTGGGCGATTCCTCCTGCTGAAAGGTCGCCACCAGCCGCCGTAGCACCAGATGCACGGAAGTGCCGATCAGACCGTCTGCTGCGGCGATGGAGAGCTTGCCGACGTTGAAGCCGGCGTTGTCCAGGGCGTGGATCAGGTGGGTGAGGAATTGGTTGGGTTCGGCATCCGCCTCGTCCAGCGTCAGCCAGGCGGAAACCTCGTGAAGTTTGCCCCGGCCCGCGCACCATTGGGCAAGGAGGGTGGACTTGCCGAACCCCGCCGGCGCCGTCACCACGATGAGCCGCCGGCCGAGCGCACTTTCCAACAGGTCGATCAGCAGCGGCCGCGCGATCAGGTGGCTGGTGGTCGTCGGCGGTTGGAACCTGGACTTGGACAGCCAAACAGCCGGGCCGCCCGTATCCTCTTCTTCCGCAGCTTGCGTGAAATCGATCGTCATCCTATCGGCGTAGAGCCCCCAACTGGCGCAGGAACAAGCTCAGACTCCTCACTTATACCGGCATCCTGCACCAGCGACTACTATCAATTCGGGTAGGCGCACAAAGCCCTGCATAAAGACAAATGACCCCATCAGCAAAACGGCAACGGATGCGGGCTGCATGGGCGACCGCAAAAGACGACTTTCGTTCGGCCCCCAATGAACCATCAACCGCGACCAATGGCTGCGGAACTGCCCTTATCAAGGGATTGAGGCGGCGACGGCTGAGAACCCGGCGGCGGGGTAGAATGGGGCATGGCTGGGCAGACTCTGAACTTCGCGGACTTCGGCTTCCTGCGGGCGGCGGCCGTGGCGCCTGTGGTGCACATCGCCGACCCCCAGGCCAACGCCCGGGAGGTGATCGGCCATCTGCACCGTCTGCAAGGCTCAGGGGCTTCCTTGGCGTTGTTTCCGGAGCTGGGCCTGACCGGCTATACGGCTGAGGACCTCTTTTTCCACGCACATCTGCTCGACGAGGTCGCCGATGCAATAGCGCTGATCGCGGCCTCTGGTTCACCCATCACCGCGGTCGTCGGCGCACCTTGGCGCAGCCCGGACCAGCGCCTGTTCAACTGCGCGGTGATCATCAGCGACGGCCGGGTGGCGGGCATGGCACCCAAAATCGCCCTCGCCAACCATGGGGAATTCTACGAACGGCGTTGGTTCACGTCCGGACGGGGCGTGGACATCGAGGTCGAATCTTCCCTTGGCGCCTTCCGGCTGTGCCCGAACCAGCTGTTCGAGTTGGCGGGCTGCACCTTCGCCGTGGAGCTTTGCGAAGATCTTTGGGCCCCCCAGCCGCCAGGCGCCAGCCA
Source organism: uncultured Pseudomonadales bacterium (assembly GCA_964348115.1). Lineage (GTDB taxonomy): Bacteria > Pseudomonadota > Gammaproteobacteria > Pseudomonadales > Azotimanducaceae > Azophilus. Next base: position 4,479 of record CAYGBY010000002.1, read on the forward strand.
CTGCCTGGCCGGGGCGGAGCTGGTGCTCAACCTTTCCGCCAGCAACGAACTGGTGGCCAAGGCGGACTATCGACGCGACCTGGTGCGCATGGCCAGCGGCAGTTGGCTGTGCGGCTATCTTTACGCTAGCGCCGGCATGATGGAATCCACCAAGGATCTGGTTTTCGGCGGCCATCTGCTGGCGGCGGAGAACGGCGTTCTGCTCGGCGAGAGCGAGCGCTTTGCGCTGGACGCACGGCAGTTGGTCATGGACTTCGACCTGGAAAAACTGCGCCACGACCGCCGCCGCAACCATACCTTCAGCACCTCGCCTAGGCCCAAGGACCACCACCGACGCAAACTAGGCAACGCGCCCACACCCTTAAGCGAACTGCGGCGGCCCGTGCGCCCACAGCCCTTCGTGCCGGCCGACGAGGAGACCTTTGACGCCCGCGCCCGGGAAATTCTCGCCATTCAAAGCACCGGCCTGGCCCGCCGGATGCGGGCGAGCCGGTGCAAACGCCCGGTGCTGGGCCTGTCCGGCGGACTGGACTCCACTTTGGCCCTGCTGGTCTGCCTGGAGACCCTGGTGCGGCTGGGCCTGCCGCCCGACAAGCTGTGTGGGCTGTCCCTGCCCGGTCCAGGATCCTCCCAGCACACCCGCACCAGCGTCCAGCGCCTTGCGGAAGCCACCGGCATTTCCCTGCGGGAGATTCCCATCGGCCCGGCGGTGGCCCAGCACTTGCAGGACCTGGACCACACCGCCGAAGATGACCTGGTCTTCGAAAACGCCCAGGCCCGGGAACGCACCCAGCTGCTTTTCAACATCGCCAACAAGCTGGGCGGCCTAGTGGTGGGCACGGGAGATCTCTCCGAACTGGCCCTTGGCTGGTGCACCTTCAACGCGGACCACATGGCCGGCTACAACGTCAACGCCAGCGTGCCCAAGACCCTGGTGGCCTACTTGCTGCGCTGGTACGCCAAGCACAAGGCGCAGGCGGACTTGGCGGCGGCCCTGCAGCGTGTGCTGGACACGCCCATCAGCCCGGAACTGCTGAAGGCGTCGGCCAGCGGCATTCGCCAGCAAACGGAGTCCATCATTGGCCCCTATGAACTGCACGACTTCTTTCTCCACCACTACGTGCGCAACGGCTTCGCCGCCAGGAAGATCTTCGCCTTGGCCACCCTGGCCTTCAGCGGCCGCTACCAGGCGGGGGAGATCAAGCGCTGGCTGAAAGTCTTCTTCACGCGCTTTTTCAGCCAGCAGTTCAAGCGCACCACCTTGCCGGCGGGACCCAAGGTGGGCACTCTGAGCCTGTCGCCTCGGGGCGACTGGCGCATGCCGGATGAGGCCGAAGCCGCCAGCCTCGTGCAGGCAATCGACAGCTTTTGAGCAGACCCATGCCGATCGACAGGCCACGCGGCATAATGGCAAAGATGCTTTGGCGCTTCAGTCCGGGGGACAAGGAATGACTCTGACACGCCTTCTGGCCTTGGCGCTTGGCTTCACGCTGCCCTGCGCATTCGCTTTTGAGGGGCCGTACTGCGGCGAGGAGGGGGTCTGGGTGCAGATTCTGGGCGCCGGGGGGCCGGAGCTGGACGATGGCGGGGCGGGGCCCGGCTACCTGTTGTGGCTGGACAACCACGCCAGACTGCTGCTGGATGCCGGGCCTGGGGCTTCCGCACGCTTCGATCAAGCCGGCGCAGCCCTCGCGGACGTGCAGGCGATCGCCTTGACCCAATTGAGCCCCCATCACACCACTGACTTGCCGGCTTTTTTTGATGGCGTACTCAGGCAGGGCCGGTCCGGGCGCCTGCCCGTGCTCGGGCCACAGGGCTGGGATGGCGCCCTGGGCCTGACCACGTTCCTGGAACGCCTTGTGGGGGCGGATGGCGTCTATCCACAGCTGGCGGGCTTGCTGAAGATCAGGCCGCGAAGCGGACTGCAGATCCTTGCCGTGCCGACGCTGGGCCGGCGGCGCTGGGCCGGTTTCACTTCCGAGCACCTGCGCTTGGCGGCCACGCCCGTGCATCATGGCGGCGCGCCGGCGCTGGCCTGGCGGGTGGAGGCGGCAGGCCATGCTGTGGTTTTCGCCGGGGGCTTCTCCAATCAGCGGGATCTGGTCGCCGGGTTGGCCAAGGACGCAGACGCCCTGGTGGTGGCCCACGCCCTGCCCGAAGGGGCCCGGGGCGAGGCGCGGGAACTGTACGTCACGCCCAGCCAGATCGGACGCATCGCCGCCCGCGCCGGCGTGCGCATGGTCATCCTGAGTCATCGCAGCAACCGCACCCGAGGCCGGGAAAGCCAAAGCCGGGCGGCCATCGAAGCGCACTACCAAGGCCCTCTGATATTCGCCAACGATCTGGAGTGCTGGGGCCTCTAGTGTGCTGTCCCGCAAGTAAGTGGGATTTAGTCGCTAGGCCATTCGGGCGGGACCATGCTTGAAGTGGCGCAACTGGACCTTGGCGGCGCCAAGCCTTTCCGCCATCGCTTCGCCGCCGGCATCACCGTAGTGCTGGGGCCGAACAACGCAGGCAAAACGCCGCTCGCCCGGGCCATCGCCGGGCTCAGTTCCACGCCCGCCGGCAGCATCCGCATAGACGGGCGGGATGTCAGCGGCGCAGGCCCAAGGCGCCGGCCGGTGGCGTTGGTACACCAAGCCTTCGTGAACTATCCCAACTGGACGGTGTTTCGCAACATCGCCTCGCCTCTGATCGCCGCCAGCCTCGGACGCGAGGCGATCAGCCGACGAGTCGCCGCGCTGGCGGCGCAGCTTCAAATCGACGGCCTTCTGCAGCGCCTGCCCCATGAATTGTCCGGCGGCCAGCAGCAGCGGGTGGCCTTGGCCCGGGCCCTGGCGAAAGGGGGCAAGGTGCTGGTGATGGATGAACCCCTGGTCAACTTGGACTACAACCTGCGCGAGGAGTTCAGCGCGCAGCTGCGCGAGCTGGTGCGGGGCGAGGCGCTGGCCGTAGTGTACCTGACCTCAGACCCCAAGGACGCCTTTCAGCTGGGCGACGAAGTCGTGCTGCTGCGCAGCGGCGTCAAGGTGCAGGCTGGCCCGCCTCTGGAGGTTTACCAGAAGCCGAACTCCCTGCTGGCCGCAGACTTGATGAGCGAACCCCGCGCCAACCGGCTGGCGCACGGCGGCGCGGTGCGCCCGGAGCACCTACGCCTGTCTTCCCTAGCGGACAATGATATGGCCATCGAGGCCAAGATCGACAGCACGGAAACCAACGGCGCGGAGACCTTCCTGCATTGCCGTGTGCAGGGCCGGGATTGGGTTGCCCGCCTGCCCGGCATGGTGCGCCTCAGCGACGGCGCCAAAGTGCGTTTGTACGTGTCCGCCCCGGACGTGCTCTGGTTCGGCTAGCCGGCATATTGCGCCAAGGGCCCTGATGATCGCGGCCAGTGCGTCAGGCTGCCGCGGCAACCCCTGGATATGCAGCCAGTGCGCCCTTTAGGATCCTCTGGGCCTCCTGGACTTGTTCAGAGGTTTCCTAAAGACTTGGCCACCCGTCCTCACCCTGGCGGCGTCTCCCCGGCGCACGGATCGAGCCGCCCAAGCGCCCAGTCGATATGCTCCCTAAGCATTTCCGAAGCGCCTTCGCGCACCGTGCGCAGGGCCTGGACGACCGCCGGGCTGGAGGGTCCGTTGCCCAAAGCCACCGCCAGGTTGCGCCGCCAGCGCTCATGGTCTATGCGGCGCAGCGCCATGCCTTCGGTCTTGCGCAGGAAAGTTTGCTCGTCCCACAGAAACAACTGCAGCAACTCCGCACTGTCCAAGCCGTGGCGAGGGCGAAAGTCCGCCTCCTCGGCAGCGGGCGCCGCCCGGTTCCAAGGACAGTGGAGCTGGCAGTCGTCACAACCGAAGATGCGGTTGCCCATCAGGGGACGCAGTTGCGCCGGGATGGCACCCTTGTGCTCTATGGTGAGGTAGGAGATGCAGCGGCGGGCATCCACCACCCGGTCCGCCACGATGGCGCCTGTTGGGCACTTGTTGATGCAGGCCCGACAGGCCCCGCAGCGGTTGGGTTCGCGCACCGGCGTCTCCGGCAGCGGCAGATTTGTGTAGATTTCCCCAAGAAAGAACCAACTGCCGTCCTGGGGATGCAGCAGCAGGCTGTGCTTGCCCATCCAGCCGAGGCCGGCCTTCTCCCCAAGGGGCTTCTCAAGCACCGGCGCACTGTCGGTGAAGGCGCGAAAGCGCCAATGCACGCCTTGGGCCGCCGCATCGATCTTGTCGGCCAACTTGACCAGCCGCCTGCGCACCACCTTGTGGTAGTCCCGCCCCAACGCATAGCGCGAAATGTACGCGCGGCGCCGCTGCCCCAGCAACGCAACCTCTGCTGACGGGGAGCGTCCCTGCACGCCATCCCGCACATCCCCGCCTGGAAAGTAGTTCATGCGCACGCAAATGACCGAACAGGTTTCCGGCGCCAAGGCGGGCGGATGCAGGCGCTTGTTGAGATTGCGCGCCATATAGCCCATCTCCCCATGGAAGCCTTTGCGCAGCCAGCGGCGCACCCGGGGCGCATGATCGGCAAGATCGATGCCCGCCACGCCGGTCTGCTGAAAGCCGTATTCATACGCCCACCGCCCGATGTCATCGCGCAGGGCCTGGTTGGGGTGAGAAGCTGGCGCGGCCATGTCTGGCAGTATAATCCCGCCATGGCCAGCCTATACACCAGCGCCGGATGCCGGGAACTGGACCGCCTGATGATCGAGGGGCAGGGTGTGCCCAGCTTTGACCTCATGCGCCAAGCCGGCCAGGCGGCCTTCGACCTGCTGATCCACCGCTGGCCGGAAGCCCAGGCCATCACCCTGTTCTGCGGCAAGGGCAACAACGCCGGGGACGGCTACATCGTCGCCGGTCTGGCCCGCCAGTTGGGCCTTGGCGTACAGGTGCTGCAGGTTGGCGCGGACGGCTTGCAGGGCGATGCCCGGCGCGCCCAGGCCTGGGCGCAGGAACAGGGTGTTGCCGCCTTGGCGGCGGACAGCCCCCTGCATGGCCAGGTCATCGTCGATGCCCTGTTGGGCACTGGGCTGCGCGGCGCCCCGCGCCAGCCCTTTGCCCAAGCCATTGGCCGCATCAATGCCGCCGGGCTGCCCGTGCTGGCCCTGGACGTGCCCAGCGGCGTAGACGCCGATACCGGCGCAGCGCCGGATGCGGCGGTGCGGGCGGATGTCACGGTGTCCTTCATCGGCGCCAAGCTGGGGCTGCATACGGGCGCCGGCCTAGCCTTGCGCGGAGAGTTGGCGCATCGGGCTCTGGGCGTCTCCCCGGCGCTGCTGGCCCAGGTTCCAAGCTGCCCGCTGCTGAGGTTCGACGCCGCCGCCTTGCCGCCCCTGGCCGTCAATCAGCACAAGCACCAGCAGGGCCGCGTAGTGGTCGTGGGCGGCGACCGCACCATGGGCGGAGCGCCCTTGATGGCGGCGGAGGCGGCCTTGCGCACCGGCGCCGGCCTGGCCATCGTACTGACCCGGCCGGAACACCACCCCGCCCTGCTGGCCCGGCGGCCGGAACTCATGGTGCGGGACGCCGACGACGATGCCGCCGTCCAGGATGCGCTGAGCCGCGCCACCGCCCTGGTGGTTGGGCCGGGCCTAGGCCGCAGCCCTTGGGGCGGGCGGCTGTTCCGCCTGTCCCTGGCGGCGGCGAAGCCCACGCTCATCGACGCGGACGGCTTGCGCTGGCTGGCGGAAGCCGCCACAACCGCAACGCCTAGGCGCCAAAATAGCGCAGCGCCCTTGGTCATCACGCCCCACGCTGGGGAGGCAGCCCAATTGCTGGGCGTCAGCGCCGGCGAAGTGGAGGCGGACCGCCCCGCTGCGGCGCGGCGGCTTGCGGCGAAATGCCAGGGGGTAGCTGTCCTAAAAGGGGCTGGCACCCTATGCGCGGACGCAGCAGGCGCCCTCCTTGGCTTGTGTGGCCACGGCAACCCGGGCATGGCCACCGCGGGCATGGGAGACGTGCTGGCCGGCGTCATCGGCGGCCTGCTCGCGCAGGGTTTGCGCGCCTCCGATGCGGCCACCATAGGCGTGAGCCTGCATGGCCGGGCGGCGGATCTGGCGGCCGAGCGCCGCGGCCAAAGGGGGCTGCTGGCCAGCGACCTGATGGCACCCATGGCGGAACTGCTGCCCTGATGCCGGCATCGGCGCAGCAGGCCCAATATTTGCCGGACGAAGCCGCCACCCTCGCTTTCGGCCGGCGTCTGGCTTGCCGCCTCATCGCCCCGGACGGCTACAATCGAGACGCCATCGTGTTTCTGCAGGGGGTTGTCGGGGCTGGAAAAACCACCTTGGTTCGAGGCATACTGCGCGGATTGGGTTTCATGGGACCTGTCAAGAGTCCAACCTTTACGTTGCTCGAACCCTATGAAGAATTGCTGGTCGATCACTTCGATCTTTACCGGATCGCAGACTGCCAGGAACTCGACTTCATCGGCATCGAGGAGCTGCTTGCCCGCCCTTCCATCAAACTCATCGAATGGCCGGAGCGCGGCGCCGGACGCCTGCCCGCCCCGGACCTCATCGTCGATTTGCGTGTCCAAGGCCTCGGCCGCACCGTTGCGCTGCGTACTTAGCTGCTGTTTGCTGATCCTCAGCGCCGCCGTTCAGGCCGAGGTGCTGCACAACATCCGCACCTACGAAGCCCCGGACCACACCCGTGTGGTGCTCGACACCGCCGGGCCAGCCAAAGCCAACATCTTCCCCCTGTCGGCGCCGGACCGGGTGGTCATAGACCTGTCCAACACCAGACCCGCAGCCAACTTCGCGCCCGACTTCTCCAGCGTCGATGGGCGGCGCGTAAAACGCATCCGCATGGCCACCAGAGACGCGGGCTACCGCGTCGTGCTGGACCTGACCCGGCCGACCGAGCGCAAGGTCTTCCAGTTGCCGCCCATAGCGCCCTACGGCCACCGCCTAGTCATCGATCTGTTCAACCAAGCACCAGCCGCAACGCCGCCCCGCGCACAGCGGCCCCAAGACCTGCGCGACATCGTCATTGCCATAGATGCCGGGCATGGCGGCGAAGACCCAGGCGCCATTGGCGCCAATCGGGTGTCTGAGAAACAGGTGGTGCTGTCCATGGCCAGGAAGCTGGCCAAACTGTTCGAGGACACGGACGGCTATCGCGTGGTGATGGTGCGCAAAGGAGACTACTACATCCCTCTGCGCCAGCGCACCCGCATCGCCCACCAAGAGCGCGCCCACCTGTTTCTGTCCCTTCACGCGGACGCCTACAAAAACCCCAGCATCAGCGGCGCCTCGGTCTATATGCTGTCCGAACGGGGCGCGGATAGCGAAATGGCGCGCTATCTGGCGGCCAAGGAAAACCGATCGGATCTATTCGGCGGCGTCAGCCCCGTGCGCCTGGACGACAAAGAAGAGTATCTGGCCCGCACCTTGGCGGATCTGTCCATGGAGGGCAAGCGGCGGCAAAGCAGCGAGGTCGGCCAGGTGGTGCTGGATCGGCTGGACCTTGTGACCAAGCTGCACAAGAAGAAGGTGGGCCACGCCGGCTTTGTGGTGCTCAAGGCGCCGGACATTCCCAGCCTGCTGATCGAGACGGGCTTCATCTCCAACCCCACGGAGGCGCGGCGGCTGAACCAAGCGGAGCACCAAGACAGAATCACCCGCGCAATCTATGAAGGGGTGGTGGCCTACTGGCGGGAGAACCCGCCGCCACGCACGGCGCTGGCGCAGTTGGCGGAAAACGCCGCACGGCCATGAACCGGCGCATCGCCCAGCTGCCTCCCCAGGTGGCGGATCAGATCGCCGCTGGGGAGGTGGTTGAGCGGCCTGCCTCCATCATCAAGGAACTGGTGGAGAACAGCCTGGATGCCGGCGCCGCGCACATCAAAGTGCGCATCGAGCAGGGCGGCGTGAAGCGCATGCAGGTCACGGACGATGGCTGCGGCATACACCCGGAGGATGCGCAACTGGCGGTCAGCCGCCACGCCACCAGCAAGATCAGCGACGCTAGGGACCTGGACAAGGTGGCCAGCCTGGGTTTTCGTGGCGAGGCCCTGGCCAGCGCCGCCTCGGTTTCCCGGCTAACGCTCAGCAGCCGCGCGCAAGGGGAGGAGCGCGCCTGGCGCATCGAGCTGTCCGGCGGCCACGAAATAAGCCAGGGTCCCTGCGCCCACCCCCAAGGCACCACGGTGGAGGTGGTGGACCTGTTCTTCAACACCCCGGCGCGGCGCAAGTTCCTGAAGACCGAGCGCAGTGAAACCCAAGCCGTGGCCGGCGCCCTGCGGCGCTTGGCGCTGGCGCATTTCGACGTCGCCTTCGACTACCACCTGGGCGGCCGCCGTGTGCTGATGCCGGCCAGGGCGGTGGATGAGCGGCTGAAGACGGTGCTGGGGCCGGACTTCGTGCAACGCAGCCTGGTCATCGACGAGGCCCGGGGCGGCCTCGCCCTGTCCGGCTGGGTTGCCCTGCCCACCCTGTCGCGCCGCTGGGCGGACCAGCAGTTCTTCTACGTCAACGGGCGGGCGGTGCGGGACAAGGTGGTGGGCCACGCAGTGCGGCAAGCCTACAGAGACGTGCTCTTCCATGGCCGCCATCCAGTATTCGTGCTGTATCTGCGCCTGCCGCCGGAGGAGGTCGACGTCAATGTCCACCCCACCAAGCACGAAGTGCGCTTCCGCCAAGCCCGGGAAGCCCATGACTTCATCTTCGGCAGCCTTAACCGGGCGCTGCGCGACGTACGGCCCGGAGAGGTCGGCCCGGCCACCGGCGCACCCAAGGGCCAGGGCAAGGCGTCCGCTGGGCGAAGCGCAGCACCCGCCGCCGGCCAAGCCCCCGCCAGCGAGCAGGCGCCCGCCTGGGGCGGGCAGCAGCGCTTGGGGGTGAGCATGCATCAGCCAGGGGGCAGCACCCTGGGGGTGGCGCAAGCCCTGGCCACCTATGGCGCCGCCGGCCCAGGCGACGCAGGGGGCGCCGCACCGCCAGCCGATGGCGGCACCGCACCGCCCTTAGGCTACGCCATCGCCCAACTGCACGGCATCTACATACTGGCGCAGAATGCCGAAGGACTGGTGATCGTGGACATGCATGCCGCCCATGAACGCATCACCTACGAAAAGCTGAAGGCCGCCTTGGACCGCGAGGGCGTGCCTGCGCAGACCCTGTTGAGCCCCGCGGCGCTGAACACCACCGAGGAGGAGGCGGAACTGGTGGAGGAGCGCCACGAGGAGCTGGCGGCCATGGGGCTGGTGCTGGACCGCAGCGGTCCCACCTCCGTTCAGGTGCGTGCGGTGCCGGCCCTGCTGGCGCACGGGGATGCGGCGCAGCTCGCAGCGGACGTGCTGGCGGAAATGGCCAAGCTCGGCGCAAGCCGGGAAGTAGCCAACCGACGGGATGACCTGCTGGCCGGCATGGCCTGCCATGCCTCCGTCCGCGCCAACCGCCTTCTTACGCTGGGGGAAATGAACGCCCTGCTGCGCGACATGGAGCGCACCGAGAACGCGGAACAGTGCAACCACGGCCGCCCGACCTATCGGGTGCAGACCCTGGCGGACCTGGACGGCCAGTTCCTGCGCGGGCAATAGCTTGCCCGCCGCCGCAAGCCAGGGCGTCGCCCCCCCGGTGGTCCTGCTGCTCGGACCCACCGCGGCCGGCAAAACCAACGCCGCCATCGCCTTAGCGCAGCGCCTGCCCTGCCACCTGATCAGCATGGACTCCACCTTGGTTTATCGCGGCCTGGACATCGGCGCCGCCAAGCCCCACGCGGAACTGCTGGCCCGCCATCCACACGCCCTGATAGACATCCGCGACCCGGCGACGCCCTATTCAGCGGCGGACTTCGTGCGCGATGCGGACGCGGAGGTCAAGCGGGCCTTCGCCCAAGGCAGACTGCCGGTGCTGGTGGGCGGCGCCATGCTGTACGCTCGCGCCTTCCGGGACGGCCTGGCGACCCTGCCCCCAGCCAGCCGGCAAGTGCGCACTGCGATCGAAGCTGAAGCCGCCGCCAGGGGCTGGCCAGCCCTGCACCAACGCCTGATGCAAGTGGATCCAGAGGCGGCCGCCAGCATCCACCCCCACAACGGCATTCGTCTGCAGCGCGCCCTGGAGGTGCATGACGCCACCGGCCGCCCTATTTCCGCCTTCTGGCGGGAAGCGAACCAAGCCAGCGCCGCGCTGCGTTTGGGTTGCCGGCTGCTGGAGTTCGCCGTTCTGCCGGAGCAGCGGGCCAGCCTGCACCAACGCATTGAACGGCGCCTGGACGCCATGCTGGCCCAAGGTTTCCTGGAGGAGGTGCGGCGCCTGCGCCAGCGCCCGGACCTGCACCCGAACCTGCCCGCCATGCGCGCCGTCGGCTACCGGCAGCTATGGCAACACCTCAACGGCCAGCTCGGCGCCGACGAAGCGCGCGCAAAAATCCTGGCGGCCACCCGCCAACTCGCCCGCCGCCAGCTGACTTGGCTGCGCCGCTGGAACTGGGTGCGGCCACTGCCTTGGAGCGACGCCCAAGGCGCGGCTTCCCAAGTGGCCGCCGCCTTGGATTGACGGCCATGCAGCCGCCGCGTCTAAACGACGCGGGCCGGATGGGGCGTTCGGGGCGCGCCCAAGGTTTCCCGATAGGAAGGCGGTTGGCGTCCGTCCGCCTCGGTGAGGCCGTACTGCACGGCCAGTTCCGCGCTTATCAAGGTTTGGCCGGAGCGCTCCATCAGCTTGGGGTCCCGAGCCAAGGCGTGGATGAGGCGTCCGTTGAACTGCGGCGTCTCCGCCTGGGCCATGAAGCCCTGGTACTGCTCCCCCCGATGGCGCAGGACGATCTCCGTGCGCTCCGTCAACTGCGGCCCCAGCCACAGCGACACCGCCGCCACGTTGTGATCCTCCAAGTCCACGGCCATGTCCGCCGCCAGCTTGTCGCAGCCGGCCTTTTGCGCCCCATAAGCCGGGCCGTGCATGTAGCACACCCCGCCGAAGGAGGACGTGAACGTGATGAGGCCGCTGCCTTGACGCACCATGATGGGGGCGGCGTAGTAGCTGGCCACGTAGGCGGAGCGCAGCCCCACATTGAGGATGTCCGCCAACGCCAAGGGCTTTTCCCAAAAGCCGCCTGGGTCGATAAGGTTCTCGTGCACCGCGGCGGCGTTGTTCACCAGGATGTCCAAGCGCCCCTGTTCGGCCTCCACCTGGGCGAAGAGCCGCTTGGTCTGGGCGTCATCCCCATGGTCGCAGGCCACGGCCACGCCAGTGCCGCCAGCGGCTTCAATCTGCGCCAGGGTCTCCTGCAGGGTGCCGGCCAGCACTTCCCCGCGCAGGGTGGCGGTGGCCCGGGACTGCGACCGACCCGTGACGTAAACCCTCATGCCCTGGGCCGCCAGCCCCAGCGCGATGCCCTTGCCCGCGCCTCTGGTGGCCCCGGTGACAACTGCGACCTGTGGCTCCACCTGCCCCCCTTACACCAATTGCAAGGCCGGGAACCATAGTGCAAGAACGGCAAGAAAACCATCCTGGCGCCGCAAAACCCTTCACGCCCATCAATATCCGCGCAAGAGTATGCAAAAATCCACGCACCTGAGCAGCAGCGAATTCGCCCACCCCATGCAGCCGGACGACCCCAATTGGCATAGCGCCGTGCTGGCGCCCATGCAAGTGAGCGACGCGGAAGCGGTGCAATGGGATGCGCAGGCGGACCTCGTGGTCGTGGGCTTCGGCGGCGCCGGCGCGGCCGCCGCCGTGCAGGCCCAAGAGCGCGGGCTTGAGGTGCTGGCCCTGGACCGCGCCGAAGGCGGCGGCGCCACCAACGCCAGCGGCGGCGTGTTCTACGCCGGCGGCGGCACCCGCATTCAGAAGGAGTTGGGCGAACAGGACACGCCGGAAAACATGTTCGCCTACCTCAAGACGGAAACCCAAGGGGTGGTCAGCGATGAGACCCTGATGCGCTTTTGCCAAGGCAGCGCCGGGGACCTGGACTGGCTGGTCGGCCACGGCGTGCGGTTCGGCGGGCCGGTGTGGAAGAAGAAGACCTCCTACCCCAACGTGAAGTATTTCCTGTACCACCCGGACAACAGCCTGCTGCCGGCGGCGCGGGAAGTGGCCAAGCCGGCGGCGCGTGGCCATCGCGGCCTCAGCATCAAGGGCAAGAGCGCCGTCAACCTTGGGGATTCAATCTATCAGCCCCTCAAGCAGGCGGCCTTGGCCGCCGGCCTGTCCTTGGCGTGCAAGACCGAGGCGCGGCAGCTAATCCTGGACAGCCAAGGCCGGGTCATTGGCGTGCGCGCCCTGCAGTTGCCAGCCGGCACGGAAGCCTACAAAGAGCACTCCGCGCGCCTGCGGCGCGGTGATCGCATCACCCAACTCTATCCCTTCTTCCTGCCGGGCGCCAAGGCGATGCACAGCTTGGCGGCCAAGCACTTCGCGCGGGCGGCGGAAATTGACAGCAGCATGCGAAGGTGGCGCAGCTACCGCGCCCGCCGGGGGGTCTGTCTGGCGGGCGGGGGCTTTGTTTTCAACCAGCAGATGATGGCTCACCATTGCCCGCGCTTCCTAGCCGGGATGCCCTTGGGCACCCGCGGCGACGACGGCAGCAGCATCCGTCTTGGGCAAAGCGTGGGCGGCGCAGTGAAGCGCATGGATCGCGCTTCCGCCTGGCGGTTCATCAACCCGCCGACGGCTTGGTCCCAAGGCATCATCGTGAACACCCGAGGGGAGCGGTTCGTCAACGAATGCGCCTATGGCGCCACCATCGGCGACGCCATGGTGCGCAAGGCCCAAGGCAGGGCGTGGCTCATCCTCAACAGCGCGTTGGTGCGGGAGGCTTGGCGGCAAATCGCGCCCGGCAAGGTGCTGCCCTTCCAACAACAGCTCGCCGCCCTGAACATGCTGCTGGCCAAACGCAAGGCGAACAGCCTGCCCGCGCTGCGCCGCAAGTTCGGCTTTGACGAACAAAGCCTGCGCGGCACGCTAAGCGACTACGCCCGCGCCGGCAGGGGGGAAGTGGAGGATGCGTTCCGCAAGCCGGCGGAGGACATCCGCGAACTCACGCCGCCATTCCATGTGATCGATGTCTCCCTAGGCGCCCGCCTGCTCCCCTGCACGGTGCTCACCCTGGGCGGCTTGGTGGTCAACGAAGCCAGCGGCCAGGTGCAGGACGCCCAAGGCCGGGAGGTGCCCGGCCTGTACGCCGCCGGACGCACCGCCCTGGGCATCCCCTCACATCTATACGTCAGCGGACTGTCCATTGCGGACTGCATCTTCTCCGGCCGCCGCGCCGCCCGCCACGCCGCGCAGACGCCAAGCTAGCCGTCTGTCGGACTTTGAGTCTATAAAAATCTTAACTTATTGAAATAAAAAGTTATTACAAAAATCTGGTGACAAAATCAACGATGCCATCGTTCACGGAATTTTGGTCAAGCTGAGTGACGCCAACAAGGTTCAGCGTTGCGAGCAGCCTAGTGGACGGGGTGGATGGGAATCAACTGCCGCGGAATTTGAAAGGCGGCGCAATGGACTTGGCGGGGCGGCCGTCTTGAGCCGGGACCCGCGGGAAATACTCGCCCAGGAGCGCATGGGCTGGTTTCAGATCGGCGCCGTCACCATCTGCGTGCTGCTGAATGCGCTGGATGGGTTCGATGTGCTCGCCATCAGCTTCGCCGCCCCAGGCATTGCGGATGAGTGGGGGGTGGACCGGGGCGTGTTGGGCATTGTGCTGTCCATGGAGCTCATCGGCATGGGCTTTGGGTCGGTGGCCATCGGCGCGCTGGCGGACCGCATTGGCCGACGCCCCACCATCCTGCTGTGCTTGGTGATGATGGCCGCCGGCATGTGGCTGGCCGCCAGCGCGGCGGACGTGGTGGTGCTGTCCGCCTACCGCTTCCTCACCGGCTTGGGGATTGGCGGCATGTTGGCCGCCACCAACGCCATGGTTGCCGAGTACGCCAACCTGAAGTACCGCAACCTATGCGTCATCATCATGGCCTCCGGATACCCGGTGGGCGTGATTGTCGGCGGCGCCATTGCGGCCCTGCTGCTGGCCGGCTTCGACTGGCGCTCGGTATTCGTTTTCGGCGGCGCGGCGACCACGGCGTTCATCCCGGTGGTCTGGTTCCTGCTGCCGGAGTCCATCGAATACCTTGCGGAGAAGCGTCCCAAGAACGCTTTGGCCCGCATCAACGCGACCCTGCGGCGCATGGGGCACGGAACCGTGGCGGCGCTGCCGGCCATCGCGGCCCAGGCCAGTGACGCCAAGGCGAGCATCGCCAGATTGTTCTCCAAAGAACTGCTGCGCATCACCACGCTGCTCACCCTGGCCTACTTCTCCCACATCATGACCTTCTACTTCATCCTGAAGTGGATTCCCAAGCTCGTGGCGGACATGGGGTTCAGCGCCTCCTTGGCCGGCAGCGTGCTGGTGTGGGCCAACGTGGGTGGTTCGCTCGGCTCCATCGTCCTAGGGCTGCTGACCCAACTGACCACCACTAGGCGGCTGGTCATCGCCGCATTCATCGGCGCCGCAGTCATGGTCACCATTTTCGGGCAGGGTCAGGCGGACTTGGTGCAGCTGTCGCTCATCGCCGCCATTGCGGGTTTCTTCACCAACTCCGCCATCGTCGGCCTGTACGCGCTGTTTGCGGAATCCTTTCCCACGGAGGTGCGGGCTGGCGGCACCGGCTTCGTCATCGGCGTGGGCCGCGTCGGCGCCGCCTTAGGCCCAATTGTCGCCGGCTTCATGTTCGAAGCGAATCTGGGCCTCGATTCGGTCGCCATGGTCATGGCCTTGGGCTCCCTGATCGCCGCCTTGGCGCTGTTCGCCCTAAGGCCGCAGCGCAAGGCCGCCGGCTGACGGATCGCCCAACCGCGGCGCCGCCGCCAACATAGGCGAAGCCTGCGCCCCGCCCTACTCCATAGCCAGCCGCTGTGGGTGGGCATAGGCGTTCAGCCGTCCTGGGCGCAGAAAGCCCACCAGGGTTTGGCCGCTGCGTTCGGCGAAATCGGCGGCCAAGTCTGAAGGGGCGGAAACGGCGCACACCAAGGGGATTCGCGCCGCCAAGGCCTTCTGCATGATCTCGAAGGAAGCCCGGCCGCTAACCAGAAGGATGGCCTCCCCCAGCGGCCAAGGGCCATGGCGCAGGGCGTGGCCAAGCACCTTATCGACAGCGTTGTGGCGGCCCACGTCCTCGCGCAGCAGCAGCAGTTCGCCGGTCGATCTGAACAGGCCGGCGGCATGCATCCCGCCGGTGGCCGCAAACGCCGTTTGTCCCGCCCGCAGGGTGGCGGGCAAGCCCAGCAGGGTGCTGACCCGCACCTGCAGCGCGCTTTGCACCGGGGGAAACTGCTTATGCACCTGTTCGATGGTGGCGGCCCCACACAGGCCGCAACTGGAGCTGGCGAAGACGTGACGGGTCAGGCGGTCCAGGTCCAGGGGCAGATCGGGGCGCAGAAAGACATTGACAAGATTTCCGCCAGTGGGGCGCGCCGGGGTCTCCAGCTTGACCACATCGGCTGCGCTATGAATGACGCCCTCGGTGAGCAGAAAGCCCAGGGCCAAGTCCGCATCCTGGCCTGGGGTGCGCATGGTGACGCTGATGGGGCGGGCGCGCACACGTATCTCCAAGGGTTCCTCCGGGGCCAGCGGCTCCTCGGTCCTTGCCAATGGCTGGCCACGCCGGAACTTCAGGGTGCGGCGCGTGGACATGGAAGTTAGCCGGCGTCATCCAGCTGGGAAACGGCCAAGATCAGTGCGGGGGAGAGGGCTTCAGGTTCAGCAGCGGCGAATTCGGCCAGGGCGCGGCGCATTCTCGGATCCCAGAAGCGGTTCAGGTGCCCCGCCACCCGGGCGGAGATCAGCTGGGCGTCGTCGCTGTAAGCCAAATTGGCGGTGATTTGCTCCGCCATGCGCACCAGCTTGGCCACATCCACAGTCATGGACGGGGAATGGGATCGGCCAAGCCTGCGGCCGCAAGCGTATGCTCGGAGCCCTCAGCCGGGAAGTGCGCGGGACCCGCACTGCGCGCGCAAACGACGAAATGCAGCGCGATCATCAGAGCACTTGGCGCCCTATGCGGGTCAGGGTTGCGCCAAGGCCGGCGCCGCACCCTGCAGTTGCTGCTGCTCCTGCGTGAAGCGGCGAAACATCTCCTGCCACTCGGAGGGCTTGCTGACCGGGTAGGCCTGCACCGCGGTGACCTTGTATTCCGGGCAGTTGGTGGCCCAATCGGAGTTGTCCGTGGTGACCACGTTGGCCCCGGATTCCGGGTGATGGAAGGTTGTGTACAGCACCCCGGGCTGCACCCGCTCGGTGACTTGGGCGCGCAGCACCGTCTCCCCGGCGCGGCTCTTCACGCCCACCCAACTGCCATCTTGGATGCCGCGCACCTGCGCATCCGCAGGGTGAATCTCCAAACGGTCCTCCAGATGGAAGGCCAAGGCGTCCGTGCGCCTAGTCTGGGCGCCCACATTGTATTGCGACAGCACCCGGCCAGTCGTCAGCAGCAGCGGGTAGCGGGCGTTGCTGCGCTCATCGGTGGGTACGTAGGGGGTGGGGGCGAAATAGCCCTTGCCGCGCACGAACGCATCCACATGCATCACCGGGGTGCCTTCATGGGCATCACCCCAGCAGGGCCATTGGATGGATCCGAGTTGCGCCAGCTTCGCGTAGCTGACGCCGCCGAACGTGGGCGTCAGGCGGGCGATCTCATCCATGATCTCGCTGGGATGGCCGTAGTCCATCGCATAGCCCATGGCCGAGGCCAGTTTGCAGGTGATGCGCCATTCGTCCATGCCGGACAGGGGCGCCATCACCTTGCGCACTGGGGAGATGCGCCGTTCCGCATTGGTGAAAGTGCCGTCCTTCTCCAGGAAGGAGCAGCCGGGCAGGAAGACATGGGCGAACTTGGCGGTCTCGTTGAGGAACAGATCCTGCACGATTACGCATTCCATGGCGGACAGCGCCGCGTAGACATGCTGGGTGTCCGGATCTGATTGCGCGAAGTCCTCTCCTTGGATGTACAGGCCTTTGAATTCGCCGGCGATGGCGGCGTCGAACATGTTGGGAATGCGATAGCCCGGCGCCGCATCCAAATTAACCCCCCAATGCGCTTCAAAACGCGCCCGGACGCTTGCGTCCGACAGATGCCGGTAGCCGGCCAGCTCATGGGGGAAGGACCCCATGTCGCAGGCGCCCTGCACGTTGTTCTGGCCGCGCAGGGGGTTTACGCCCACCCCGGGCCGGCCGAAATTGCCGGTCGCCATCGCCAAGTTGGCGATGCCCATCACCATGGTGGAGCCTTGGCTGTGCTCCGTGACCCCCAAGCCATAGTAGATGGCGGCGTTGTCGGCTTGGCCGTACAGCCGGGCGGCGGCGCGCATTTCCGGCGCCGGCACCCCGGTGGCCTGCTCCGCGGCCTCCGGAGAGTTGCGCGGCTCCAGGATGAAACTGCGCCAAGTCTCGTAGGCCTGCTGCTCGCAGCGGGCGCGGATGAAGGCTTCATCCTGCAGCCCTTCCTCGACAATGGTGTGGGCCAAGGCGTTGATCACCGCCACATTGGCGCCTGGCTTCAACTGCAGGTGGTGATCGGCGCGCACATGGGGGGAGGCCACCAAATCGATTGCGCGCGGGTCCACCACGATGAGCCTGGCCCCTTGGCGCAGCCGCCGCTTCATCTGCGAGGCGAACACCGGATGGGCTTCGGTGGGGTTGGCGCCCACCACCATGATGACATCCGCGTGCATGACGGAGTCGAAGTTCTGCGTGCCGGCGGACTCCCCCAAGGTGGTCTTCAGCCCATAGCCGGTGGGGGAGTGGCACACGCGGGCGCAAGTGTCCACATTGTTGTTGCCCAAGGCGGCGCGGACGAACTTCTGCACCACATAGACTTCCTCATTGGTGCAGCGTGAGGAGGTGACCCCGCCAATGGCCTTGCGCCCGTACTTATCCTGAATGGCCCGCAGGCGCGCCGCGGCGCTGCGGATAGCCTCGTCCCAGCCTACGGGACGCCAGGAGTCATGCACGGAATCGCGAATGAGGGGGGTGGTCACCCGGTCCTTGTGGGTGGCGTAACCGAAGGCGAAACGGCCCTTCACGCAGGAATGGCCGTGATTGGCCGAGCCGCTGCGGTTGGGAACCATGCGCACGACCTGATCGCCCTGCAGTTCCGCCCGGAAAGAGCAGCCCACCCCGCAATAGGCGCAGGTGGTGACCAGGGCGCGCTCCGGCAGGCCCCGCTCGATGACGGACTTCTCCATCAGGGTGGCGGTGGGGCAGGCCTTCACGCAGGCGCCGCAGGAGACGCACTCGGAAGCCGCAAACGGCTCATTCTGGCTGGCGGCCACCGTGGAGGCGAAGCCGCGCCCGTCTATGGTCAGGGCGAAGGTGCCTTGCTGCTCCTCGCAGGCGCGCACACAGCGGGAGCAAACGATGCACTTGGCCGGATCAAAGGTGAAGTAGGGGGCGGTTTCGTCCTTGGGCTTGTCCAGATGGTTGGCGCCGGCGAAGCCGTAGCGCACCTCCCGCAGCCCAACGGCGCCGGCGGCGTCCTGCAGTTCGCAATCCCCGTTGGCGGCGCAGGTGAGGCAGTCCAGGGGATGGTCGGAAATGTACAGCTCCATCAGGTTGCGCCGCAGTTCCGCCAGCCGCGGCGACTGGGTGCGCACCACCATGCCGGCCTCCGCCAACGTGGTGCAGGAAGCCGGATAGCCCTTGCGGCCCTCGACCTCCACCAGGCACAGCCGACAGGATCCGAACGCCGCCAAGTCCTCCGTGGCGCAAAGTTTGGGGATATCCAGACCGGCCAGGGCGGCGGCCCGCATGACCGACGTGCCCTCGGGCACCGTGAGGGAAAGGCCGTCCACCACCAGGTTGACCGCCGCAATCGGTTCGCCGCCGTTGGCTTGGCGACCGCCTGGCTGCGGCGCGGGAGTGCCCAAATCCAGTTCCGGGCCCGCCCGATGGAACCCTTCGTTGCCGTCCATCTTCAGAGTTCCTCCGCAAAATGCTTCATCACGCTGAGCACGGGCAAGGGCGTCATGCCGCCCAAGCCGCATAGGGAGGCGTCTATCATGGTATGGCAGAGGTCCTTTAGCAAGACCCTGTTGGCGTCCGCCGCCTCGCCCTGAAGGATGCGGTCCACCACCTCCAAGCCGCGCACGGCGCCGATGCGGCAGGGGGTGCATTTGCCGCAGGATTCCTCCGCGCAGAATTCGAAGGCGTAGCGGGCCAGGGCGCCGAGATCCGCCTGATCGTCGAAGACCACCAGGCCGCCGTGGCCGATCATGGCGCCAATGGCCTGGAAGGACTCGTAGTCCAAGGGGGTATCGAAATGCTGGGGCGGTATGTAGGCGCCAAGGGGGCCGCCGGCCTGCACCGCCTTGATGGGCCGGCCGCTGATTGCGCCGCCGCCCAGATCTTCCAGCAGCCGGCGCAAGGGCGTGCCGAACGGCACCTCGTAGAGGCCGCCATGCTTGATGTTGCCGGCCAACTGCACGGTAAGGGTGCCGGCGCTGCGGCCGACGCCAAAGGCGCGGTAACGCTCAGCGCCCCCAGCCAATATGCCCGGAACGCTGGCCAGACTGACCACATTGTTGACCACCGTGGGCTTGCCAAACAATCCCTGCACCGCCGGCAGCGGCGGCCGATAGCGGATCATGCCGCGCTTGCCCTCCAGGCTTTCCAGAAGCGATGTTTCCTCCCCACAGATATAGGCGCCGGCGCCGGCCCGCACTTCCAAGTGGAAACCATCGAGCAGGCCATGCGCCTGCGCTAGCTGGACGGCCTCGGTCAGGGTGGCGATGGCCTGGGGGTACTCCGCCCGGCAATAGATGTAGCCCCGGTCCGCACCCACGGCGAGGCCGCTGATCAGCATGCCTTCGATCAGCAGGAACGGGTCGCTCTCCATGATCATGCGGTCGGCGAAGGTGCCGGAATCCCCTTCATCGGCATTGCAGACGACGTACTTTCGCCCGCTTCCCGCCTGCAGCACGGTGCGCCATTTCAGCCCCGTGGGAAAGGCGGCGCCGCCGCGTCCGCGCAAGCCGGATGCGGTGACGCACTGGACGATGTCCGCCGGCGCCATGTCTTGGGCGCGGCGCAGACCCGCTAGGCCGCCCTCGGCTTGGTATTGCTGCAGGGAAAGGGGCTCGATGACGCCCACACGAGCCATGGTCAGCCGCTGCTGGGCCCTGAGCCAGGGCAGCTCCTCAATCAAGCCCAGGCAATCGGGATGGTCTGCGCCCGGCGCGCCCTGGGCGAACAGCGCCGTCGCCTGCCGTGCATCGAGGGGACCGAAGCCGACGCGCCCGGCATCCGTCTCCACTTCCACTAGGGGCTCAAGCCAATACAAGCCCCGCGAGCCGGTGCGCAGCACCGGCACATCCGGCGCCGCCGCCGCAACCGCCCGGGCCACGGCGTCCGCGCCCAGGGAGAGCGCCGTGCTGTCCGCGGGAACGAATGCTCTAGGCTGCATATCGCACTACCGGCCCTGATGATCGCGCTGGTTTTCATTCTGGGCCGCGGCCAGCGTTGTTCGCACCCTGCGGCGCACCCCGGAATCGGCAGCCGACGGGCCGTCAGACTTGGGTGGCGGCGACCAGTCACTTGGGCTTTGGGAACGCATCACGCAATTAGCCTAGCCAAAGTGGGCACATCCACGCGGGAGTGCAGCTGGCCATCCACCAGCACCGAAGGGGAGCAGGCGCAGTTGCCCAGGCAGTAGATGGGCTGCAAGCTGGTTTCGCCATCCGGGGTGGTGTCGCCGAAGTCTATGCCCAGGGTTTTCTTCGCGTGGGCCTCCAGCGCGGCGGCGCCCATGGCCTGGCAAGCCTCCGCCCGGCAAATGGTGATGGTGCGCCTGCCTGGAGGCCTGGTCCTGAACAATGGGTAGAAGCTGATGACGCCATGCACCTCCGCACGGGAGATGTTCAGCTCCTTGGCGATGACCGGCACAGCCTCCTTGGGAATGCAGGCGAACTCCTCCTGCACGGCATGCAGAATGGGCAACAGCGGCCCCTCCAGCTTGGCCAAGCGGGCAATGATGGCGCACACTGTTTCCTGCATGGCAAGGCTTCCTCTACGGCCTGTCAACACTATCTCGGTTGGCCCTGTTGCGTCCCAGGCCGCGCCAATCAAGGCGCGGTTTGGCCGGCATCAAATGAACGACGGGCAACGCCGAGTGGCGCGGCCTGGGACGCAACCCGAAGGGCCGGGTCCGTTTTTCCCCCCGAACGGGGCGTCCCCCGCTCATGCGGCGCCGGCCACGCCGCGCCCGCTCCGCCTTGCCTGGAGAAAAAACGGCTCCCGGCTGGGCCAAATCAGATAGTGTTAACAGGCCCTAGCGCATCGTGCGGACGATAGGGAATCACACTCAATTGCCAAACCGCACATTAGCATATCCGGGGTGGCGGGCGTCCATAGCAGGCGATCTGGCAATCCATGTTCACGACTTCGCTGCTGGACGCCATGGGAAATTGCGCTGGGCGGGCTAAAGCTCTTCCGCCGGGCTGGGCTGCTCGCGAAAGGCGGCCGGATCCGGCGGCAGGTGGATGCGGAACTCGGTAAAGACGCCTTCCTGCGAATCCACCTCTATGGCGCCGCCGTGGCGGGTGACGATGTCCGCAGTCAGGGATAGGCCAAGGCCAGTGCCTTGCCCGGTGTCCTTGGTGGTGACGAAGGGCTCAAAGATCTTCCGGCGCAGCGCCTGGGGGATGCCCGCGCCGTTGTCGCGGATGGCGAACGTCACGCCATCATCCGTGCGCCGGCTGGCGATGCGCAGTTCCGGTTGGTAGTCCGGGTCATTTTCCTTCCCACGCCTTTCTTCGATAGCTTGGCATGCATTGGTGAGGATGTTCAGAAAGGCGCGGCTTAGATCCTGGGGCACCACCTTCAGCACCCCCACGGCGTCGTCCAAATCTTCCAGTAGGGTGGCGTTGAAGTCCGTTGTCTGGGCGCGCATGGCGTGGTATGCCAAGTCTAGGTATTGCTTCAGCAAGGCATTCAGATCTGTCTCCCGCCAATCCCCGGGAGCGCCCCGGGAGTGGTCCAACATGCTGCGCACAATGCCGTTGGCGCGCTCGCCATGCTCGCCGATCTTGCCTAGGTTGACTTTCAAATCCTCCAGGATTTCCCTGATCTCATCCGCATCGATCGCGCCATCCCGTCCTTCGGCCAAAACCTCGCCCACTTCGTCCAGCAATTCCAAGGACACCTCGGCAAAGTTGTTGACGAAGTTCAGCGGGTTTTTGATCTCATGGGCCACGCCGGCAGTCAACTGGCCCAGAGAGGCCAGCTTCTCCTCCGCCACGATCTGCTCCTGAGCCTTGTTGAGCCGCGCCAGCGTGTCCTCCAGCGCGTGGTTCTTGGCGTCCAGCTCCTCGGCGAGCTTCTCCACCAAGTTGAGGCGCTGCACCTCCAGGGCGTGACGACGGAACACCTCCAGCGCCCGAGCCATGTCCGTGACCTCGTCATTCCCGGAGACCGCCACCGGGGCCTCCAGGTCGCCGCCGGCCATGTCCCGCATGGCGCCCGCCAAGCCGACCAGACGACGCACCAGATAGCGCCCAACGAACAGCCAGCCTATGAGCAGGGCGCCGGTGATGCTCAGGACGTTCAGCACCAGCAGCAGCACAATGCCGGTGGCGGCGGCGGACTGGGATTGCGCGTTCACATTGACAGCCTCGCTGTTCACCTCCGCCAACAGCTTGTCCATGTCCGCCAGCAGATCGGCTGACGCCTGCCGCCCTTCGCCTAGGGCGCGGCGCTCCTGAGCCAAACGGTCCAGGTATTCCCGCCGCAGGGCGAACACCCCCAAGTGCGACTCGCCAATGTCCACCAAACGCGCCCCATCCTGGTGCAAGGCCTGGTTCGGGATGCGCGCCTGCAGGCGGTCCAGGGTGCGCATAAGGCTCCGGGCGGCGCTGCGGAAGCGCTCCTGCAAGGGCTCCAGCAAGTCCCGATCGGACAGCGTCAACGCTTCGCCCAGCAACACGCCGCTGAGGTTGACTTCATGGTTGACCGCGATGAGGTCCCGATAGAACGCCAACTCCATCGCGGAAGCCCGCTGCTGCAGCGGGACGCGCCTATCTTCGACGTGGCGCAAACCCTCCACCAAGTAAAACCCCTGATCGTCTATGGCGACCGAGATGGTGCGTCCGATGCGTTTGTTGAGCTCACCCAACTCGTCGACCAGGGCGTTCAGGGCGGCGTCGACTTCCAGGCGGCGGCGGGACGACTGGTGAATCTCATCGAGCAGCGCGCCAAAGGTGCCAAGGCTTGTCTCCAACACGTCCGCCCGATCCCTAAGCGCCGATCCGGTGGCAAGCTCCTCCACCAGCGCGGCCAGAGACTGCTGCCCGCTGCGCACATCGGAGGACGTGCTGGCGTGCTCATCAAGGGTGGTGGCGGACACCATGCGCACTGCGCCGTTGACCAAGCTTGCGCTGCGCCGGGCCACCTCCGCGGAGCGGCTCAGGTTGGGAATGCTCTGCACCGCCAGACGGGACTGGTACTGCACGATCTCGTTAAGGAAGTAGTAGGCGACGAAGCTGGCCGCCAGCACTAAAACGACGCTGCCGAACAGCCCCATGTAGATTTGCGCGCCAATGCCGGGACGAAACTGAAGGGGCGCCTTATGGGCCTGCGAGGTTGCCAAGGCCTTGGCGTCCCGCGGCCCGCTCACCTGCGCATTCTCTTGACCGGCTGCACCTTGCCCTGTCCGTCAATCCTGGTCAGATACACACGATCGGAGCCTTGGTTGTCCCCTGGGCCGTAGCTTAGGCTGAAGCCGCCGAAGTCGATTGTGGAGGCTTGCTGCAACGCCTGCAGCAGCCGCTGGGGCGTCGGCGCCTCGCCCAGCATGCGCACGCCCTCCACCAGCAGCCGTCCCGCCAAGTATCCCTCAAGGGAAACGAACCCCGGCTGCGCATCGGCATCCACCGCCGCCAGGGCCGCTTGGTAGGCGGCCACCACGGGAACGCTGATGTCCCGCGGATGGGGCACGACCTGGGTGATGTAGACACCCTCCCCAACCGGCCCCAACGCACGGGACAAGGCGAAGGCGCCCACGAAGGAGATGTTGACGAAGATGGGCCGGTAGCCCAGCCGCCGCGCCCAGCGGATCAAGGCCGCAGCCGGCCTGTAGGCGCCGATGATGACCACCGCTTCCGGATCGAAGCGGCGCAGGTCCAACAGAGGCACCTTGACGCTTTCCGTATTGCGCGGGTAGGTGGCTTGCGCCACCAAGGGCAGACCCTGGGCTTGCAGCGCCAGACGCAGGCCCTGCAGGCCCGCCCGTCCGTAGGAGTCGTCCTGGTGGACGATGCCGATGCGCGTGACGGCCAAGTCTTCGCACAGACGGGTGACGATCTCCGCAACCTCCTGGAAGTAGGAGGCGCGCACATTGACCACATTGGCAGCCTGGTCCGCGCGGCGCAGAAACTCCGCGCCCGTGAAAGGGGCGATGTAGGGCAGTCCGGCCTGGGCCGCCACCGGCTGCGCCGCTCTGGAGGTGGGGGTGCCCACCGCACCGACCAAGGCCAACAGATCGTGGTTCTCCATCAGCGCCCTGGTGTTGGCGATTGCGGCCTCCGGCTCATAGGCGTCATCCATGGACTCCAGAGCCAGCAGACGGCCCCGAATGCCCCCCTGGCGGTTGACTTCCGCAAAAGCCGCCAACAGGCCCAGGCGCATGCCGGCGCCAAGTTCGCTGGCTGGGCCGCTCAAGGCCGCGGACTGGCCGAACACCAGTTTCCCGGCAACGTCCTGCGCACCCTCCGGCAGCCCCTCACCCAGCGCGGAAAGCGCGGCCAGTCCCCAGAGAAAGCACCCGGCAACCAGCAGAGGCCGCAAGATTCGCCCCCTGCCCAAGGCGTTAGGACTGCAGGGTATCGAGGCGCAGAGCCAGGCAGGTCATGTCGTCAAACTGCGCCGCCCCGTCCGCAAACTTCTCCACGGCCGCCACCGCAGCGGACACCAACTGCTCGGCGTTGGCGCCGCGCCGCTCGGCCAGGAGTTCATCCAGACGCTGCTCGCCGAACTCCTCGTCAGCCCGGTTGCAGGCTTCGGTGATGCCGTCCGTGTATAGAAACAGCGCCTCCCCCTCCGCCAGAGCGGCCTCCCCTTCGCTGAATTCGTGGCCGGGCAGCAGGCCGATGGCCAAGTCTCCCGTGGAGGGCAGCACCTCAACCGCCCCGCCGCCGCGCAGCAGCCGCGGCGGGTTGTGGCCGCCGTTGCAGAAGCGCAGGCGCCCGCTGCGCAAGTCCACCACGCCGTAAAACAGCGTGACGAACATGCAGGCGTCGTTGTCCTCGCTAAGCAGCTCGTTCACTTCCCGCAGGCATTGGGCGGGGGAGTCATGGCTGCGGGCGGCGGATTTGAGCAGGGCGCGGGTGACCATGGTGATCAAGGCGGCTGGGACGCCTTTGTCAGACACATCGGCGACAACCAGCCCTAGGCGGTGTTCATCTACGTCAAAGAAGTCATAGAAGTCGCCTCCGATCTCCCGGGCCGGAATCATCACCGCGTGCAGGTCGAAGCCCTCCCTCTCTGGCAGGGCGGCCGGCAGGGCGGCGGTCTGCACCTGTCTGGCCACTTCCAGCTCCTGCTTGATGGCCACCAGGCGGTCCCGGTTCGTCAATGCCTGCTGCAGGGTCTCGATGTGCTTGAGCGTTTTCTCGATGGTGATCAGCAGGTCTTTGAAGTCGATGGGCTTGGTTACGAAGTCGAAGGCGCCGCGGTTCATGGCGGTGCGAATGTTCCCCATGTCTCCGTAAGCGGAAATAATGACGGCGCGGATATCCGGATTGACCTCCTCCAGTTGTTGAAGCAGGGTGAGGCCATCCATGACCGGCATGTTGATGTCGGAAAGCACCAAGCGCACATCCGGGTTTTCCGCCAGCCTTTCCAAGGCCTCCTTGCCGTTGCGGGCGAACAGGAATTCGTACTCTCCGCTGCGGATGCGGCGGCGGAAGCGCTGGCGCACCAGCAACGCCAAGTCCTCCTCATCGTCCACCATCAATATGCGGGTTGTTTCAGTCATGGATGTCGGGGCGATTGCGGATTGTCGGGTTCAAGATGCCCTACAACGTCGCCAAGGCCTCATCCTGGCTGCCATAGACGGACAGAACGTTGTTGAAGCCGCTAACCTCGAAGACCTGGGCGATTTGCTCCGACAGGCCGCAGAACAGGGCCTTGCCGCTTCGCGCCTGCATTTTGCGGGCCGCCAACAGCAGCACCCGCAAGCCAGCGCTGCTGATATAGGTCAGCCCCCCCAGGTCGAGCAGCAAGGCCGCCTCGCCTGCGTCTATGTGCTCGGCGATGGATTCATCGAGCCCGCCGGCGTTGGTGCCGTCCACACGTCCGGACAGGCGCAGGATGGTGACGCCGTCCCTTCGCTCCATGCTTACGGCGTGTTGCAATTCATTGCTCACTTTGGTTTCCCTCCAATTTCAGCCACAGGGTGATTCGGTTGATGCCTCGATCCCGCTCATAGTTGAACGCGTCCGCAAACTGCTTCACAAGATGTACGCCCAAGCCGCCCACGGGACGATCCTCCACAGCCAGAGTGGTGTCCGGGACGGGTGCTTCCGAAAAGGGGTTGAAGGCAACGCCGTTGTCCTCCAACTGCGCCATCAGGCGGTCTGGGCCGCAACCCAAGCGCAGACGCAGCAACGGCGCCGCCACATACGGCAGGGAGTAGCTGATGCTGTTGGTGATGAGCTCATCCAAAACCAGGTTCAGTTTGAACGATACGGAATCCGCGATGGATTGCATCGCGGCAAACCGCTCCACTGTTTCGGCCAACGTGTTCAGCGCCTCAGTGAGTTTAACTGATAGCCCTACGGTCAGACCATCCTTCTCCATCAATCCGTCCAGATGCATCAGACACCAAGGCGGATAGTACACACTTGCCGCTAGGGAAACCTCTCTTTTCACAGCGGGAAACACGAAGGTCCCTAGGCTCTCGGCCTGATCCATTCCGGTGCGGATGACTTGCATCAGCTCGTTGCGCAGACCAGATCGAAGTAAACCTGTCCCAGCAGATAGGACACGCCATGGCGCCGCAGCAAGCGCCAGAGTGCGGCGCGGGCTTCCGGCAGCGGCTGATCGCCGGTGCGGCACCTAGCGATGCTCTCGGCAAGGGCTGCGGTTTCGCGGCTGTCCAGGCGGCGCTTCAAATAGCCCTGCATATGGGCCAATGCGTTGGCGTGCCCCGCCGCTGTGGCGGGACGGGCGAGCCCGTCCATCAGGCAATTGAAGTATTGGGCGCCGATGCTCGCCCAGTCGCCCCGCAAGTCACTCAATAGAACGCCGCAGCGTTGGTAGTGGGGCACGCTGTGCGCCATCAGCAGATACTTGTGGCGAGCGTGGAAGTCAATCAGCCAGGCGGGGCGAAGCCCTGCAGCGAGCAGCCTGCGCCAATGGGCATAGGTGGCAACCCGATTGAAGAAGGATTCACGCAGGGAAGGGTCCGCCAACCGCCCGTTCTCCTCCACCGGCAGCTGCGGATGCTGCTGCACGATCTGGCGGGCATAGACGCCACGCCCATCGGTTCTGAATGGCGCCAACGCCACTGCGCGGCGCACCTTGACGCTGGCCAGGCCGCAACTCGGCGAGCGCTCCATGAAGATGTAGCCGGACACCTGATCCAGGATGGAGGCCTGGGCCCGTGCGAAAGCGCCCAAAGCATCCGTGAAATCCGCCGCAGGATCCGCCGCCAGCACCGCGCGAGGGCCGTCCGCGCCTTCCACCAACCGCATCGGCGGCCGCGGCGTCCCCATGCCAATGCCAACTTCAGGACAGATGCCAACAAACCTGAACAGGTTCCGCAACGCTGCCCAGGGCAACTGCCCAGCCGCATCGGCGCCGTCGTAGCGCACCGCTTCGCCAATTAGACAGGCGCTTGCAGCCACCTTAAGCGGCGGCTTTGGGCGTTGCGGCAAGGGCGGGCCTGTCGCCGACGGCCGCATGGCGGACGCCTTGCTCAAGGTGCGCCTTCAGCTTGGCGCCGACCGGTCACCGCACCGCTGCGAACGGAAGCCGCCGCCCGCACGGCGACCATCCGGCAGGGGCATCGAGAAACCGCCAAGGGCCGTCGATCAACGCTCCGTGGTCAGAAAGGGCCATAGGCCATCAGCCCCCAACTTGCAGATGTGCCGGCCCAGCAAGGCTTGCCAATGGGCCTCGTTGCCGTACTCCTCGCGCCAAGCCCACAGACGGCGGGTGAAGTGATGCAATTGATGTTCGTAGGTGAAGCCCATGGCGCCATGCACCTGATGCACGGTCTCGGCGACGATGCCGGCGGCTTCGCCGACGCGGGCCTTGGCGGCGGCCACCTCCAGCACCAAGCGGTCCGTGCCGATGGCGGCCATGGCGGCATCCGCGGCGCGGCTGGCAGCGGCGGTTTCTCCCGCCGCGGCCGCCAACATGTGCTGGACCGCCTGGAAAGCGGCGATGGGGCGGCCGAACTGCTCGCGCTGCTGGGCGTACGCGACGCCCATCTCCAGGACGCTGTCGAGAGCGCCTGCGGAAAGGGCCACGCGGGACAAAGCCAACAACGCCTGCACTGGTTCGCTGCTGGGCAGGGAGCGAACGTCCCTAACGGCAACCTCGTCCCGAGGTTCGCCGGACAAGCTCGCCCCCGCCGTCACCTTGACCGGAACCCCAACGAATAAGGCGCCATCCTCAGCAACACCCACAATCCTCTGCGCCGCCCGGCCCCAAGGCGCATCCAGCCAAGTCTGCGCACTGCCCTGTCCGGAGGCGGCGATGCGGCCGATGCTGGCGAGGCCGTCGTCTTCATTGGCGAGCCAACGGTTGGCCAACAGCGCCTCGGCCAGGGGCAGCGGCGCGGCGTGGCGTCCGGCCACACGCAGAACGCGGAAGACATCCGCAAACTCCACGCCGCTGTCCGGCAGCGCCAATTGGTGGAAGCCGTTTTCACACAGGGCGCGCCAAAGCGCAGTGGGGAACTCCCCGGCCTCCGCGGCCTCCAGGGCGGCTTTGTGGCAGTGATCGCGGAAAATCCGCTGCGCCGCATCCTGCAGCATTTGCTCCATCATCGCAGCCCCAAGCCGCGGGCGATGACGCCGCGCAGGATTTCCCGGGTGCCGCCGCGCAGGGTGAAGGAAGGAGACAGCAAAAGGGTATCCGCGTAGGCTTGCCGGAAACGGGCCAAGTCTGCGGCGCCATCGCCGAATAGAGAGGCGGCCAAGCGCGCGATCTCCGGCAGGCGTTTCTCAAAGTTGTTGCCCAGCTCCTTCACCAGCGCCGCCTCCAGGTTGGGCGCCTTGCCAGCCTCCAACATGGCGGCCACGGATATGGACATGCGCCTCAGCGTCATCAAATGGGCGGCGATGCGGCCCACCGCCGCCGCGGCGAAGCGGCCCGGATTGGCCTGCACCACACGCACGAACTCCACATAAACGCGAAAGGCGGACAGAAAGCGCTCCGGGCCGCTGCGCTCGTAGCCCAGCTCTGAAGTGACCTGCGCCCAGCCATTGCCCGGCGCCCCCACCAAGTCTTCATCCGGCACGAAGGCATCGGTGAACAGCACTTCATTGAAGTCCGCCCCGCCAGCCATGTTGCGAATGGGCCGGATGTCGACGCCCTTCGCCTTCAGGTCGATGATCAGCTGCGACAGGCCGGCATGACGCTTGCCGCCCGGTGCAGCGGTGCGCACCAGCGCAATCATGTAGTGGTTGCGGTGGGCGCCGGAGGTCCATAGCTTGGCGCCGTTCACCAGCCAACCGCCTTCCACTTTCCTGGCCGAGGTGCGTACGGAGGCCAGATCCGAACCGCTGTTCGGCTCGCTCATGCCGATGGAGAAGAAACTTTCGCCCGCCGTGATGGCCGGCAGGTAGCGGCGGCGCTGATCCTCACTGCCTGCGGTCAGCAGCAGCGGGCCGCTCTGCCGGTCCGCCACCCAATGGGCGGATACCGGGGCGCCGGCGGCCAGCAGCTCCTCCGTAACCACGTAACGCTCGAAGAAGCTGCGCTCCCCGCCGCCGTAAACCTTGGGCCAGGTCATGCCGATCCAACCCCGCGCCCCCAGCCGGGCGGAGAATTCCGGGTCGTGATGGGAGCCGAAGTCCGAATTGGGCCGCGGCAGCCGATCAGCGCAGGCGGCGAGAAATTCCCGCACTTCCTCCCGCAATTGAACGGTGCTGTCCGGCAGGGCTGCAGGGTCAAACTGAAACATCAACCAAATTATAGCCCAAACTCGAACTGGCGGCCCGTAGCCGAAGTCCGTCTGCATTTGATCGCCGAAGAAGGCCTAGGGAACCTCTGAACAAATCGCGTTCGCCCAGCGCGCCCTTTAGGCCCTCCCGAAGGGTGAACGCGACTTGTTCAGAGGTTCCCTAGCGACTAAAACCCACTTACTTGCGGGACAGCACACTAGGCTCATCCGGGCTTCCGGGACTTGCTCAGAGGTTTCTCAAGGGCCGTAGAAGCGGCGGTGGGCCTCGCCGAACAGGGCCGCGGCTTGGCTGGCCTGCTCCAGATCCGGTTGGTCCAGCCACAGGTCCTTCCCGTCGTAGCGCCAGCCATAGAGCCCGCCGCCCCGGGCCAGCACCGTCAGACGATGGCGCCCCAACAAGCCGAAGTGGTAGTCCTCCTCCACCGGCACCCGCCCCTCGGCCGTGCGCGTCAGGCTGGCGCCGTAGAAGCCTTGGCTGTCCGCCACGCCCAGCATCTCCAGCAGGGTGAGGGGCACGCTCAGGGTGGAGCCGTGGTGGTCGATGCGCTC
This sequence comes from uncultured Pseudomonadales bacterium, assembly GCA_964348115.1. GTDB lineage: Bacteria > Pseudomonadota > Gammaproteobacteria > Pseudomonadales > Azotimanducaceae > Azophilus. The sequence goes on from CAYGBY010000002.1 coordinate 35,154, forward strand.
GGGCGCAAGGCGCTCCGGATTGTACAGCACCATGGGCACCCGGAAGTTGTTGGCGGGCACCAAGGCGGCGCCCGGCTGGTCCGGCCCGTGGTCGGCGATGACCACCACCAGCGTGTCCGCCAGCCAAGGGCGCTGATCCACCTGCTCCATGAACCGCCCCAAGGCCCAGTCCGCGTAGGCGACAGCGTATTCCGGGCGGCGCTCGTCGCTGGGATAGGGGATGCGCCCGTCGGGAAAATCGAACGGCAGGTGGTTGGTCACGGTCAGGGTGGCCAGCATCACCCGCTCATGCTCCCTGGTGAGGCGGTCCATTTCCGCCAGCACCCGCTCGAGCAGGATTTCATCCGCCACGCCCCAACTAGTTTCGTACCAGCGGTCCGCCTCCGCGAAGTCATAGCGGCTCAGCATCTCCTTAAAGCCAATGCCGCGCCAATAGCCAAAGAAATTGGTGAAATTCGGCCAGCCGCCGTACACAAAGACGGTGTGGAAGCCAGCGTCCCCCAACGCCCGGGGCAGGGAGGGCAGCCGCTCGAAGCCCCGGCGTTGGGAAAGGGCCACGCCAGGCAGGGGCGGATAGCCGTTCAGGATGGCCTCCAGACCGCGAATGGTGCGGCTGCCGGTGGCGTACAGATGGCTGAAGTAGCGCCCACGCTGGGCGATGGCGGCGAGTTCCGGCATGTACTTGCGGCGCTGCTCCGCCTGCCACCAGAAATCCCCTCCGAAAGACTCTTCGATCACCAGCAGCAGGTGCTGGAAGCCCGTTGGGACGGAAGGCGAGGATCCGTTGGCCGCGGACGCAGCCCCGCCTGCAGTCGCCCTTGCCGCATTCCTGCGCACGGACGTCCCTTCCGGTGCGCTGGCGGCGGAACGCTTGCGCGGTGGAGGCGCCTGCGGCTGCTTCCGGCCAGCCGGGGGAGGCCCATACATTCCCTCCAACTCGGACCACTCATTGGGTTTGCCGGACACTCGTAGTGAAGCCGGGGGGGTCCAGTACATTCCCTCCCACTCGGACAGGTCCAGCCGGGCGGCATACAGAATTTCCAGATAGTCATTGCTGGCCAACTGGTTTAGATGTCGGTGCGGCCCGGTTGGCGCCGCTTGCCCGAATGCCAGCACTAGGCCGCCTAAGGCCATCCAGCCCAAAAACAGCAAACGATGACGGCCCGCGAACGCCTCCGGCAGCCAGTTGCGCATCCAGCGGGCCGCCCACCACGCCAGCGCCGCCAACGGCAGCAGGAAGTAGCCCAAATAGACTTGCTCCTGGATGAAGGAAAGCACTTCGCGCACATAGACGATGTAGTGGACCGCCAAGCGCCCCACCCGGGTTTGAAACTCCCCCCAATGCAGCGCATCGCCCACGAACGCAAGCACCACAACGATGACCGTCACCCCCAACCAAAACACCGCGAAGCGGCGGCCGATGAGAAAACCGGCGGACAGGAAGCCGAACAACAGCGCCAAAGCCTGCAGGTCGCTGCCGAATCCGTAGCCGAGGGCCAGCAAGCGACCGACGACGCTCTCATCCGGCAGGGACAACGCCAACGCCACCCGCAGTGCGAACCAAAGCGCCATGCACAGCCCAGCGAAGCGCAGCCAGAAGCGGATCATGCCGAATGCCGGGGGGCGGACGCCTTAGCGGCGGGGGCGGGCAGCCAGGAAAGCAGCACCGGCAGCAGGAAAACCGTGAACAGCAGCAGCAGGGAGACCGCCACCGCCAGCAACAGACCGATGGAGGCGGTGCCCACATGGGGCGAAAGGGACAGGGCGGAGAAGGCCCCCACGGTGGTCAGGGCGCTCAGCACCACCGCCCGGGGCGTACTGGAGTGCATCAGATGGGATACATCCCCCTCGCCCCGGTAGCGGTCCACCACATGCACGCCATTGTCCACCCCCAGGCCAAAGATCAGGGGCATCACCAGAATGTTGGCCATGTTCAGGGGCATGTCCAGCAGCACGCCCAGCGCCAGGGTGCAGGTGACAGCCAAGGCCAGGGGCACCACCACCAGCACTGCGTAGCGCACGGGGCGAAACATCACCAGCAGAACGCAGCCGATGGACGCCAGGGCAAACAACATGGCCTGCTGGAAACTGGACAGCACGATGCCCCCCACTCCCCACTCGATCACCGGCCGGCCGGTGGCGTTGGGCGCCACCGCCCGCACCCCTTCTATGAAGCGGCTCATGGCCGCCACTTCCGCGACATTCTCCTTCGGCAGCACCACGGCAAGCCGCTCGCCCCCCGGGCCTATGAACCGACGGCGCACCTCCGCAGGCAGGTCGCCGACCCCGACGGCGGAGACCAGCAAGGCTCGGCGCAGCCAATCTATCTCCTCCAGCAGATTGGAAATCACGCCGCGCTGCCAGATCTGCAGCCGCTGGGTCGGGCCTTGCGCCAGTTCCGCCAATGCCGCCCGCAGTTCAGCGAAGCGGCCAACCCTGTCATGGGCATCTATGGTGGCCACCAGATCCTGCACGCTGTCCTGCAGTTCGCTGACCGCGGGCGCATCGAGCCGCCGCATGGGCGCCAAGGCGCTGGCCAGGATGAACTGCATATCCTCCAGCACGTAGAGCTTGTCCTCCTGCTCCTCCGGCACGAAGTCCTCAAGGGTGACCACGGCGTCCACTACGGGCAAGGCCGCCACGGTCTCCAGAGCCGGTCGGTCCGGGGACAGCACCAGCAGGGCGTAGTCCGTGCCCTGCCCATCCTCCTGCAGGCGGCGCAGCGTGCGCATGGACTGCGCCTGCGGGTCCTTCAAGGCCAGCACGCTGTAGTCGAAGCGCGCCTGGCTCACCAACGCCACGGACACGACGGCCAAGACGCCGATGGCCGCCACTACCGCGCCGCGATGGGCGATGAGCACGTTAACCAACCTAGTGCTGCTGGGTATGGGCGTCAGATGGCTGCGAATGGGACCGAGCACCTTGAACAGCGCTGGCAGCAGCGTGAAGGTGAGCAGCCCGGCGATGACGATGCCGCCAGCGGAAATGACCCCCAAATCCGCCAAACCCTTGTAGTCAGTGGGCCAGAAGCCCAGGAAGCCCAGCGCTGTGGTCAGCGTGCAGGCGACGATGGCGCCGCCGACGCTGTGCGTGGTGGATTCCAGCGCCCGGCCAACCGCGCCGGAGCCTGTGTTCACCGCTTCCTGATAACGCAGGGAGAAGTGAATGGCGAAGTCCACGCCCAAGCCAAAAAACATGACCATGAAGACGATGGAGAGGGTGTTGTACTCCCCCACGGTGAGCATGGCGTAGGCTGAAGTGAGCACCACCCCCACCAAAAGCATGGTGAAGGTGGCGATGATGATCTTCAAGGATCGCACGCCCAGCATCATGGCCGCGGCCAGCAGGGCCACCGCCAGCCAGCCAGCCGTCTGCACGCCGGCCACCGCGGCCTCGATCTCCTCATGGGCCAAAGCCACCTCACCGGTGATGCCCACTTGCACGCCCGGCGGCGCGCCCGCCGCGGCGATGATGGCGCGCAGTTCCGCCATCAAGCGGGCGTTGGCCTGGGTCTCGGCCAGATCCAAATTGGACTTCACCGCGATCAGCCGCCGCCAAGTGTCCTCTGCGGTGAAAAACCTGTTGGTCCAATACAGGGTGGGGTCGTCGCCGTTCAGCAGCGCCTCTGCGGACTCGCGCAGCATGGCCACGGTCTCGTCGGCGTCGCTGGGCAGTTCGTTCTCGATGCCGTTGCCCAACAGGCCCAGCAGTCCGCGCAGGCTGGGATCCTCAGCAACGGCGGTGAGCCAAGGCTGGGCCTCAGCCAAGCGGTCCGCCACCTCCTCCAGCGTCTCCACATCCAGGTACAGCAGGGCGTGGTCGCGGAAAAACGGATGGTTGTCGGCCGCTTGCACGGCCCGAAAGACCTCCGGGCGGCGACGCACTTCCGCCTCGATCTGGCGCGCCACATCCTCCACTTGCTTGAAGCCGGGGCCGGACACCACCACCACCGCGGTTTTGAACAAGTCCGGAAAAGCAGCCTCGACGCGGTCGAAATCCACCCGCCAGCTAGCCGTTTGCTCGATCAGATCGCCCAGATCGGCATTCATGCGGTAGCGGTCCACCGCCACCCAAGCGCAGGCGCCAAAGACAAGGGCGATGCCGGCCAAGGCAGCCCAGGCGCGCCTTTCCACCCAGGATATCCACCACGCCAGGCTCTGTATGAGCCAGCGCTGCATCATTCAGGCGCGGCGCCCGCCGTCCAGGACGCCAAGCGCGCGTTGGCCGCCAATGCTGGGGTTGCCGCCGGCGCGACCACTACGGCCCTTGGCGAAAGATGCGGGCCTAGTGTCCTGTCCCATAAGTTTCTTGCATTTCAGAGCTCGCTCGGCGCGTCAATGCAAGGCGCGGCCCGCAGCCAATATCGAGCATATTGGCAAGGGCCGCAACACCGCAGCGGCGCGCCGAGCGAGCTCCCGGAGGGCGTGCCGCACGGGGCCTGCGGCGGCGTTGCGGCCCTTGGCGATGGGGCGGGCCATTCCCGGCGGGCCGCGCCTTGCCGCAGACCCCGTGCGGCACGCTGAAATGCAAGAAACTTATGGGACAGCACACTGGAAGCAAGGCTTGGACGCCATGCGCACCCTGGACCGCATGGCATGCCTCTTGCGCAGAGCCCTGCGGCGCGGGTGCGTAAAGGAGATGAGCCGTACGCCACCCGCAAGCTTGGGCGTCATCGCCGCGCACGAGGCCGGCAAAGGCTGCTAGCCGTCAAGCGGCCGGCGGCGGTCTCTTTTTTAGGAGCACGATGCGCTCGCCTTCAAAGACGACCTGCTGCTTCTGATTCAGGCCCCAGTGCTTGAAGCGCACGATGCCGCCTTCCTGGGTCGCTTCCGTGTCGAGTACTTCCGTGTAGGCATAGACAGTGTCGCCGTGGAAGACGGGCCGCCTGAAGCGGATCTTGTCCAGGCCCAGCTCCTTGATGGCGTTCTCCGCGGTGTCCTCGGTCGCCAGGCCGACGACAACGGACGCTGTGATGAAGCCGAACACCAAGCGTTGCCCAAACGGCGTGGACTTCATTCTGTGCTCATCCCAGTGGCCGGACGCGCTGTTCATCACCAGCTTGGTGAGCATCTGGTTTTCCACTTCGTCGATGGTGGCGCCGCGCGCATGGCGGATGCGCTGCCCCACCTTAAAGTCTTCGAAGTAGTTGTTGGGGCTAGTCAGGCTCAGTTTCCGTCCCCCCCTTGGCGACCAAGTTGGTGCGCGTGTACTGGCAAACCACCTCGCCGTTCTGCTTCTTCGCCGTCGTGCGCCAAGTTACGATGCCCGCCCCCGGGCGGGAAGCGGACTCGCGCTTCTGCAGCACCTCGCTGCAGCAGGTGATCGTATCGCCAGGGTGCATAGGTGCGCCAAACTGCACCTCGTTCACGCCCAGAAACGGGCCGCCCGCCTCGGAGAGATCCTCCACAGACAGGCCGATGGCCGTGGCCAGCACCAGCATGGGGTCCACGACCAGATCCCGGTGTCCTTCAGCCTTGGCGTATTCGGCATTGACGTAGAGGGGGCAGTAGCGAAGCGTCACGGCGGAAAACAAGGTGGCGTCCCCGGCGCTGAGCGTGCGCCCCCAGTGATGGACGAACTTTTGGCCCACGGCAAAATCCGCAAAATGGTTCCCCCGGCGCCAAGGCTTGAAGGTGGAGAAGTCCGGATCGTTCAAGTCGCCTGCCCTCCCCTGCGCTACCAGCGCAACACATTTTGCGCGGCGGGACGGGCGCGGTAGCGTTGGTCCCAAGCGCGCAGCAGCGGCCGCGCGCCGAACAGGTCCGCCGCCACGTAACGCAGAAACTGCAGCGACGCCTGCAGGGTGCAATCGGCAATGGACACCCGCTCGCCCAGCAGCAGCGGCCGACCATCGGCCAGCAGATCTTCCAGGTAGTCAAGCGGGGTCTGCAGGCTTTGCTCCATCTGCGCGGCTTTGTGCGGGTTCGGCGGGCGGCCAAGGGGCGAGTTGGTGGCATGGCCATACTGTCCCATGGGGCCGGCCACACGCAGGTCGATGACGCGCTCTACGTCCCGGGCTTTGCCGCGGCTTTCCGGGCTTTCACCAAGCAGCCCTGCGTCCGGAAACCTATCCTCCAAATACTCGATGATGGCCAGCGACTCCAGCAGGTAGCCGCCGTCATCCAACTCGAGTACCGGCAGGGTGCCGAATGGATTTCTCGCCAAGTGGGCGGGCTGCCGATGGCGCCCCTTGACGGTGTTCACGACGATCTGCTCGATGCCCATGCTTACGCCAAGCTCGGCGCGTTCAGCAATGTACAGCATGACCTTGGTGGGGTTGGGCGCCAAGGGCACCATGTAGAGTTTCATTGCAGGTTCTCCACTAAATCGGCTATCTGCTCCAGAAGTTCAAAGCGGGCTGGACCGAGCGGGGCGCTGTCCAAGCCCAGCTTCAACGTGGTGATGCCCAGCTCGCGATAGCGACGCAGCCGCTCACGCACCATCTCCCGGGTGCCGACGGCCTGAAACGCCGTCACCATGACATCTGGAACACGGTCGGCCGCCTGCGCACGCTTGCCGGCAAGCCACAGGGACTGCACCGCCTTAGCGTCCTCATCATAGCCCGCACGGCGATAGGCGTCATTGTAGAAATTGGTGGCGGCCGAACCCATTCCCCCCAAATTGAAGGCAACGCCTCGTTTGCGGCGCTGAACCATGGCCTCCACATCATCGCCAATCTCCACCCGCACCGATACGCATAGATCCAGGTCGGCGAGCGTCCTGCCAGCCCCGGCCGCCCCCTCGCGAATGAAGGCCAGATGGGCGTCGGGATGGTCCGGCGAAAACGACGTGCCCAGCCAACCGTCCGCTGCGGCGCCCGTGAAGCGCAGCGCATTCGGGCCCAAGGTGGCCAGATAGATCGGCACCTGCGCCGGCGCATGGTCGATGCGCAGCGCTTTGCCCTCGCTGTGCGGGAGGGGCAACGCGAAGACCCGGCCCTGGTGGTTCACCCGTTCGCCGGCGAAGATCATCCGGCAAATCCGCACGGTCTCCTTGAGCCGGGTGAGGGGTCTGCGGTAGGGGACGCCGTGCAGCCCCTCCACTAGCTGCGGCCCGCTCGCGCCCAGGCCCAGCACAAACCGCCCGCCGGTGAGATCGTGCAGGGTCAGCGCGGTCATCGCCGTCATGGCGGGCGTACGGGCGGTTGTCTGCATGATGCCGGTGGCAAGCCTGATGCGATGGGTCTTGCTGGCCAAATAGGCCAGCGGGGTGGCCGCATCGCTCCACCAGGCCTCCGCCGAAAATCCCAAGGCAACCCCAAGCCGCTCCGCATGGCGCACCCAGTCCTCCATAAGCGCCCGATTGTCGGGCCGGACGGCGCCGATTTCCACAGCCAGCCGCATCAGATCTTGGCCCCCCGCCCTGCCCGAACTGGTTTTTTGCGCAACCCAGCCGCCGGGGCCCCGGCCAGCGGACCGGGATGGCGCCAATGGGAGCGGACGGCTGTGTGCGGTCGTCTTGTCTGCATGAACACTTCGGCACCCTCCGCTCAAACCAGCCCCAACTTCGGGCGAGTTCTTGGCAGCGGTCGCCGAAACCGCCCAAGACTGCAGCTACGCCGTTGCGCATCCGCCTCCAGCGCCGCCTCCGCTATGAAGCCAACGCCGACTAGCGCCGCTTTGTACATCCAGAGCATTCCAAAGTTACAACAAAGAAGTCCCACAACGCCAGCGAGACGGGCCAACAGGATAATCCAACAAGTGGTTCATCCACGGCAACCGTGCGCAGGCAGGCGCTAAAGCATATCAGGACCGCCCGGCAGCCCGCGCCGCAGGTTCGCGGATGTTGTTGAATATCCTGTAGGAGTAGTCATCAGGGCGGCGGGCGCCCAGGATGGAGTTGCTGCCTTCCAGGTAGGTGTCCAGATCCGGTTCGGTGCGGGACCAGTCGTTGACCTCAGAGCGGAAGGCCATCTTCCAGACGCCGTCCCGGCGTTCGTAGCGATCGACATAGCGGCCGCAGACGAACAGATCCTTCTTCTCGCCCTCGAATATGATCTTGTGAAAGGCTTGGAAGTAGATTTCGCCCACGCCCCGGTCGCCCTGCACACGGATGTTGGCCTGGCCAAGCATGTGATGGTTGGCAAGGTGGCTGGACAGAGCGTTCTGGGCGAAGTCCACGAAGTCCGTCGCACTGCCCTGGAAGAAGCCGTAGTCCACGGTGGCGTCGTCGTGGAAGACGCTGCGCATAAGGTCTGCATCAAGGCGGTCCAGTCCGCGCGTGTAGGCGCAGCAAAGTTCGTAGATTTCCTGTTTGGCGATGACTTGGTCGATGGTCATGGGGCCTCCTGAGGTGGTGTGTGGCGGTCCAGGCTGGGGCGGCGCCGGTCAACGCCGGACGCGGCCTGCGCAGGTTGTAAGCCATGCTGGCTGCTCCATGCTGGGAAAGCGCGCGTCAATGCGGCAGCTTCGCCCTGGCGGTGCCGAACACGCGGGTCTCCCCGGCGTCATTGGTCACGGTGAGATCTATTTCCACAACGCCTGCATCTTCATCGATGTCGGTGACCACGCCATTGATGTGGCAGGGTTCATCCACCAGCACCGGGGCGCGAAACAGGGTGTCCACCTCTTGGATGACCGCCCCGGGCGCCCAGCGGTGGATCATCGCCGCCAAAAAGCCCTGGCTCAGGATGCCGGGCACAAGCGCGCCGGGCAGGCCCTGCCTGCGGGCGGCCGCATGGTCCGTGAAGCGCGGGCTGCTCCAGTTGGCGGCCTCGGTGAAGCGGGCCACGTTGGCCAAGCTGGTGTCTGGGTCAAAAACGGGCAGTTCGGCGCCGAACGCCACATCCCCGATGCGCTGAACGTTCATTCGCCCGGGCGCTCGCGGATGACGATGCTGGTGTCCACGGATGCCAGCAGCACGTCCTGGGGGCCAAACACCTCCATGCGGTTGACCAGGAACACCATGCGCCCGGAGCGGCCGGTCTTGGTGCGGATTTCGTGCAGGTGGGTTCGGGCGGTCAACGCAACGCCGGGACGGATGGGTGCACGGCAGCGCACCGCCTTGCCGCCGTCCATGCCCAAGCCGGGCAGTTCGGGAAACCCCGACGGCAGGCGCCGGCCGGGATGGAAGCTGGCGGGAAAGGTCGGCGGCGCCTGAAATTCCGGATGGGCGGGGTCGGTGAAGTGGGCCGCGGTTTCGCCGCAACAGCGGGCGAAGACGGCCATGTCCTGGGCGCTGGGGGCCAGGGAAATCTCATCGAAGATGCGGTTCAGGAATTGCGCCCGCAGGGCGTCAACGTCCAAGGCTCGGCTCATGGGCCCTCCCGGTAGTTTAGGGCCTCGAAATCTTCACCGCGCAGGGCTTCCGCGAGTTCCCCCTCATTGGTGATGTCCGCCGCAAAGCGGGTGGCGCAACGGCCGATGTGGCTGACGATGTGGGCGTCGCTGCCGCCGATGCCCAGGTAGTTGTGCCGCCGCGCCAGGGCCACGGCGATGCCGTCCTCGTCGCCGCGGCTGCCGCCGTTGTAGATTTCCACAATGCGTACGCCGTCCGGCACGCCCAAAGCGTCCACATGGGCCGCCATGCCCACCCGCCGCCGCCCAGGATGGCAGGGCACGGCCACGGCGCCGCAGCCTCGCGCCGCCTCCAGAACCCGTGCTAGGGGCAGGTGGGTGTCCGCGAAGTCAAATGCCTGGGTGAGGGCTGGCGTGACGCCGAACAGCAGCACATGGCCATACTCCGTTTCCACCTCGCTGGCCTTCAGGATGGTCAGGCCGAAGCGCCGGGCCAAGGGCGCATAGTCGGATGCAGCATCGAACTGGCGGTGCTCCGTGAGCACGAAGCCGTCAATGGGCACTTGCCGAACGCGGATCCAATGGCAGTAATTCTGCACCTTGGCGCGCCCATCGTCGGACTTAACGGAGTGGCTATGCAGGTCCAGGATCACAGCGGCTGCTCCGCAAAAGCGCCGGCCGGCGCGGACTGGGCGCGGTGCGCCCGGCTAAGGCGGCGCCATTCCCGGTCGACCTTGGCGTGCAGGGCCTCAAGACCGCCGGAGTTGTCGAGCACCAGATCCGCCTTGGCCTTGCGCGCTGCGTTGCCGGCTTGCGCATCCAGGCGCGCCTGCACTTCGGCGGCGCTGAGGCCATCCCGAGCCATGCAGCGCGCGATGGCCGTCGCCGGGTCAACCACCACCAGCCAGACTTCATCAAGGTCATGCTGCCAGCCAGCCTCCAGCATCACCGCGGCCTCCAGCACAACCACGCCATGGGGCTGCGCCGCCCGCTGCGCCGCCATTTCCGCACCCGCCAAGCGACGGATTTCCGGCCAGACAATATCCGTCAGCCGCTTCAGTTCACCGGGCTCGCCGAACACCAAGGCGCCCAGCCTACGCCGGTCGATGGCGCCGTCGTCCGCCACAATGTCCTGGCCGAAGGCGGCCACCACCTTGGCGAAGCCAGGTGCGCCAGGTTCGTACACCCGATGGCCCAGACGGTCCGCATCTATGATGTGGGCGCCCAAGACCTCCAGGCGACGCGCCACAGTGGACTTCCCGGAACCAATGCCGCCGGTTAAGCCAATCTTAAACAAGCCATTCCCGCCACTTGCCGCAAAGAACGCATTTTAGCCGCTAACGCATCGGCAAATCATCAAGCGGCCTTGTGGAAGAACTCGCATTCGACCAGGGTGCGGCGGGCGCTACACCGGAGATCCTTTGGGGAAGACCGGGGGGCGTTTTTCGCGCAGGGCGTTCAGGCCCTCGCGGCCTTCCGGGCCCAGGAAGCCGAGCATCTCCAAGGCGGTGGAGGCATCGAAGCTCGGTCCGGCCAAGCGCAGCCAGTTGTTCAGCGCATATTTCGTCCAGCGGATGGCGTGTGGGGCGCCGGCGGCGATTTTTTTCGCGGTCTCCAAGGTCTTGGCCTGCAACTCCCCGTCGTCTACGCACATTGACAGCAAGCCGATGCGTTCGGCCTCCTCGGCGGTCATGCGCTCGCAGGTCATCAGGTAGTACTTGGCCTTGGCCATGCCGCACAGCAAGGGCCAAAGGATCACGGCATGGTCCCCGGCGGCGACGCCCAAGCGGGTGTGTCCATCCGTAATGAACACCGACTTGGCGGCGATGGAGATGTCGCAAAGCAGGGCCGCCACCAGCCCGGCGCCCACCGCCGGGCCATTGATGGAGGAGATGGTGGGCTTGCCGCAATTGATCAGGTTGTACACCAGATCGCGCGCTTCCTTCCAAGTGTTGATCAAGCTGTTGTAGTCCGCCGCCATCTTGTCGATGAGCGTGAAGTCGCCGCCCGCTGAGAACGCCTTGCCCGCGCCGGTCAGGATGACGCAGTCGACGTCCTTGTCCGCGTCCACTTCCCGCCACACATAGGCCAGTTCGCGATGGCCGGTCACGTCCAAGGCGTTGAGTTTCTCCGGGCGGCTGATGGTGATGCGCAGGATGCGTTCTGCGGGATAATCAAACTTCAGGTGTTCATAGCCTTGGTAGGACATGGGACTCTCACGGATTGGGATAGGGCAATTAAGGCGCAACCGCCCCGCTGTTGCAATGCGCCCCCCTGCGCAACCGGAGCGGCGGCGAGGTTCAGGCCGGCATTGCCATGCCATCCCAACAGCAGATTGCCGTCTGGCGGGGCATGACGTGAAGCCGGAAGCAGCAATTCTCATTTTGGCGTCTAACTTCACTGTTCGCCGCGCAACACTTCACTTTTCCGGCATAGTTCGGGCCACATCGACAGGCAAACCCTTCCTGTGGAGCGGCTGAAAGCCATAACGAGAATTGCTGGGTCGCAAGCGCGTTGGCTTGGCGGGGCGCTGGAACGCAAACGGCATCCGCGCCGGTGCGCGGGGCTGTTGGCCTTGCTGCTGTTCTGCGGGTGCGGCGGCGCACCGTCCGGAAAACCCGACCGGGACTCCGGGAAAGGCGCGGTCGCTGAAGGTGCGGCGCCCGACCCACCCACAGCGCTCCAAGTCCAAGACGGTCCCCATCATCAGGGACCCATGGCTCAAGGCGCGGCGCACGGCCCGCCCACAGCGGCCTATGTTGGGTCACAGGCTTGCGGACAGTGCCATCAGCAGCAGTATCAGGCTTGGTCGGGGTCTCATCACCAGCGCGCCATGCTGCCCGCCACGGCCGCTACGGTGGTCGGGGGCTTCACAGGCGCGACGCTTCCCGCATCAGGGGAGGCAGCGGACGTCGATGCGCCCGCCAGTGCGCAAGCGCCCGAAGCGCACGGCGAGCAAATGCTGGCGGAATTTTCCCAAGCGGATGGCCAGTTCCTGATCGGCATCGATGGGCCGGATGGAGCCTGGGGGCAGTTCGAAGTGCGCTACACCTTCGGCGTTGCGCCTTTGCAGCAGTACCTGCTTGCGTTGCCCGGCGGACGCCTGCAGGCCTCCCGCCCCGCCTGGAGCACCTTGGAAGGCCGTTGGTTCGACCTGCGCGCTGGGGAGATCATCGACCATGCGGACGGACTGCACTGGACCGCGCCTGCATACAACTGGAACTTCATGTGCGCGGACTGCCACTCGACCGCTGTGCGCAAGGGCTACGACGCCGCATCGCAGACCTACCGCACCGAATTCGCCGAAGTGTCCGTAGGCTGCGAAGCCTGCCACGGTCCAGGGGCCGCCCATGCCCAATGGCCGCGCGGCACGGTCCAGCAAGGCGCGCAGCCCGTGCAACCGACCTTTAGGATGGAGGGGGCGGCGGGACCCAGCAAAGCGACTGGCCGAACAGCGCCCCCCCGCACAAGACCAAAGCTGGCGGCGCTGGCGGACCAACAGGGGCAAGTCAACGCCTGCGCCCCCTGCCACAGCCGGCGCAGCCAGTTGGCGGAGGGCTTCGCGCCACAGCGCTCCTACTTCGACCACTACAGTCCGGCGCTGCTGCAGGAGGGGCTGTACCACGCCGACGGGCAAATGCTGGACGAAGTCTATGTCTATGGCTCGTTCCTGCAAAGCCGGATGCACGAAGCTGGCGTCACCTGCGGGCACTGCCATGAACCACACTCCGCGCAACTGCGCACCCTGGGCAACGCTCTGTGTACGGGTTGCCACAACGAAGCCGGCCGCACGGACTTTCCCACCTTGCCCCTAGGCCGCTACGACCATCCCAACCATCATCTGCACGCCCAGGAATCGGCCGGCAGCCAATGCGTCAACTGCCACATGCCCGCCACAACCTACATGTTGATCGATGATCGACGCGACCACAGCTTCCGCAAGCCGCGCCCGGACCTCAACGCCAGCACCGGGGCGCCCGATGCCTGCACCGGCTGCCACAAGGACCGCGATGCCCAATGGGCGGCGCTGGCGCTCGCCGCCGCTTTGCCAAGCAAGGACCCGGATAAGCCAAGGGCGCAGCCGCACTTCGGCCCCGTCTTCGCCGCGGCGCGGGCCAGCCTGCCGGCGGCGGAGACGCCTTTGGCGAACATAGTGACGGACGCCCGGCAGCCCGCCATGGTGCGGGCGACCGCCCTGAGCCTAATGGCGGCCTACGACCGCGGCATCAGCAGCCTGGCGCTGCAGCAGGGGCTGCGCGATGCACATCCCCTAGTGCGCATCGGCGCACTGAGGGGCGCCGCCCGTTGGGACCCAATGCGCCGCTGGCGGGAGGCCAACCGCCTGCTTGGGGACGAGTTTCTGGCCGTGCGCACGGAGGCCGCGCCCCTGTTGGCCCCCGCCCTTGGCCGCCTGACGGGCGCCGCGCGCAACCGCCTGCAGACGGGCATCGCCGAATATCTGGAAGTTCAGGCCCACAACGCCGACCGCCCCGAAGCGCACACCAATATAGGCGCCATCCACCTGGCTGCGGGCGCCCCTGACCAGGCGCAGGCGGCTTTTCGCAAGGCGCTGGCGCTGGACCCCAACTGGGTGCCCGCCCTAGTGAACCTAGCCGACCTGCACCGCGCCGCTGGGCGCGATGCGCAAGCCGGGCCGCTGCTGCTGCAAGCCCAGCAGTCTGCCCCGGATGCCCCGGCGGTGCTGCTGGCGCGGGCCCTCTGGTTGGTGCGGCAGCACCGCCAAGCGGAGGCCTTGCCACTGTTGGCTGAAGCCGTGCGGCTGGCCCCAACGGAAACACGCTACGTTTTCACCTACGCCATTGCGCTGCACTCGGCCGACCGGCCGGAGCAGGCGTTGGATCTGCTGGATGCGACCCTCCGTCAACGCCCGGGCGACCGGCAACTCCTGCGGACAGCGCTGAGCATCGCCCGCGAAGCAAACCTGAACCGCAAGGCGCTTGAGTACCAACGCAAGCTTGCCGGCTAGGGAACCTCTGAACAGGTCGCGTTCGCCCAGCGCCCGCTGCTTGCGGGCGGAGACGGCGTTGCGGCCATCACAAGGCGAGCCGCAGCGCGGCGGGGATTGCGCAGCCCGCACGCCGCGGGGCGCCCTTCGGGAGGGCCTAAAGGGTGCGCTGGCTGTGTTGAGGCTCATTGTGTGGCGCCCGCCACACGGCTTCGCCGCGCCTTGCCACCACGCCCTTTAGCCTCCTCTGGGCTTCCGGGACCTGTTCAGAGGTTCCCTAGCGGCGGGCCATGGGCATCTGGATGAGATGATGGCCGCCGTCGAGAATGAGGGTTTCACCGGTGATGATGCCGGCGCCGCCCAGGAAGTACAGGATGGCCTCGGCCACTGTGTCGGGGGTGGCGGTCACTTGCAAGGGGGTGTTGCCCTCCAGGAAGGCCTTGGAGCGTTCATAGGTCTCCCGGCCCATGCCCTGGGCCAGCCATTCGCCTTGAATGAAGCCTGGGCAGACGGTGTTGACGCGAATTTCCGGCCCCAACACCCGCGCCAAGGAGAGGCCCAAAGTTATCATCGCGCCCTTGGAGGCGGCATAGGCGATGGAGCTGCCAATGCCCATGACGCCGGCGATGGAGGCCACATTGACAATGCCTCCCCGCCCACCCCGGCGCAGCAAAGGGGCGGCGGCGCGGGCCATTTGGTAGGCGCCCACGGTGTTGACGGAATAGATGCGCAAAAAGTCCTGCTTGTCTAGGCCATCAAGGTCTTCATGGGCGCAGAACTTGGTGACGCCGGCATTGTTGACCAAGCCGTCCAGCCGCCCCCAGCGGCCTTCCGCCGCGGCCACCAAAGCCCGACAGTCCGCATCCTCGGCCACATCGGCCTTGACCACCTCGGTTTCCACGCCCAGATTGCGGCACTGCTCCTCCGTTTGCCGGGCGCCTGCTTCGTTGTGGGCGTAGTTGATCACCACATGGCAGCCCCGCTCCGCCAATTGCCGTGCGCAGGCGGCGCCCACGCCGCTCGATGAGCCAGTGACGATGACCACCGCATCCTGTAGATCCATCATGCCTTGCCGCCTTAATTGGCGCCCATTGCCGAAATCAGCGTTAGTATTCGCATTTTTTGCCGCCGGTCAAAGGAAATGAGCGCCATTAAAGCCGTCATCTGGGATTTCGGCGGGGTCTTGACCACCTCGCCCTTTGCAGCCTTCAACCGCTATGAAGCAGCGCGGGGGCTGCCCCGGGACTTCATCCGCGGCATCAACGCCACCAACCCCCACCGTAACGCCTGGGCGCAGTTTGAGTCCGCCGCAGTCGGCCCCGCCGAGTTCGACCGTCTGTTCGAGGCGGAATCCCGCGCCCAAGGCCACCCGGTGCCCGGGCGTGAGGTCATCAAGCTGCTCAGCGGCGATTTGCGTCCGCGCATGGTGGCGGCCCTGCGGGCCTGCCGTCAGCGCTTCAAGACCGCATGCATCACCAACAACGTCAAGTCCGGCGGCGGCCCCACCATGGCAACCGACCAAGCCAAGCGGCAGCGCACCGAAGCAGTGATGAAGCTGTTTGATCTGGTGGTGGAGTCCAGTGTGGAGGGCGTCCGCAAGCCCAACCCCGCCATCTACAAGTTGGCCTGCGAACGCTTGGGCGTGGCGCCCAACGCCTGCGTGTTTCTCGATGATTTGGGCATCAACCTGAAGCCCGCCCGGGCCCTTGGCATGGTCACCATCAAGGTGGTGGACGAGGATCAGGCCCTCGCGGAGCTCGCAGCCGCCACTGGGCTGGCGTTCCCCCAACATGAAACCTGAGAGGCCGCCAACCGCCAACCCCGACAGCGCCCGACTCGTTGAAGGCTCGACTGCCAGGCATCTGGCCAGCCTGACCATTCCCATGTTCCTGGGCATCTCCTCGATGTTCATAGCGTCGCTGATCGACACCATCTACGTCGGCTGGCTGGGCAGCGCGGAGTTGGCTGCGGTGAGCTTCAGCTTTCCCCTGATCATGGGGCTGACCACCCTGTCCATGGGCATCGGCGTGGGCGCCGCCTCCATCATCGCCCGCTTGGCCGGCAGCGGCGACCGGGCCCCGATCCGTCGCCTTTCCACCCACGCCCTGCTGCTGGCGGCCTTGCTTTCCGCCATCCTCTCCACAGGGCTGTACATCTCCCAAGAGCCGGTGTTTCGCACCTTGGGCGCGGATGCCGAAATCCTGCGGCTGATCCGCACCTACATCAGCGTATGGATGTTCGGGCTGCCGTTCTTCGTGCTGCCCATGGTGGCCACCATGATGATGCGCGCGCTGGGCAACGCCCGCCTGCCCGGCCTCATCATGGGCGGCAGCGCCGTCCTGCAGGTGGCGCTGGCGCCGCCGCTCATCTTCGGCGTGCCCGGCTACGCCGATGGGCTGGGGCTGCCCGGCGCCGCCTGGGCCTTCGTGCTGTCCCGCCTGATCATCTTCGCCATCACCTGGGCGGTGCTGCGGCGCATGCAGTTGATCGAATTCCGCATCCCCAACCCGGCGGCGCTCTGGGCGTCTTGGCGGGAGGTGCTGGCCATCGGCGCGCCCAGTGCGCTGAACAACCTGATTGCGCCCGCTTCGCTGGCCGTCACAGTGGCGCTGCTGGCCGCGCACAGCCACGCCGTAGTGGCCGGATTCGGCATCGCCTCACGCATAGAGTCCTTAGCCATCATGCTGCTCATGGCGCTGTCCGCCAGCACCGGTCCCTTTGTGGGCCAGAACTGGGGGGCGGGACGCCACCAGCGCATCCAGGAGGCGCACAAGCTGGCGTACCGCTTCGCCTTGGCCTACAGCCTAGTGGTGTGCCTGATTCTGGCCTTGTGGGGGCGGCCCATAGTGGCGGCCATCATCGATGACGCCCCAGTGGTGGAAGCCGCCTACGCCTTCCTGGCGATGGTGCCGGTCAGCTACGGCTTGCTGGGCGTGGGCATGATCGCCGCCGCCACATTCACCGCCCTCGGCAACCCCATGCCGGCCCTGGCGCTTTCCCTGGGACGCTTGGTGGTGTTCTACGTGCCGCTGGCGCTGCTGGGCGATAGGCTGTTCGGCTACCTAGGCATCTATGGCGCCGCAGCCCTGGCCAACTTGATCATCGGGGGGCTGTCCGCTTGGTGGCTGCGCCGCCACCTGCGGCGGCGCACTCCCACGAACCTGCCGACTGGCGTACAAGCACCCCCTTCCCCACGCATCAGCGCACTGGACGCCGGGACGAAAACGCCTAGGGAACCTCTGAACAAGTCCCGGAAGCCCAGAGGAGCCTAAAGGGCGTGATGGCAAGGCGCGGCGAAGCCGTGTGGCTTGCCCCCCACACAATGAGCCGCAACACAGCCAACGCCCCCTTTGGACCCTCCCGAAGGGCATCCCGCCGCGCTGTGGCTCGCCTTGCCATGGCCGCAACGCCGTCTCCGCCCGCAAACAGCGGCGCGCTGGGCGAACGCGACCTGTTCAGAGGTTACCTAGTGTGCTGCCCCGGCGTCAACCCCCCTCGATGCGGGGCATGAAGAACACTTCGCTGGTGGGACCGATGGGCTCAAGGAAGGCATCCTGGCAGATCTGGCCGTCTATGGCGGCGGCGGCCTTGCCCAGGGGCTCGGCGATGCCTGGCCAGCGCTCATCCAGCGCCCGCATCAGTTCGCGGTAATTCTCCACGAACAACTCCACCTCCCGCTGCCCGCCGGTATGGGCGAGCAGGTTGTCAGGTATCGTTACCTTCGCCATGCGCCAGTGCCCCTCAGGCCCGTGCATTGATCCAGCTAGCGGTTCAAGCGTCCAGGGCCTCCAGAATGCGCGGCGGCGACAGGGGCAGATCGTTCATGCGCACGCCCGTGGCGTCCCGCACGGCGTTGGCCACTGCGGCCAAGGGCGCAACAATGGGGGTCTCCCCCACACCCCGCACCCCGTAGGGGTGGCTGGGGTTGGGCACTTCGATGATCTGGGCGTCGATCATGGGCAGATCGGAAGCCACCGGCATTCGGTAGTCCAGAAAGCCTGCGTTCTCCATGACGCCGTTCTCGTCATAGATGTACTCCTCGTTCAGCGCCCAGCCGATGCCTTGGGCGGCGCCGCCCTGCATCTGCCCCTCCACGTAGGCGGGATGGATGGCCTTGCCGGCATCCTGCACCCCGGTGAAGGAAAGCACTTCCACAGCGCCCGTCTCCCTATCCACCTTCAGGTCCGTGAAGTTTATGGAGAAACCGGCCCCAGCGCCCTGGGCGTTCACCGAGGCGCGGCCCAGGATGGGGCCGCCGGTCCTTGCAGCGCCAGCGGCCAAGTCCGCCAAGCTAAGGGGGGTGACGTCCGCATTGACCCCGGGGGCGGGCACGGCCTTGCCGTCCTGCCAGTCCACCTGGTCCGCATCCATGCCCCAGGTGGCGGCGGCGCGCCCCTTGCATTCGGCGATGATGTCCTCGCAGGCGCGCACCACGGCCAAGCCTGTGGCGAAAGTGGTGCGGCTGCCGCCCGTGACCATGCAGTAGCCGGTGCTCTCCGTGTCGCCGACGTAGGTCTTCACCTGCTCGTAGGGAACCCCTAGGGTCTCCGCAGCCATCAAGCACATGGAGGCGCGGGAGCCGCCGATGTCTGGGTTGCCCTCCATGACCACCACGCTGCCATCCTCATTGATGCGCACTTCGGCGCTGGATTGCATGCCGATGTTGAACCAGAAGCCGGCGGCAACCCCGCGTCCCGCGCCTTCCGGCAATGGCGCGGCATAGTTGGGATGTTTCTTCGCCGCTTCGATGCAGGCCTTAAAGCCGATGGGCGGGAACTTCGGCCCGTAAGGGGCCTGCGTGCCCTCATCAGCGGCGTTCTTCAGGCGCAAATCCAGGGGATCCATGCCCAGCTTGCGGGCGAGATCGTCCAAGGCCACCTCCATGGCATGCATGGACTGCGGCGCGCCCGGCGCCCGGTAGGCGGCCACCTTGGGCTTGTTCACCAGCACGTCGTAGCCTTCAATCTTGAAGTTCGCCAGATCATAGGGGGCCAGGATGGCCATGGCGCCAGGGCCCACCGGGGCGCCCGCAAAGGCGCCGGCCTCGTAGGCCAGCCAGGCGGTGGCGGCGGTGAGCTTGCCTTCCTTGGTGGCCCCCACCTTCACCCGGCATACAGTGCCGGAAGTGGGGCCAGTGGCGCGAAACACCTCCTCGCGGGTCATCACCATCTTCACCGGTCGGGCGGCCTTTTGGGAAAGCAACACCGCCACGGGCTCCAGATAGACCACTGTCTTGCCGCCGAAGCCGCCGCCGATCTCCGACGCGATGAACTTGAGGTCCGCCACTTTCCAGTTGAGTATCTTGGCGGTCATGGTGCGGAAGTCGAAGTGGCCTTGGGTGCAGCACCAGACCGTCGCCTTGCCTTCCTCATTCACCGTGGCGATGCAGGCGTGGGGCTCGATGTAGCCTTGGTGGGCCATGGGAATGCGGCACTCGTTCTCCACCACCACGTCGGCCTCGGCGAAGCCGGCCTCCACATCCCCCCGGGAGAAGCCCACCACCGCGGCGATGTTGCTGGGCGCTTGCGGCTTTTCCGGCAGGTTCTTGGTGAAGCATTGGTCATTGAGCAGGGGGGCATCAGGCTGCATCGCCTCCAGCACATCGAGCACCGGGGTCAGCGCTTCGTACTCCACCTCTATGGCGTCCAAGGCGCGTTCCGCTGTCTCCAGGGAGGTCGCCGCCACGGCGGCCACCGCTTGGCCGTGATAGAGCGCCTTGTCGCGAGCCATGATGTTGTGCGCCAAGTCAGCCACATCGCCGCCGCCCTCGCCAGCCAGCTCGCCACCCGATATCTCCGGGAAATCAGCCCCGCACACCGCCGAGCATACGCCGTCCATGGCCAGCGCCTTGGACAGATCCACGCGTTTGATGCGGGCATGGGCGTGAGGGCTGCGCAGCACCTTGCCGAACAACATGTTCGGCAGGTTTAAATCCGCGCCGAACTGCGCCCGGCCGGTTACTTTGTCCACGCCGTCCGGGCGCACCGGACGGGTTCCCACATACTTGTAATCCACGGCTTCAGCCATTTGCGGTCTCCTTCCTCTTCAAAGATGGGCTTTGCGTTGCGATTCGGTCAGGCTGGGTGGGCCAGCTCCGCGGCGGCGTCCTGAACGGCGCGCACGATCTTGTCGTAGCCGGTGCAGCGGCACAGGTTGCCGGCCAGCCAATAGCGAATGGTGCGTTCGTCCGGGTTGGGGTTCTTGTCCAGCAGCGCCTTGGCCGCCACGATGAAGCCCGGCGTGCAGATGCCGCACTGCAGCGCGGCATGGTCCAGAAATTTCTGCTGCAGGGGATGCAGCCCATCGGCCCCAGCGATGCCTTCGATGGTGGTTATCTCCTGTCCTTCGGCCTCGGCGGCGAACATCAGGCAGGCGCACACCAAGCGCCCGTTAACCAGCACGGAACAGGCCCCGCAGTCTCCCGTGCCGCAGCCTTCCTTGACGCCCATGGCGCCTACTTCCTCGCGCAGCGCCTCCAGCAGGGACTGCTGCGCGGAACATAGAAATTCGACCGTTTCGCCGTTGATGATGGATTGTACGTGCATTTTGCTCATGAATGGTGCTCCGTGGAAAGTCAAGCGGATGCGGCCAAAGCCCGATCCCGGGCCTTGGCGCCGGCGCGCCGGCACAACACTGCGACCACCTTGCGGCGGTATGTGGCCGTGCCTCTCTTGTCGGAAATGGGGGATGAAGCCGCGCTGCAGGCTTCGCCGGCGGCGGCCAAGGCCGCATCGTCCAGGCTGGTTCCAATCAGGGCATCCGCGGCGCCATCCACCTTCAGAGGCGTGGGCGCTACGGCGCCTATGCCCACCCGGGCGGCCGTGCACAGGCCGTCCCCATTCAGGGTGACGCTGACCCCGGCGCCGGCCACGGCGATGTCCATCTCCGTGCGCGGGATGAAGCGCAAATAGGCGTCCCCGCTGTTCGGCGCCGGGCGGGGAAACTTCACGCCCAAAAGAAATTCAGCATCGGCCAGTGCGTTTACGCCCACGCCTGTGCAGAAGTCCTCCACCGGCATTTCCCGCCTTCCATCGGGGCCCGCGATGACGCACGAACCCCGGTTGGCGATCATGGCTGGGGTGGTGTCCGCCGCCGGCGAGGCGTTGCACAGGTTGCCGCCTAGGGTGGCGCGCCCCTGGATTTGCGTGGAGCCGATGAGGTCCGCGGCCTCGACAAGGCCGGGAAGGAGGCCGCGCAACTCTTCGTTTTCGTTCAGCAACGCGCTGGGAATGGCCGCGCCGACGTAGATTTTATCCGCACCTATATGTAGATGGTTGGTCTCGTCGATTTTCTTTATGTCGACGATGGTGCGCGGCGCCTTGTCCGGGCCGCGCAGCTGCACGATCAGGTCCGTGCCGCCGGCGAGCACTTGCGCCCGCACGCCGCGGGCGGCGCACTCCTGCAGAACGCTCAGGGCATCGGCGACGCCTAGCGGCGCGACATAGGCAAATTCCCCCATGAATCCTCCAAATTGGCTGTCAATATGTATCAGCGCTGCGTGTCAGCAGCGACGGTCAGCGGCCGCTTCAGCAGCACGCGCCAAGTTGATGGCGCAATCTACGCATGTGCGCGCACTATAGCAAATGCGTCCTCCGCAAAACAGCAGCCCTGAGCCTGCACACAGGACCATCCCAAAGTCGCCCACCAGCCCTCGATAAAGCCCTATATAGATGGTTTATGAATATTTCCGCAAGATTCCGCAACATGCTTCTCAACCTGCCTCAGCCTGACTCCCCCCTCCCCCGGAGCGGTACGGGGCACGTGGGTGACGGCGGCCTCAACCAG
>CAYGBY010000003.1:0-38568 GCA_964348115.1 uncultured Pseudomonadales bacterium
CAGCGGGGCGCTGGGCGAACGCGACTTGTTCAGAGGTTCCCTAGTGTGCTGTCCCAAAATTCTCATGCAACGCCAGCAGGGATTCCGCCAGCGGCGGCTGGGCGATGCCGCGCTCTGTGACGATGCCGGTGACCAGCGCGGCTGGCGTCACGTCAAAGGCGGGATTGTACGCCGCCACCGGGGCGGCGTGATCCTGCCGCACTTCATCGCCGCTGCGCTCCTCGATGGGTGCTTGGCCGCCGCTGGCGGTGTTCGGGTCATAGGTGGACAGCGGGCAAGCCACGTAGAACGGCACAAGGTAGTGATTGGCCAGCACGGCCAGGCTCAGGGTGCCAATCTTGTTGACCACATCGCCGTTGCGAGCCACCCGGTCCGCGCCGACGATGACGAGATCGATGCTTCCGGCCGCCATTAGGCTGGCGGCGGCGCTGTCGCAAATCAGCGTAAGGTCGATGCCTGCGGCGGCCAACTCCCAGGCCGTGAGGCGGGCGCCCTGAAAGAGTGGACGGGTTTCATCCACGTACACGTGGAAGGGCACGCCGGCCTGATGGCGGCGGTATAGAGGCGCGGTGGCTGTGCCAAGCTCGGAGACGGCCAGGGCGCCGGCGTTGCAGTGTGTGAGCACGTTGCCGCCTGCTTTGATGAGTGGCGCGCCATGTTCGCCTATGGCGCGGCAGGCGGCGGCGTCCTCCCGATGTATGGCCTCGGCCTCCTGCGCCAGGGCCGCGACCGAGGGCTGGGCTGCGCCCCGTCGGCGCATCCGCTGCACAGCCCAGCGCAGGTTCACCGCAGTGGGCCGCGCCCCAATCAGCGCATCTCCGCCCGAGCGCAACACCTCCGCCACCTCTCCCGCCCGCCGCGCCGCCACCGCCAAAGCATAGGCGGCGGCAATGCCGATGGCCGGCGCCCCACGCACCGCCAAGGTGGCGATGGCCTCCACTGCTGCGGGGATGTCCTCGATCAACAGGTACTCCACGCAGTGCGGCAACCGCCGTTGATCGAGCAGGCGCAACTGCCCATTGCGCCAAACGATGGCTGCCGGCGTCGTCATGGGGCCTCGCCGATGCGCAGCTTGGCGAAGTTGGCTGCTACGGGCTGCACGGCGTTCAAGGCGGCGGGTTGGCTAGTTGCAGGCCCATCGCCATGTACTTAAGCAGTGCGGCGCCAACGCTTTCCACTTCGCCGCCGCAGGCGAAGACGCCATCCTCGTGGCCCAAAGTGGCGAACACCATTGGTCGGGCGGAGCAGGCGCGCATCAAGCTGGCCACGGCTTCGGCCATCTGCGGCGAGCCGTAGCCCACATGGGCCGCAATGGTGGGCAGGGCCAGGGCGCTTGCATTGCGCCACACTTCCGGGCAGTGGCCGTGCAGCACCCAGTGGATGCTGGGATCCGCGGCGTAGATCAGCGCATGGGTGGTGGATTCCGACGACGGCGGCCGCACGCCCCGGGCGCTGATCCAGAAGCGTCCCAGGTCGCATTGGTCCACCCGCACCAAGGCGTCTGCGCCTGCTGCGGCCAAGCCGCCGGTTTGGCTGGCGGTGATCAGGAAGGACGGCGCCTCGCCGGGGATCGCACGGCTGAGATTGCCGAAGGCCAAGCCGCCGTAGCGGTCAGCCTGCTGGCCGATCAGCCCCAGCAGGCGCATCAGTGTGCGCCAAGCCAACAGCGGGCGCACCAAGGCGTCCGGCCGTGGGGCCTTGGGGGGCTTGAGTTCATAGCGGAACCCTATGACGCCCTCCGCTTGCGCCTCGCTGGAATTAGCCACTTTCGCCATGGGGCCAATGCTACCGAAGAAACGCCTTGCAACGGTGGACTTGGTGCTTGATTGGTGCGGTTTCGGGATAAACTTTGTGTTTTGCGCCCAAGTTGAAGGGTATTGGTCATGGTGCAGGCGACAGGGTGCGGATGACATGTTGCAGATAAAGAGAGCGGCTGCCGCCATCGGCGCCTATGTGGGCGGCGTTGCCCTGCAGGAGGCGGTGGAGGACGACGCCCTGTTCGGCGAATTGCGCGGCCTGTTGCTGGAGCATGAGGTTCTGTTCTTCCGCGGCCAGCCATTGACCGCCGCCCAGCTTGAGGCTGTGGCAGGGCGTTTCGGCGCCCTGCTGGACCATCCGGCCTATCCCATCGCCGCTGGCGCGCGCCATGTCCATGTTCTGGAGAGCACGCCGGAGGCGCCCACCAAGATAGAGGCTTGGCATTCGGACATGACGTTCAGCGCGACGCCGCCGGCCCTTACCCTGGTGCATGGTCAGATCATTCCGGAATACGGCGGCGACACCCTGTGGGCCAGCGCCACCGCCGCCTATGAAGCCCTTTCGTCCAGCTTCAAGGCTATGCTTGCGGGCCTGCATGCGGTGCATGACTTCCGCCACGGCTTCCGTGAAAGCCTGGCCGAGCCAGGCGGTGCGCAGCGTCTGGCCAGCGTCGTCGCCGCCAACCCGCCGGTGCGTCACCCAGTGGTGCGCACCCACCCGGAAACGGGCAGGAAAGCCCTGTATGTCAACCCCCTCTTCACCCTGCGCATCGAGGGCCTGACCGCGCTGGAAAGCAGCAGGGTGCTGGGTTTGCTGCATGAACATCAGACCACTGCGGAGTTCACCGCCCGGCTGTGCTGGGCGCCGGGCACGCTGGCGATTTGGGACAATCGCTCCACTCAGCACAAACCCATCAACGACTACTTTCCGCAGCACCGCAAGCTGCACCGGGCCACGGTGGTGGGAGAGCGGCCCCGATGATCCGCAAGGCCCCCCAGGCCCTTGGCCGTGGCCGCACCAAGCCAAGGATCGTTATGCTGCTAGACTCGATGAGGTTGACGTTCCAG
This sequence comes from uncultured Pseudomonadales bacterium, assembly GCA_964348115.1. Taxonomy (GTDB): domain Bacteria; phylum Pseudomonadota; class Gammaproteobacteria; order Pseudomonadales; family Azotimanducaceae; genus Azophilus. The sequence goes on from CAYGBY010000003.1 coordinate 2,826, forward strand.
GGGCGTCTGGCGGAGGCCGCGCCAAGCCAAGGCGCTGTGGGCGCGGTTCCTGTTTTGGCCGCCGTTGAACGCCCGGGCCGGGCTTGAGGACTTGGTGTGCTGTCCCGCAAGTAAGTGGGTTTTAGTCGCCAGGCCATTTTGCTCCCGCCAAGGCGCGACGACGCCCTGTGGCAGGCCCCACACAAGGAGGAGCAACCCGGCGGGGGGCCAAAATGGCCACGAATAATCACACTCACTTGCGGGACAGCACACTAGATCCGCGCAGCGTTCGGATTTATCCGCCCCGTGCGGGCGAAGTGCCTTGGCGACTGCTGCCGGAAGCCTTTGCCGCCGAAGCGGATCTGGATAGGATGCGCGTGGCCAAGCTGAACGGCCAAGTGGTCGGCGTTTACGCCTTTGAACGGGCTTCCAGCTTGGTGTACCGCATCACTGTCCTCGTCGTCGCGAAGCCTCAGCGCCGCCGGGGCATCGGTCGCTGGCTGCTAGGCCATGCCATCGGCGTATGCGAAACCAAGGGCGCACGGGAAATCTGGGCGCCGCCCAGCGACGCCAAGCTGTTGCGCCGCGCCGGTTTTGAGCCCATGGCGGATGGCCTCCGGCTGGTGCTCACGCCGGATTAGGACAAGCCGGCGCCGGGCCTACGTAGCGCACCGCCGGGCGAATTAGCCGGTTGTTGCGGCGGGATTCCATGAAGTGGGCCAGATAGCCGAACACCCGGGCCATGGCGAAGCCGCAGGTGAAGTAGCTTGGGGGCAGGCCCAGGCTGCGGTAGATGATGCCCTTGTAGAATTCCACGTTGGCGTGCAGGGCCTTGCCGCGCGCCGCCATCCGTTCACTGAAGCGGCGCTCCATTGCCGCCAGGATTGCGAATGTGCGTTCATGGGGCGTGCCGGCGGTTAGCGTGCGGGCCAGTTCCTTGGCGTGCTTTGCCCTGGGGTCGAGCGCCCGGTACTCGCGATGGCCCATGCCCATCACCTTCTCCTTGCGGGCGATGCAGCCGTCCACGAAGTCGGCGGCGCGGCAGGCGTCCTGCACGGCGTCCGCCGCTTCCAGGGCCGCCTGATCGGCGCCGCCGTGCAAGCGCCCGTGCAAGGCGCCAATGGCCCCGGCCAGGACGTTCTCCACGGGCGCCAAGGTGCTGGCGATGACCTTGGCGGTGAAGGTGCTGGCGTTGAGGCCGTGCTCAAGCTGAAGAATCTGGACCACCTCAAAGGCGCGCCGAACGGCCCGGTCGGCGGGCGCCCCTATCTGCGCTAGGAAGCGCCGAATGTAGTTGGGCTCCGCACTGTTGGGCAAAGGCCGCCCGGCCAGCCGGGTGGCTGCTATGGTGGGCAGCTTGGCGGCGATGGCCAAACCCTGGGCGGCTTCTCCGTATGCCTGAAACAGCGGGGTTTCGTCCAAGGCCACTACTACGGACTGCAGCACCTGCATGGGATGCAGTCCCTCCGGATAGCTGAGCACCAGGGCGTTCTCCCGCTCCGACAGCGCCGCGCCGGCCGCTAGTTGGGCTTCCAGATGGGCGCCTTGGGCCCGCTCGCCGTGCAGCACCCAGGCAGCCGCCTCCGCAAAGGTCCAGCGCGCCAGTTTATCGATGGACAGGCCCCGGTAGTACAGCTTGCCCTTGCGGCCATCCACTAGGGAAACGGCGGTTTCGCCAACGACCACATTCTCCAGACTGCCATCCACCTCAATCATCAGCGCACTCCTGCATTCAGTGCGCCCAAGCTACCGGCGCCCCGCGCAGCCGGCCATAGGCGCCGGCTTACCGTTCAATAAGCCACGCTGATAGCCAGGGCCATCCCAGTTCCCATGCGTCCAGCGCAGGCGGTGGGGAAGCCGGCAGTCCACTTTGGTTAAACCCGATTAGGGAACCTCTGAACAAGTCGCGTTCGCCCAGCGCCCCGCTGTTTGCCGGCGGAGATGGCGTTGCAGCCATGGGAGGGCGACCCGCAGCGCGGGGATTCTGCTGTCCGTGCGCCGCGGGGCGCCCTTCGGGAGGGCCATAAGGGCGCGCCGGCTGTGTTGCGGCGCATTTTGTCGGGGCAAGCCACACGGCTTCGCCGCGCCTTGCCATCACGCCACCTAGGCTCCTCTGGGCTTCCGGGACTTGTTCAGAGGTTCCCTATTGGATCAATGCAGTACCCTGGATAGCGCTTCGCGCTCAGCATCGAGAACGAATTTGCCTTGGGGCTGCGCCGCGTGTCGGGACTGGTTTGCGCAGGATGTTACCCTCCCACCATGCAGTTTGAACGGCATGAGATCCGGGTGTTCAGCGCCTTGGTGGAGGAGGGCGGCTTTCGCCGGGCGGCGGACCGGCTGAACGTTTCGCAATCCGCGGTGAGCCAGGCGGTCAGCAATCTGGAGCAGAAGCTCGATGCCCTGTTGGTGGAGCGGCGCGGCGGACTGAAGCTCACGGAGGCGGGCAAGCGGGTGTTCAGCTTCGCCCGGTTGGTCATCCAGGAGGAGGAGAGCGCCCTTGCAGATTTGGCCGCCATCAGGAGCGGGGCGCTTTCCACGCTTTCACTGGCCATGAACAGCATGTTCAAGCGGTTTCTTGGGCGGGATCTGCTGCTTGCGTTCTGCGAGCGCAACCCCCTAACGCGGCTGAAGCTAAGCGTGGCGCCCAGCCGGGAAATCGTTTACGGCGTGGACGAGGATCGCTGGGAACTAGGTCTAGGCCCGTTTCAGACGCAGATGCCCGGCCATTTCAGGTTGATGCCCTTTCTCTCGGAGGACCGGACCCTGGTGGCCCATGAGCGCCATCCCCGGTTCGAAGCCCTGCGGCGGGATGCCGTGGCCGAGCTCCCCCGCACCACCCTGCTGACCGCCTACTTGGACCCAGCGGCCAAGCGGCCGGGCGCCACGCGCATCCGCAATCAGTTCCACAGCGTTTGGGAGGTCAGCGACCTGGAGTTGCGCTTGGCTTTGGCGGCGGCTGGCAAGGGTGTGCTGTACCTATCGGACCGGGTGCGGGAGGAGATGCCTGGCTTTCACCCCATTCCCGGGCTCGCCATCTCCACCTTCCCGCGTCAAGTGGGGCTTTACTACAAAAGACACCGTGCGCTTAGCGAAGGCGCCAAACGCTTTCTGGCCGTTTGCCGGGCGCGTTTCGGCGCTGGCGCGCCCAAGCGCAGCGATGCATAGGCAGCGCCCGTCCGGCAAAGGAACCCCTGAACAGTTCCCGGAAGCCCAGAGGTTCCCTAGGCCCTCCCGAAGGGTGCCCCGCGACGCACGGACTGTGGAATCCCCGCCACGCTTCGGGTCGCCGTCCCTTGGCCGCAAGGCCATCTCCGCCGGCAAACAGCGGGGCGCTGGGCGAACGCGACTTGTTCAGAGGTTCCCTAAGCCCTCCCGAGGGGCGAACGCGACTTGTTCAGAGATTCCTAAAGTGCCTGCCAAGTCCGGGCAGTTGTGATGACAACTCCGCGCCCTGAAGCTTCGCGCCCGCAGACCGCCGGGTGGATCCCTGCTGGGTCCGGGCGGTGCTTCCGCTTCGGGCGTTAGCGTCCCCGCTATGCGCCTGCGCGGCGACCGGTCGCTATGCCGGGGATTCCCGGCTTCCTGCAAGAGACAGGCGGCCAAGGCAATCATCCGGCGCCGCTTGATTAGCCTTGGTGCGGTGCGTTGTCCGTGCGCACCTTGCGCCCGAGGTAGCCGCCGTGGTGGCGCAGGCCGTAGTCCTGGCGGGTGACGCCCTTGGCCTCCAGCAGGGCTAGGGCGATGGCGTCGGTGATGGCCAGCATTGCCGCCGTGCTGGCGCTGGGGGTCAAGCCCAGGGGACAAGGCTCCTTGATGACGCCCATGTCCAGAATCAGGTCGCAGAGCTGGCGCAACTGGGAATCCGGGTGGGAGGTGACGCCGATGGCCTTGGCGACGCCTAGGTGGCGGGCCAATTCCAGCGTCTCCAGCACCTCGCGGCTCTTGCCGCTGGTGGAGAACGCCACCAGCAGGTCTTTGGGCCCCACCAAGCCCAGATCCCCGTGCGCCGCCTCCGCCGGATGCAGGAAGTCCGCCGGGGTGGCCGTGGAGCAGAGGGTGGCGGCGAACTTGCGGGCGATGTGGCCCGCCTTGCCGATGCCGGTGGCCAACACCTTGCCTTGGCATTGGCGCAACGCCTCCACGGCCCGCACGAAGTCATCAGTGACCTGCACGGACAGGATGGCCTCGGCTTCCGCCCGCAGCACCGCCTGCATGCGCTGGCGCGGGTTCATGTCGCCGCTTTGGCCTTGGCGTCTTCCAGCAGGCCCTTGACCAAGGCGGCGCCGAGCAGGCCGAACACCGGCAGCAAGGGTACGGAGGCCGCCACCACGGCGGACTGCAGGGACAAAAGACCGCCCACATAGATAAGGGAAATGGGCAGGCCCCCTAGGGCGAACGCCCAAAACACGCGGTGCCAGCGGGCCGGGTGGGCGTCCGTGGGCAGGGAGCGGGTGGCGCAGGAGGCCAGGGTGTAGGCGGCGCTGTCGTAGGTGGTGGCGCCAAAGATGATGCAGATCACCACGAATAGCGGCAGCACGATGCTGCTGAGGGGCAGTGCGTCCAGCACTTCGATCACGGCGTGGTTCGCCAGCCCGTCCGCCACCATAGCCAGCACCTGGGTTTGGCCAGTCATCTCTTGGTGCTGGGCGGCGCCGCCCAGAATGATGAACACCAGTGCGCAGCCCAGGCTGCCGTAGCCCAAGACGCCCAGCACCGTCTGCCGCACGGTGCGGCCACGGGATATCTTGGCGATGAACATGCCCATGAAAGGTCCAAGCGCCAGCCACCAGGCCCAGTAGAAAACAGTCCAGGACTCATCGAAGTTGGAGACATTGCCGATGTCCAGCCAAGTGCTCATGGTGATGAAGTTGACCGTCAGGTGGCCAACCGTCGCCGCGCCCTGCTGCACGATGTAGGCGGTGGGGCCGAAGGCCAGCACGAACAGCAGCAGCAGAACGGAGAAGCCGACGTTGATGTTGCTCAGACGCTTGATGCCCGCCTCCAGGCCCAGATAGACGCTGACCGCGAAAGTGGCGGTGATTACGAAGATCACCATCAGATCCAGCGTGAAGGAGCGTTCGATTTCGGCCAAATGGGTAATGCCGGCGCTGACCAGCGGAATGCCCAGCCCGACGCCTGTGCTGACCGCACCCAGCAGGCCCACCATGAACAGCAGATCGACGGTGCGCCCGAACCAGCCCCTGCTGTGCTTGCCCAGCAGCGCTTCGCAGGCGCTGCTCAATCTCAGGAAGGGGATTTCCCGCACATGGTAGGCGTAGGCGATGGCCACCCCCGGCAGACAGTACAGCGCCCAGCCGATAAGGGTCCAGTGGTACACCGGGTAGCTTGCCGCCCAGCGCTTGGCCTCATCAGTGCCGGGCGCCAAGCCGAAGGGGGGTGTCGCGTAGTAGTGCGCCCATTCCACCGTTCCCCAAAACAGCACGCTGGTGCCGATGCCGCCGCAGAACAGCATGGACGCCCAGCTGAAGTTGGGGTAGTCGGGATTGGCGTTTCGCCCCAACACCACTTTGCCGAAACGTCCAAAGGCTAGGTAAAGCAGGAACAGCAGCACGGATAAGCCGCCCAGCAGATACACAGGCCCCAGGTTTTGGGTGACCACAGCGAAGGCGGCGGCCAGCGCCTCCCGGCCCGCGGCGGGGAACAGAATCAACGGCAGGCAGACCACTACAATGCCCAAGGCGCCGGCGCCGAAGATGAACCAATCGACGTTGGGCGGGACTTGGGCGCCCTGGGGCTGCTTCATGCCAGGGCGCGCCCCGTGCTTTCCAGTTGCAGCAGGGCGCGTTTGGCGTCGATGCCGCCGCCGAAGCCGGTCAGGGCGCCGTCGCTGCCGATGACCCGATGGCAGGGAATGATGATGGGAATGGGGTTGCGCCCGTTCGCCGCACCCACCGCCCGCACCGCCTTAGGGTTGCCGATGCTGATGGCGACCTCCTTGTAGGTGCGGGTCTCGCCGTAGGGGATGGTCTGCAGGACGTCGAGCACCTTGCGTTGGAAAGGGGTTGTCTGGGGCGCCAGCGCCAGCTTGAAGCTGCGCCGAACGCCTTGGAAGTATTCCTTGAGCTGCAGCACTGCCTCGGCGAAGGGCGTGGCGTTCGCCATCCAGCTGGAGTGCGGGTTGATGGCTTGGCGGCCGGAGGTGAAGCCCAGAATCTCCAGCGCCTCGCCCCGCCCTGCCAAAAGCAGGGTGCCAATGGGGCTGTGGTAGTAGGTGTAGTACATCAGTTCTCTCCTGTTTCTTCCCCAGCGCCGTCGCGCCCGGCGGCGCACCAAATAAGCATCACCGCATAGCCGCGCCAAGGCGCCCAGCCGGCGGCCCGTTGTTGCGCCTGCGCGGCGCTGGCCTTCAGCATTTTTCGCACCACCCAGTCATGGGGAAGAAATGCGTCCGCGTCCTTGGCCACCCGCAAGGCGACGTAGGCGGCGGTCCAAGGGCCGATGCCCGGCAAGGCGCATAGCGTTGCCTGCAGGTTGGCGCTGTCCGCGTCCGCATCCAGCGTCAGCGCGCCCTTGGCCGCGGCGGCGGCCAGCTGCCTGATGGCCTCGCCGCGCTTGCCGGGCATGCCGATGGCGGCCACGTCAGCATCCTGCAGCGCTTGCGGGCCGGGGAAAGCCCCTTGGCCGAAGCGCAGCATCAACTTGGTGGCCAGCGCCCTGGCGCGCGCCACGCTGACCTGTTGCCCCAAAACCGCCCGCACGGCGGTTTCGAAGCCATCCCAGGCGCCGGGCACGCGCAGGCCGGGAGTTTGGCGCAGCCAAGGAGCGAGCAGGGGGTCGCGGCTCAGATGGCCATCGATGGCGCCGGAATCCGCATCCACATCGAAAAGGCGGCGAATGCGGGCCAACAGATCTTGCCGTCTTGGCAACGCGTTGCCTGGCAGGCGCACCTGCAGGCCGTCGCCCCGCCAGCGCACCTCCAGCCATTCAGCCGTCCCGCCGCAGCCGGTCAGGCGGCGGCGGTAGCTGAGGCCATCCACCGCTTCAAGGCCGGGCAGGGCGCGCTGGTTCAGAAAGTCGAACACCCAGGGCGCGTTGTAGGGAGGCTGCGTCGGCAAGTGAATGTCCACCAGCCTGCTGTGGATGTTTTGGTGCGGTTCGCGGCGGGGCGGATGTCCGGTGGGCGAAGCTGGCAAGATTTGCGGTTTACGGGTTGGTTTGATTGGGCCACTATACCCCGTGCCGTCGGAAAAAGCCTGCCCTGATCACCCTTGAACGAACTAAGCCACAGCATCGGCGCAGCCGGGCCGGACCCCCGGCAAGCGGTGAGATTGCTGCCCGTGATGGTGCCCAAGCCTTGGGGCCGGGAGATTTGGCACTCCGCCATCGAGGCGCGCGGGGAAAGCCGTGTGCTGGCCGCAGGCGGGCAGATGTTGCTGTCAAGCTATCTGCAGGCGGTGGGCATCCAAGCGCCCATCGTTTTGTTGAAGCAGTTGGATCCGCACCCGACGCCTGTGCTGGGCGACCTGTATTTTGAAGTGCATGGCGAAAAGCGGGAGGTCTATGTGGTTACGGCGGTGGATGGCGCCGCTTGGCCGGATGGACGCGGGCGCATCCGCTTGGGAATGAACCAGGCCTTGCGGCGGCAATGGGGGGATGATGCGGCTTTTCGGGCGGCCTACCTTAAGGCCGTGCGCCGCTATGAGCAGGTGCGGCGGGCCATCGATGCGGGCGCCTCGCAAGGGTTCCAGCACAACGCTGTGGATGCGCTGGCCTTGGGGAACGATGCGGGGTTGGGGAGTGCCGGCGGCTGTGCAGACGATGCGAAGGTTGGCGGCGATGGGCGCGTGGCGCTGCATGAGGAGGAACGGCGGCGACGGGCCGCCATGGAGGAATTCACGGCTTTGGCGGAGCTTGCCGTTGGCGATGTGGTGGTGGTGCCGCCCTGGATGCCCCACGCCCTGCAGCATGGGGTGCGGGTGATCGAGTTCCAGACGCCCACCTATGAGCGCTACATCATCTCCTTCGCACAGCAGGTGGTTACCCAGGATCAATGGGATAGCGAGGCGGCCGTCGCCTGCATGAACCTCGACCCTGTGGCGCAGCCCCGTTTCAAGCGGATTGCCCAGGGCGTCGAGCGCATCGCCTCCTTCCCCGACTTTGGCGTTTGGCGGGCTTCCCTAGCGCCTGGGCGGCCGGTTTCCTTGCCGGCCGATGCGCCCTATGCGCTATGCATGGCCGTGGATGGCCCCGTGCAGGTGGGGGAGCTGCGCCTACAGCCGGAGGAAGCCTGCCTGGTGCCGGCGCAGGGCCTTGCGCGGCATCAACTGCGGGTTCAGACCGCGGCCGCCTGTTTGGTTGCGGCGCCGGGGCTATAGGGAACCTTTGAACAAGTCGCGTTCGCCCTTCGGGACAGCACACTAGGGGGCACTTGCGGTGTTGCGGCTCATTGTGTGGCGCCCGCCACAGGGCTTCGCTGGGCCTTGCCGTCACGCCACCTAGACGCCTCTGGGCTTGCGGACTTGTTCAGGGGTTCCCTGGCATAAGCGGGGAGGGGGCCGCTGTGTTTCTGGTGGAGGGTTATTTGCCTGTGGGGGATCGTTCCGCGTTTCCGGTGGAGGGTTGCCTACCTGCCGGGGATCCTCCCGCACCCCTGGCTAAGGGCTGTTTACCTGCGGGGGGGTCCCTGCGCATCTGTGGTGAAGGGTTATTTCCCCGTGGGGGGATCATGCCACGCCTCTGGCTGAGGGCTGTTTACCGTCGTCTACTCATCCGTCGAGCGCACCCGCGGATCATTCCACGCGCCCGGCTGAGGGCTTTTTACCTGCGGGGGGTTCCCCCCGCACCCCCGGCTGAGGGCTTTTGCCTGCGGGGGGGTTCCCCCCGCACCCCCCGGCTGAGGGCTCCTGGCCCGCTGAGAACAAGCAGTTTGGCGGCGCCGGGGGTGGGGGCGTTTGCTTTGCCGGGCCATTGCACTAGGGCGGCGCCGAAGGTGGGCAGGTTGTCGGTGACTCGTTTGCCCACCAGTAGGTTTAGGCACCAGGTCAAGCCTGGGTTGTGGGCCACGATCGCGGCTGTCGTGGCCTCCGACGGCGTTTCGCCGGCCACCTGCAGGATGGTTTGCGCATCCGCCCCGTATAGTCGGGGCTCGGTCTGCAGCCGGGCCTGCGGAAAAGCTGCGGCCACGAAGGTGGCCGTGGCTTGGGCGCGGGCCGCATCGCTGGTCCAGATCCACTGGGCGAGCCAAGCCTGTCGCGCCAGCCAGGCCTGCATTATCGGGCCGTCGCGCTGGCCTCTTGCGTTCAGCGGACGCTCGAAATCCCCTTGCGCGGGGTTGGCCCAGGAGGATTTTGCATGCCTGATCAGCCACAGGCGCATGGCTGGCGCCCTACCAGAGGGCGAAGAACTCCTCGATGGCGCGCATTTGACCGCCGGCAGCCGAGGAGGGCACGATGATGGGCGTCCTCACACCAGCGTCAAACCAAGCCTCGATGCCCTCCCGCACTTTGGCTGGCGGGCCGAACAGGGTGGTGTCCGCCAGCCAGCGGTCGGATAGGCTACTGGCCACGCCCTGGGTGTCGCCGGCCTCGATGGCGCTCTCCACGCCGTCCATTTCCTCCCCATAGCCCGCTTCCCGCCAGTAGTTGCGGTAGTTGGGGAGATAGGCGTAGCTGGTCAGGGTGCGGCGGTTCACCGTCTTGGCGGCTTCCTGGTCGTCGCTGATGCAGGTGGGGATCATGTTGCCGATGAAGAACGCCTCATCCCGGCGCGCCGCCTCGCTAAGGTTGGCCAGCGACGCGCCCATATGGCTGCGGGCGGCATTGGCGAACACCAGGCCTTCGGCGATTTCCTCCGCCAACTGGATCATCCTGCCGCGCAGGGCGGCCAGCACGATGGGCGGCAGCTCCGTGCGCGGCTGCGCCCGCAGATCGGCCACGAACCGCCGCATGTCCTGCACCGGCTTGCCGGCGGTCAAACCGAGGCGCTTGAGCATGGGCGCATGGCTGATGCCCACGCCGAAGCGGAAGCGCCCGCCGGACAACTCATGTATGAACGAGGCGCTTTGGGCGAAGTCGCTGGGATGGCGGGTGTAGATGGGCGTAATGGTGGTGCCGATGGCGATGTTGCTGGTGCGCAGGGCGATGGCCGCGCACAGGGCGAGGTTGTCGCCAAGGCTGGGGCCATATATGCCAGGGAAACCGCGTCTTTCGGCCTCCACGGCCACGTCCAGGGTCTTGAGGCGGCGACCGGGCACTGCCGCCAGGCTTAGTGCGGGCAAGGGGTTTGACATGAATGCTCCTGTGGATTGGATGCTGTGCACTGCATGGATTGGCTGAGGGTTTGCCGGGGCTAGAACTCCCGTGTGTTCGAGGGGGGCCAGTTGCGCCGTCCCGGCCCGGAGGCGGGGCGGCGGCGAAAGACATGCACCAACACCAAGCCGGCCAGGAATCCGCCTATGTGCGCCCAAAAGGCCACGCCGCCGCCGGATGCGCCGCCCAATGCCGGCAGCCCGCCCAGAAGCTGCAGCACGAACCAATAGCCCAGCATCACAAAGGCGGGCACGGCGATGGTGGTGATGTAGAAGCCCAACACCAGCAGGGTCTGCACCCGGGCCTTGGGGTAAAGCAGGGCGTAGGCGCCCATGACCCCGCCGATGGCGCCTGAAGCCCCCACCATGGGCACGGCGCTGCCGGGGTCGGACAGAATCTGCGCCCCAGCGGCGGCCAATCCGCATAGCAGATAGAAGATGATGAAGCGCACAGGCCCCATGACATCCTCTACGTTGTCGCCGAACACCCACAGGAACCAGAGGTTGCCGAGGATGTGGAACCAGCCGCCGTGCATGAACATGGAGGTGATCAGGGTGCTTGGGTTTGAGGCGCCGTCCAGGGCGCACACCAAGTTGTTGCCCAGCGGAATTCGATGGCCCGGATCGATGGAGCCGAGCAGGTCCGCCGGCACCAAGGCATGCAGGCAGAGGGACTCCGCCAGCGCATAGGCCGCGCCGAAGCCCTGCACGAAGCACCACACCAGCGCATTCAGCGCAATTATGGCGATGACCGCATAAGGCGTCCGCTGCGTGGGGTTTAGGTCTCTGAGGGGAAACATGGGTTCCTAGTGTGCTGTCCCGCAAGTAAGTGTGATTATTCGTGGCCCTTTTGGCCCCCGGCCGCGTTGCTCCTCCTTGTGTGGGGCCCGCCACAGGGCGTCGTCGCGCCTTGCCGGGCGCCACAATGGCCTAGCGACTAGAACCCACTTACTTGCGGGACAGCACATTAGGCGAAAGCCGGCGCGCCCTAGGGCGAGCGGCCGCTCAGCAAGGCGTCCAGGGCAGCCAGCAGGCGGTTGTTTTGGGCGTTGGCGCCAACGGTGATTCTGAGCTTGTCCTTCAGCATGGGCTTGGCGAAGTATCGTACCAGAATGCCTTGCCGCCTGAGGGCCGCCTGCAGCGCCCCGGCGCTCAGCCCGGCGCTGCCGGGCACGGTCGCCAGCAGGAAGTTTGTTTGCGAAGGCGGCGCCCGCAGGCCGCGGCTGGCCAGCTCCCGGCGCAGGCGCTCGCGCTCCTCGCGCACCAAGCGCCAGACGCCCTGGGCGTAGGCCTGATCCCTGCAGGCCGCCAAGCCTAGGGCCTGGCTGATGGCGTCCACGTTGTAGCTGTCCCTGGTCTTGGTCAGCAGCGGCTCGATGAGCGCTGGTTGGCCCAGCAGATATCCCAGCCGCAGACCCGCCAGGCCGTAGCCCTTGGAGAAGGACCGCAGCAGGAGCAGGTTGTCGTGCCGGGCGAGCAGCGGCTCCGTGTGATGGTCCAAGGCGGGGTCCACGAAATCCACATAGGCTTCATCCAACAGCAGCACGCCATTGAGGTCCGCGGCCAGCGCCGCGCACTGCTGCGCCGCCATCAGCCGTCCGGAGGGCGCATGGGGGTTGACCAGGCAGGTCAGCATGGCGTTGGCGGCATTGGCTTGGGCGGCGAAGTCCGCCGGCAGCGTCCAGTCCTTGCCGTAGCTGGCCGGCAGGACTTGGGCGTCCTGAATGTGCGCCAGCACGGGATACAGGCTGTAGCTCGGCTCGGCGCAGCCCAGGGTGCCGCCCGGCGGCACGAAAGTGGTTATGGCCAGACGTAGGGCCTCATCCCCGCCGTGGGTGATGAGCACGTGGTCCTTGGTCAGGCCGTGCCGCTCGGCCAGGGCCTGCCGCAAGGCATCGGCGGTGGGTTGGGGATAGGTGCGCAGGGCCGCGCAATCGAAGGCCTCTAGCGCCGCTGTCACGGCGGGGCTTGGCGGATACGGGCTCTCGTTGGTGTTGAGCTTGCAGGCGTGTGCATCGTCTGGCTGTTCTCCCCAGACATAGCCGGCCATCTGCTGGATGTTGCGCCGCGCATAGCTCATGAAGGGCTTTCGCTTGGCGCGGAGGGCTGGACCTCATCGGCCGGCCCCAGCAGGCGGGCCAGCCACAGGGTGGAGGGGTTGGCCTCCAAGGCGATTTTGGCGGTCATGGTGAGGGGCACGGACAGCAGCATGCCCACCGGGCCGAACACCCAGCCCCAGAGCACCAAGGACAGGAACACCACCAAGGTGGAGAGCCCTAGGCCGCGGCCCATGAAGCGCGGCTCAACGAAGTTGCCCATGACGATGTTGAGGGCCATGTAGCCCAAGGCCGCCAGGGTCGCGTGCAGCGGCCCCAGCTCCACCAGCGCCAGCAGCACGGCCGGCACCGCGGCGATGATGGAGCCGATGTTGGGCACGAAGTTCAGCAAAAAGGCCAGCATCCCCCAGAGGATGGGGAAGTCCACGCCCAGCACCCACAGCAGCAGGGTCACCGTCAGGCCGGTGATCAGGCTGATGGAGGTCTTGATGGCGATGTAGCGGTTCATGTTTTCGGCGAAGCGCACGAAGTAGGGCATGGATTCGTCCGGCCGGCGCAGCACGTCCCGCAGCTTCTTGGGGAAGCTGGTGGCTTCCGCCAGGATGAAGATCACCGTCAACAGGATCAGAAAGCTGTTGGACAGGGCGCTGCCGAAGCCGGCCAGCGCGTTGCCGGCCAGGGTGAAGGCGGTGGCCGGGTTGAAGTTATCCACCAGCAGGTCCGTGGACACCTGAATGCCGAACGGCGCCAGCCAAGCCACCATGCCGGTGAAGATCAGCGTCACCCGTTCCTGGTAGAGCGGCAGCTTGGCGGTGAAGGCGTTGGCGGACTGCACCGCCAGGGCGCCCAACCCCAGCAGCACGACGAAGATGGCGGCGATGACCAGGCTGATCGCCAGCCAGCCCGGTACGCCCCGCCGCTCCATCCAGTACATCGGCGTGGCCGCGATGGTGGCGATGAAGGCCGCCAAAAGGAAGGGCACGGCCACCTCTCCGGCCGCCTTCAGGCCCGCCGTGATGACGATCAGCGAGGCTGCGATCACGAAGCCCTTGGCGGTGTTGGACTGTCCCGTGGTCAATTTGAAGTCGGATTCAAGTTGGGCTGGGCGCAATGCACGGGGTGGCCAAGGAACTCTTCAATGGCGGGCAGATTGAAGGCGTCATCCTCGGCGACGAAGCTGATGCTTACGCCGGAGGCGCCGGCGCGCCCGGTGCGGCCGATGCGATGGACATAGTCCTCGGCGTCTTCGGGCAGTTCGTAGTTGATGACGTGGCTGATGCCCTCCACATGGATGCCGCGCCCGGCCACGTCGGTGGCCACCACATAGGGCACCTTGCCCTCCTTGAAGCGCGCCAGGGTTTGGGTGCGCTTCTTTTGCGCCACGTCCCCCGCCAGCACTTCGCTGGCGAAGCCTTGGGCGTTCAGCCAGCGGCTCAGGCGATGGGTCTCATCGCGTCGGTTGGAGAATATCAGCGCCCGCTGCGGACGTTGGGCGCGCAGGAAGTCCGCCAGCAGCTCGCGTTTGCCGGCCCTGCTGACCAGCCAGAACAACTGCTCGATGGCTTCCACCGTCACCTGCTCCGGCGCCACCGCGATGTGCTCCGGCTGCAGGGTCCAGGAGCGGCACAGGCGCATCACGTCGTCGTTGAAGGTGGCGCTGAAGAACAGGGTTTGGCGCCGGTGCTTGTGGGGTGTGCGGAAGACGATGCGGCGCACGTCCGGCACGAAGCCCATGTCCAGCATGCGGTCGGCCTCGTCGATGACCAGGATCTCCACCGCTCCCAGATCCACCTTGCCCCGGTTCAGCAGGTCGATGAGCCGCCCGGGGGTGGCCACTAGAACGTTGGGGCGGCGGTCATGCAGCCGATCGATCTGCTTGCCGATGTCCATGCCGCCCACCACGCTTTGCACCTCCTCGTCCATGTGGCGGGCCAGCGCCTTGCCGTCGCTCTCTATTTGCAGGGCCAGCTCCCGGGTGGGCGCCAGCACCAGGGCGCGGGGAGATGGCAGGCCGCGCCCGTCGCCCGCCGGGCGGGGCTGCTCCCACAGGTGGGCGAGAATGGTGATCAGAAAGGCCGCGGTCTTGCCGGTGCCGGTCTGCGCCTGACCGCTGATGTCATAGTCCGCTAGGCTGTAGGGCAGCACTTGGCTTTGGATTGGGGTGCAGCGCTGGTAGCCCAGATCCGCGATGGCGCGGGTCAAGGGTTGCGGCAAGGCGTATTCGAGGAAGCTGGGCAGTTCCCCGGGCGTGGCTGGCGGGCTGGTCTCCGGTTGCGTCAAGGCGCGGCCTTCAGTTGGGCGATGGCGGCCAGTTTGACACACTGGGTCAGCACCCGCATGGCCGTTTCCAGTTCCTCCAGGGGGGCGAAGCTTGGCGCGACGCGGATGTTGTCGTCGTTGGGGTCTTTGCCGTAGGGGAAGGCGGCGCCGGCCGGGGTGAGCTTGAGGCCCGCTTCGGCGGCCAAGGCCACCACGCGGCGGGCCGTGCCCGGCGGCACGGTGAGGGAAACGAAGTAGCCCCCCTTGGGCTTTGTCCACTGGGCAATGCCCAAGGGGCCAAGCTGCTGGGCAAGCACCCGCTGCACCACCGCGAACTTCGGCTTCAGCAAGGCGGCGTGGCCAGCCATGTGCGCTTCGATGCGCCCGCTCAGGAAGCGGGCGTGGCGTAGTTGGGAAACCTTGTCCGGGCCGATGCACATCAGGCTCAGGCGCTTTTCAAGAGCCTTGAGCAGGGCGTCGCCGCCGGCGCAGAAACCCAAGCCGCCGCTGGCGTAGGTCATCTTGGAGGTGGACGCAAACAAGGCCAGATGCGCCTGCGTGCCGGCCCTGCAGGCCAGTTCGTATAGGTTGGCCAGGGGGGCGGCGGGAAATTCGAAGTCATGCACTGCGTAGGCGTTGTCCCAGAAGATAAGGAAGTCGTCCGCGGCGGCCTGTTTCGGCAGGCGCGCCAAGGCGGCTACGGTGGCGTCGGAGTAGATGCAGCCTGTGGGGTTGGCGTACTTGGGCACGCACCAGATGCCCTTGACGGTCGGGTCCGCCGCCGCCAACGCCAACACCTGCGCCATGTCCGGCCCTTGCTCCGTCATTGGCACGCTGCGCATGCCCAGCCCTAGGGATTCGCAGATGGTGAAGTGGCGGTCATAGCCGGGCGCCGGCGTAAGGACCTTGGGCGCATCGCTGTTGCGCCAACGCCGCGCATCTCCCCATAGGCCGTCCTGCAGGGCGATGGAGGCGATCTGATACATCAGAAACAGGCTTGAACTGCCGAAAGCGCACACCTGTTCCGGCGCCACGCCCAGCAACTGGCCGCCTAGGGCGCGGGCTTCCGGAATGCCGCGCAGGGCGCCGTAGTTGCGGGTGTCGACGCCGTCAGCGGCGATGTAGCTGTCAAGGGGGGCATCGAGGGCCTTGCTGAGTTCGAGCTGATCCGGCCCTGGCTTGCCGCGGCTGAGGTCCAGGGAGAGCTTGTTGGCCTTCTGCAGGTCCAGCGCCCTTAGCGTTTCCCTGCGCAGGCCGTCCAACTGCGCTTGGGTCATCTGCCTTAGCGTGGTCATGGCGACACCTGCCTGCCATTGGCGTCCTTGGGTTTGCAGGGCGATCCGGCAACCGTGCGTAAAGGGTGTTTGTTCTTAAGCATGGTCAATTGGCTAAGAGGTGTTTGCAGACAAGGCTCATGTCAAGCCCCTGGCTTGGTCGCAGCCCAGCATCAGGTTGAGATTTTGCACCGCGGCGCCGGCGGCGCCCTTGCCGAGGTTATCGTAGCGGGCTGTGAGGCGGTACTGGCCATCTTGGCCAAACAGCAGAATCTCCAGGCGGTTGCTGCCGTTGTGGGCGCAGGGGCTTAGGTAGCCGCCGTCCAGGCCGCCGCAGTCCCCGTAGGGCGCCAGGCTGATGAACGGAGCATCCTGGTAGGCTTGGCGCAGGCAGTCCCAAAGTTCCCGCAGTCCCACCCCAGGAGCGAGCTGCGCATCGAAAAGGGGCGTTTGGATGATCATGCCCTTGCGGAAGTTGCCTACGATGGGGCAGAAGATGGGCGGCTGTTCAAGCCCGGAATGGCGCTGCATCTCCGGCACGTGCTTGTGGCGCGCATGCAGGGCGTAGGGGCGCGCCCCCCAAGCGTCCAGTTGGGCGGGGGTGGCGGACTGGTAGGCCTCGATCATCGTGCGCCCGCCGCCGGAGTATCCCGACAGCCCGTACACGGACAGCTTGGCGCCGGCTGGCAGCAGCCCGGTCCGCACCAGCGGATGCACGCACAGGATGAATCCCTGGGGATAGCAGCCTGGGTTGCTCACCCGCTCGGCGGCGGCGATGGCTGAGGCCTGGTCGGAGGAAAGTTCCGGCAGGCCGTAAACCCAACCCTTGGCAGTGCGGTGGGCGCTGCTGGCGTCCAGCAGACGGCATTGGCCCTGGGCCAGATGCACGGCCTCCTGGGCCGCCTGGTCCGGCAGGCAGAGAATGGCGATGTCGGCCTTGCGGAACATGCGCGCCCGTTCCGCCGGGCGCTTGCGCGCCGCCGGATCGATCTGCAGAACCCGAACATCGTCCCTGCCGCTTAAGCGGCTGGCGATCTCCAGGCCGGTGGTGCCGGCTTGGCCGTCGATGTAAACCTTGGCGGTCACTGCGGTGCGCCCTTGCCTGTGTGGGTGGGAATTCTAAGGAAACTGGCGCTGATCCGCGAGCAGTGCGCAACCGGGATGCTCAGAGCGCCTTCAATTCAAACAATAGATCCAAAGCCTGTTTCGGCGTCAAATTGTCCGCATCCACCTCCGCAAGCCTAGTGCGCAGGGGGTCCACCGGCGCTGGCTCGGCCTCGGGCGAGGGAGCGGCGGGCGTGGCGAACAGATCTCCCTGGCGGCTGTCCTGGGGGGCAAGGGCCTCCAGTTCCTGCAGGCGGGCGCGGGCCTTGCCGATGACCTGCGCCGGCACGCCGGCCAGCCGCGCCACCTGCAGGCCGTAGCTGCGGTTGGCTGGCCCGGGACGCACTTCGTGCAGGAACACTACCTTGTTTTGGTGCTCAGCGGCGTTCAGATGCACGTTGGCCGTGGCCGGCAGGCTGCCCGCCAAGGCGGTGAGCTCGAAGTAGTGGGTGGCGAACAGGGTGAAGGCCCGCTGCACCTCGGCCAAGTGCTGGGCGGTGGCGAAGGCTAGCGCCAAGCCGTCGTAGGTGCTGGTTCCGCGGCCGATTTCATCGAGCAGCACCAGGCTTTTGTCCGTGGCGCAGTTCAGGATGTTGGCGGTCTCGGTCATCTCCACCATGAATGTGGAGCGTCCTTGGGCCAGATCGTCGGCAGCGCCGATGCGGGTGAAGATGCGGTCCATGGGGCCGATGGCGGCGGCGCTGGCCGGCACGTAGCTGCCGGTGCAGGCCAGCAGCGCGATGAGCGCGGTCTGGCGCATGTAGGTTGACTTGCCGCCCATGTTGGGGCCGGTGATGATCAACATGCGGCGGTCGTCGTGCAGTTCCAAGTCGTTGGGTACGAAGGGCGTCGTCAAGGCTTCCCGGACCATCGGGTGCCAGCCCCCAGTGATGCGGATGCCGGGCGTCTCCGTGAAGGTTGGCGCGGCGAACCCCAGGCATTCGGCGCGTTCGGCGAAACTGGCCAAGCAGTCCAACTCCGCCAATGCCGCTGCTGTGCGGCGCAGGGGACTGACCTGATCGGCAAGTTCGGCCAGCAACGCATCGTATAGGGACTTTTCCAGGCGCAGGGCGCGGGCGCGGCTGGTCAGGGCTTTGTCCTCAAAGGACTTGAGCGCCGGCGTGATGTAGCGTTCGGCGCTCTTGAGGGTTTGGCGGCGCACGTATTCCGGGGGAATGGCGTCGGCCGCAACGGCCTTGGAGGTCTCTATGTAGTAGCCGTGCACGCGATTGTAGCCAACCTTCAGGGTGCTGATGCCGGTGCGGCGGCGCTCCGACATCTCCAGGTTGCGCAGCCAGTCCGCCGAGCGTTCCGTGAGGTTGCGCAGTTCATCGAGTTCCGCATGGTGACCCTGGGCGATGACGCCCCCATCGCGGATGGTGGCCGGAGGAGATTCCACGATGGCCCGCTGCAGCAGCGCCTCGATGGCGCTGAAGTCATCGATCCCGGCCATCAGTTCGGCTAGGTGGGGCGCCGCCAGGGCCTTCATGCGCACCCTGAGGTTGGGCAATTGGGCAAGGGCGATGCGTAGGCGGGCCAAGTCCCTGGGCGGGGCGGAGCGCAGGGCGATGCGGGAGACTATGCGCTCCATATCTCCCACCGGGCTGAGGCGTTCGCGGACGGCTTGGCGTTGTTCGCCATCCAGCAGGGCGGTCACCGCGTTCTGGCGGGCTTGAATCTGCTCCGGCAGGGTGCTGGGCGCGTTCAGCCAGCGGCGCATCAGCCGTCCGCCCATGGGCGTGCGGGTGCTGTTCATCAGCGCGAACAGGGTGTCGTCTTCGCCGCCGTCGCTGCGTCGGTCGATCTCCAAGTTGCGTCTGGTGTGCGGGTCCAGCTTGAGGAACGCGCTGCTGGCCACCGGCACGACGCGGTCGATGTAGTCCAGGCTTTGGCAGTGGGTTGCTTGGGCGTACTTGAGCACCGCGGCTGCGGCGCCGATGGCCGGGTCATCCGCCGCCAAGCCGAAGCCGCGCAGATCCTGCACACCCAGGTGCTGGCACAGAAAGCGGAAGCCCAAGTCCCGGTCAAAGCTCAACTGATCCTGCACCTGCTGCGGCTGCGGGGCGAGTTCCGGCAGTTCCGCAGGGGTCAGGATTTCCGCCGGCCTCAGGCGGGCGATCTCCGCTTTGAGATCAGCGAGGCTGTCCAGCACCTGGGTGGCCAGTTCGCCGCCGCCCAGGTTGAGCAGGGCCAGTCCGTAGCGCCTGGCGCCGCCGCGTCCGCTGGGGGCGACGCCCATGAGGGTGCTGTCGCTGCGCTGGTCCAACAGGCCTTCCTCGGTGAGGGTGCCCGGCGTGATGATCCGCAGCACTTGGCGCTCCACCGGCCCCTTGGCGGCGACCGGGTCGCCGGTTTGCTCGCAGATCGCCACCGAAACGCCTAGGCCCACCAGCTTGCCGAGGTGGCCTTCCACCGAATGCACCGGCACGCCGCACATGGGGATGGGCGCTCCATCGGAAAACCCGCGGCTGGTCAGGGCGATGTCCAGCAGCTTGGCTGCGCGCTTGGCGTCCTCATAGAAAAGCTCGTAGAAGTCCCCCATGCGGTAGAACAGCAAATGGTCGGCATGTTGCGCCTTGATGCCCAGGTATTGCTGCATCATGGGGGTGTGATTGGACAGCTCCATGGCTTGGCATTTTCCCTTAAGCCGGGCGGCGCACCAAGTGTTGCGGCGACGGCCGCCTTTTGCGCCGTCTTGAGTGGGATATCCGCCATGGCCAACGTGCGCCATCGCCGTTTTTCG
Organism: uncultured Pseudomonadales bacterium; assembly: GCA_964348115.1. Taxonomy (GTDB): domain Bacteria; phylum Pseudomonadota; class Gammaproteobacteria; order Pseudomonadales; family Azotimanducaceae; genus Azophilus. Next base: position 22,509 of record CAYGBY010000003.1, read on the forward strand.
CCAATCTGCGCCCCGCGCTGTTGCCTTTGGCGCACATGGCATATACCGTCAACTTTCCTTGGTGCGGGGTTCACTTACATGGCGGCGAGATCATCCTCAAAGGCGGAAAACGGGCGGGAAGCGGCGAGGCGGCGCGCCTTGGGCGCAGCGCTGACGCAAATAGAGCGGCAGTTCGGCAAAGGCTCCATGATGCGCCTGGGGGACCGGGAGCAGGTGGCCGTACCGTCCGTCTCCACCGGATCCCTTGGGCTGGACATCGCCCTCGGCGTCGGCGGGCTGCCGCGCGGCCGGGTGGTGGAGATCTACGGGCCGGAGTCCTCCGGCAAGACCACGCTCACCCTGCAGGTCATTGCGGAGGCGCAAAAAGCTGGGGGCCTGTGCGCCTTCATCGATGCGGAGCACGCCTTGGATCCAATTTATGCGGAAAAGCTTGGGGTGGATACGGACAACCTGCTGGTCTCCCAGCCGGACACAGGGGAGCAAGCCCTGGAGATCGCGGACATGATCGTGCGTTCCGGCGCCGTCGATGTGGTGGTTATAGACTCCGTGGCCGCCCTTACCCCCAAGGCGGAAATCGAAGGCGAAATGGGCGACTCGCATGTGGGTCTGCAGGCCCGCCTGATGAGCCAGGCGCTGCGCAAGATGACCGCCTCCATCAAGCACTCCAACACCCTTGTGATGTTCATCAACCAGATCCGCATGAAGATCGGCGTGATGTTCGGCTCTCCGGAAACCACCACCGGCGGCAATGCGCTGAAGTTCTACGCCTCCGTGCGTTTGGACATCCGCCGCATCGGGGCCGTGAAGGAAGGTGACGAGGTGGTGGGCAACGAGACCCGTGTGAAAGTGGTCAAGAACAAGGTGGCGCCGCCCTTCCGGCAGACGGAGTTTCAAATTCTCTACGCCAAGGGCATCAATCGCGTGGGGGAGATCCTGGAGCTCGGCGTCAAGCAGGGCATCGTGGAGAAGTCCGGCGCCTGGTACGCCTACAAGGGCGATCGCATCGGCCAGGGCCGCAAAAACGCCGGGGACTTCCTGCGCGCCAACCCGGAGGTGCGCGCGGAGGTGGAGGGCGCCATCCGCGCTGAACTGCTCCCCAAGGGGGGCGACCAAACCGCCTCCGGGGAAGCCCAGGCCGGCGACAGGCAGGGGCCACGCGGCGCCGGCGCCGCACGCTGATCCTTCGGCGAGGGCCCCCGGCGCTCCTTCCGCCTTGAATGTGGAAGCATTACATCGTTCCGCGCCCGAAGGCTAGGCGGCGGTAGCTGGTTCCCGCGCCGCTTCGGCACTTTCGTGGATAATCCCCTTCTTTATCCGCATGATCCGCATGAGGGAGGACTTTCAAGACTACGCCGGGGCCAAGAACGCCGCCCTGCGGCTGCTCGGCCGACGTGAACATGGCCGGCGCGAGCTTGCCGGGGCACTGCAGGCGAAAGGTTTTGCCGCTGCGCTGTGCGCCGAGGTTGTGCAGGAACTGCAAGCCTGCGGGCTGCAAAGTGACGAGCGTTTCGCGGCCGCCCTTGTGCGTCGCCGCATCGAGCGCGGCTATGGGCCAGTCTACATCCGCGCCGAACTGGCGAATAGGCAGGTGGAGGAAACCTTGGCGGACGCGCAACTCAACCAGCCCGACCAGTTCTGGCTTGAGATTGCGGCCAGGGCGCTGGCTAAGAAGTTTCCGCGCCGCGCCCAAGGCCAGGACAGCGCGGCCTGCAACGCCCCAACCGACATGCGCAGCCGCCAATGCGTCGCTGAAGCCCGTTTCTTGGCTCGCCGGGGCTTTCCGGCGGAACTGGTGCGTCAGCTAAAGCTATAATCGCCAGTTAAACGGCGTTGGCGGCTTGGAGAGGCCGGGATTGCATGAAAACTGCTGAAGTGCGCAGGACGTACCTGTCCTTTTTTGCTGAACGGGGGCACCGGGTGGTGCCCTCCAGTGCGCTGGTGCCCCGGGATGATCCCACGCTGCTGTTCACCAACGCCGGCATGAACCAGTTTAAGGATGCCCTGTTGGGCCGGGAGGATCGGGGCTACCGGCGCGCCGTTTCCGCCCAGCGCTGCGTGCGCGCCGGGGGCAAGCACAATGACCTGGAGAACGTCGGCTACACCGCCCGCCATCTCACTTTCTTCGAGATGCTGGGCAACTTCAGTTTCGGCGACTATTTCAAGGAAGAGACCATCGCCTGGGCTTGGGAGCTGGTCACTGGCCCGTTCAACCTGCCCAAGGAGCGGCTTTGGATCACCGTGCACCCCACGGATGAGGAAAGCCGCCGTCTGTGGAGGGACAAGGTCGGCGTGGCCCCGGAGCGGGTTGTCGACCATGGGGACAACTTCTGGGCCATGGGGGACACCGGCCCTTGCGGCCCCTGCACGGAGATCTTCTACGACCATGGTCCTGGGGTTGCCGGCGGGCCGCCCGGCGCCGCCGATGAGGACGGCGACCGCTACATCGAGATCTGGAACCTGGTGTTCCCGCAATTTGACCGCGCCCCGGATGGCGAACTGCGTCCTCTGCCAGCCCCGGGGGTGGACACGGGCATGGGTCTGGAGCGCATGGCCGCGGTGCAGCAGGGGGTGCGCAGCAATTTCGAGATAGACCTGTTCCGCGGCGTCATGCGCCAAGCAGGCGCCCTTGCCGGCATTAAGGGCGACGCCGCCCTGTTGGGCAACCCGTCCCTGCGGGTGATTGCGGACCATCTGCGCTCCAGCGCCTTCCTGATCGCTGACGGCGTGCTCCCCGGCAACGAAGATCGCGCCTATGTGCTGCGCCGCATCATCCGGCGGGCGTTGCGCCACGGGCACAAGCTGAAGGTGCCGGGGCCGTTTTTCCATGGGCTGGTGGACAGCCTGGCTGAGGAGATGGGCGATGCGCATCCCCTGCTTGAGGAACGGCTGCCGGAGGTGAAGCGGGCGCTGCTGCAGGAGGAGGAGCGCTTTGCGGAGACGCTTTCCCAAGGCATGGAGCTTCTGGAGAAGGCGCTGCGGCGCAATCCCGACAGCCGCATTCCAGGGAAGGTGCTGTTCAAGCTCTACGACACCTACGGCTTTCCCATGGATCTGACCGCGGACATCGCTCGGGAAAGGGGTCTCGCGGTGGATGTGCAGGGGTTCGAGGCGGAAATGGAGCAGCAGCGCCGCCGCAGCCGCGCCGCGGCCACTTTCGGCGCCGCCTTGGGCCAGAAGGTGCAGACATCCTCCAAGGTGGATTTCTCAGGTTATGAGACCTGCGCGGATCGCGGCCAAGTGCTGGCCATGTTTGACGACGCCGGCGAACCCCTGGAAACCCTTGGCGACGGGCAGGAAGGCGTGGTGGTGCTGGACCGCACGCCTTTCTATGCGCAGGCCGGCGGCCAAGTGGGCGATGTCGGGGCGCTGCTCAGCGATGCCGGGCGGTTTGCTGTGCGCGACACCATTCCCGCCGGCGATCAGCACCTGCACATCGGCCAACAGCGCGGCGGCGCCCTGCAGGTGGGCGATGAGGTTGCGGCGGAAGTGGATGCCGAACGCCGCCGCCGCATCCGCGCCAACCACTCCGGCACCCATCTGCTGCACGCCGCCCTGCGCCGGGTTCTTGGCGCCCATGTGCAGCAAAGGGGCTCCTTGGTGGACGACATGCGGCTGCGGTTCGACTTCTCCCACGGCCAGCCGGTGACGGAGGATGAGAAGGCGCAAATCGAAGCCTTGGTCAACGCGCAGATTCAGGCCAACAGCGAGATTCGCATCCGCCGCATGGGCTACGCCCAAGCCATCGATGCCGGGGCCATCGCCCTGTTTGGGGAGAAGTACGGCGACCAGGTGCGGGTGCTGAGCATGGGCGGCGACTATTCCGTGGAGCTTTGCGGCGGCACCCATGTGGCGCGCACGGGGGACATCGGCCTGCTGAAGATCACCAGCGAGTCTGGCATCGCCGCTGGCGTGCGCCGCATTGAGGCGGTCACCGGCGTTTGCGCCCTGGACCGCATCACCGCCATGGAGCATTCCCTTGCCGACCTTGCCGCCAGCCTCAAGACCACTTGGGAGGATCTTCCGCAGCGGCTGCAGGCGTTGCAGCAGGAAAACGCGCAGCTTCGCAAAGCCCTGCAGGAAGCCGCCTTGCATGCCGCCCAGGAGGAGGGCGGCGACCTGGCCAACAAGGCGGTGGACGTAGATGGCGTCAAGGTGGTGGCGGCTGTGGTCGCCGGAGACGGCAAGGCCATGATGCGCACCCTGGATCTACTGAAATCCCGGCTGCGCCCATACGTGATCGTGCTCGGCCAGGCCAATGGCGGCAAGGTGAACTTGGTTGCGGCCCTGTCCAAGGAGCTGACGGACGCCATGCAGGCGCCGGACCTCATCAACGCCCTGGGCGCCGTCCTGGGCGCTAGGGGCGGCGGGCGTCCCGAAATGGCCAGAGCCGGCGGCGGTGATGCAGGGCGCCTTGGCGAGGCGCTGGACCTGGTGGTTCCTTGGGTGCGGGAGCGGGCATAGTGTCCCACCCGAAAAGCGCACGGCGTTGCTCCCTTTCCTAGTGTGGGGCCGAGAGGCGATGAGGGGCCGCAAGGTGAAAGTCGGGAAAGCGCATGGCATTTGCCCCTTTTTTGGAGGCAGGCGGGAGTTTTCTGTGGCCGGACAGCGCGGCGGTCGTGGTGGGCATGAAATGCCTCATTGGCTTGGTTGGTAGATCCGGCGGCGGTGATGCCGGGGCCTGGGCGAGGCGCTCGACTTGGTGGTTCCTTGGGTGCGGGAGCGGGCATGGTGGCCCGCCCGGAAAGCGCGGCGTTTGCCCCGTTCCTGGTGTGGGGCCGAGAGGCGATGAGGGGCCGCAAGGTGAAAGTCGGGAAAGCGCATGGCATTTGCCCCTTTTTTGGAGGCAGGCGGGAGTTTTCTGTGGCCGGACAGCGCGGCGGTCGTGGTGGGCATGAAATGCCTCATTGGCTTGGTTGGTAGATCCGGCGGCGGTGGTACGCATTAGATGGTTCGTTGGCTTGGTTGGTATCGATGGCGTTGTAGTCTGTCAGCGACCTTTGCGGTCGATGGGGGTGTAGGCTGTCCCTGATCGTGCAGAAATACGGCGGCACCAGCGTTGCCGGCATGGAGCGCATCCACGCGGTTGCCGGGCGAGTGATGGATTGCTTGGGCGCAGGTCACCAAGTCATCGTGGTGCTGTCCGCCATGGGCGGGGAGACGGACCGCCTGCTGGGCTTGGGCCAGCAGGCCGCCGCCCGTCCCGATGGCGCGGAGATGGATGTGCTGCTGTCCGCTGGCGAGCAGGTGTCCATTGCTCTGTTGGCCATGGTGCTAATGGACAAGGGCGTTCCGGCGCGCTCCTACTTGGCCCACCAGATCCGCATCCAGACCGACAGCCAGCACCAGCGCGCCCGCATCGAAAACATCGAAACCGCCCCTCTGCGCGCCTGTCTGGCCGCGGGCGCCACCCCCGTGGTGGCCGGCTTCCAGGGCATTTCCCAGGCCGGCAAGGTCACCACCTTGGGGCGTGGCGGCTCCGACACCACGGCTGTGGCCGTGGCCGCCGCCGTGCAGGCGGATGAATGCCAGATCTGCACGGACGTGGATGGCGTCTACACCGCGGACCCCAGAGTTGTCCAGGACGCCCGGCGCATGGATCAGGTGTCTTTTGATGAAATGCTGGAGCTGGCGAGCCTAGGCTCCAAGGTTCTGCACCCCCGTTCAGTGGAGTTTGCCGGCAAGTACAAGGTGCCCCTAAGGGTGCGGTCCAGCTTTCAGGACGGTCCCGGCACCCTAATCACCATGGAGAACGACTTGATGGAGCAGCCGATAGTCTCCGGCATCGCCTATGCCCGAAATGAAGCCAAGATCACCATGTCGGGCGTGCCGGACGTGCCTGGCGTGGCGTCCAAAATCCTGGGTCCGGTGGCGGCCGCGCAGATCGAAGTGGACATGATCGTGCAGAACACCGGCGCCGACGGCCTGACGGACTTCACCTTCACCGTTGGCCGGGATGACTACCAACGCACCCTGGAGTTGGTGCGCCCGGTGTGCGGCGCACTGGACGCCCGGGCGGTGTCCGGAGACAACCGCATCGCCAAGGTGTCCGTAGTGGGGGTGGGAATGCGCTCCCATGCGGGTGTGGCGGCCCGCATATTCGACTGTCTGGCGGCGGAGAACATCAACATTCAGATGATCTCGACTTCCGAGATCAAGGTTTCCGTGGTGCTCGCCCAACGTTACTTGGAGCTTGCCGTGCGCGCCCTGCACGCTGCTTTTGGGCTGCGGGATGGGCCTGGCGCACCGTCTGGCGAGCAAGCCTGATTGTCCGCCTCCCTTTTGCCCCCTGCATTCGAACGCCGAAGGATCCCGCCTGACTGCGTTGTTCGTCGCTCAAGTAAGCCCGACCTTCTCGCTCCTCGCGCTTTGCCAAGCGGGTACCTTCGCGCTCTCGGCGGCGAACCAGACTTTCGCCATAGGCGTCTGGCAAGGTTCTTTGCTCTGGTGGTCATGTCCACGCCGGACTGTATGGCCTTGTCCACTCGCCATAGGCGTTTGGCAAGGTCCTTCGCTCTGGCCGTCGCACCCTGAGCCGGGAGTTCGCAGTGGCTGTCCGCTACGGTGAATCACATGTGCCGGAGCAGGCCGGCAGGACCGCGCTGATCACCGGCGCCAACAATGGCATCGGCTATGCGGCGGCGCGGGTGTTGGCCGTGCGCGGCGCCCGTGTGCTGTTGGGCTGCCGCAATCCAGAGCGGGGCGAGGCGGCCCGGCGGCGCATCCTGGCCTTGCATCGGGAAGCTGAGGTTTCCGTTGTGCCTTTGGACTTGGCCAGCCTCGCCTCCATCCGGCGGGCCGCGGCGCAGTTGTCCAACGAACCCCTGCATCTGCTGATCAACAACGCCGGCCTGATGATGCCGCCCCGAACCTTGACGGAGGATGGCTTTGAGTTGCAATTTGGCGTCAACCACCTCGGCCACTTCGCCTTGACGGGCTTGCTCATCGACCAGATTAAGCAGCGCCCTGGCGCCCGCATCGTCACCGTCGCCAGCCAGACCCACAGGTTCGGCCGCATCGACTACGCAGATCTGCCGGCGGAGCGCCGCTACCGTCCGAGTTTCCGCTACTGCATGAGCAAGCTGGCCAACTTGCTGTTCAGCTTCGAGCTGCAGCGCCGCCTGCAGGCCGCCGGTTACCCAGCCATATCCTTGGCCTGCCACCCAGGCGCCGTGGATACGGATCTTCTGCGCGGCCTGCCCAAGGCGCTGCGCGCCCTGCTGCCGCTGGTCCGCCCGCTTTTCAACTCTCCCGCCGCCGGCGCGCTGCCAACCCTGTACGCCGCCACCCATGCGGACGCCCAAGGCGGCGACTACTATGGCCCGGTGCGCTTTCTGCAATTGGTCCACTCCGCCAAGCGCGTCACCCCGGCCCTCCGCGCCAACGACCTAGCCAACGCCAAGAGGCTATGGGACCTATCGGCGCAACTCACGGGCGTAAACCCGCTGCCCTCATAACGACCGCGCAGCCCATGCGAAAATCCGCAATCGCAAAAGCAAAAGACCTTTTCAAAGACTGGGAAGATCGGCTGCGTCTCTTGGCGCAGGGGACGACCGATGCCGCGCCGCCATTCGGCATCTGATTAGATGCCCGCGCCGGACGTGCGACGAAGATGCCTCGCTTCGGGAACTGGAGATCCCGTTTTGATCCAGGCTGTTCAGGCTCAATGCGTTGCGAGTGACTGTAAGACATTTCTGATTGGACAAGGCTGCGGCTTCGGGAATGCGTCAAACCTGCTACACTGCTGGCCATGTCGCCTGAGACTTGGACAATCATTGCTGTGGGTGTGGCGCTCGCCAGCATCCTGCTCGCCAGCCACCGCGGACTCGCCTGGCGCATCGAACGCTTGGAGGACGGCCAAGCCGAGCTTGCTAGGGGGCAGTCCGACCTGCGGGAGCGCATGGCCCACCTGGAGGGCCTGCCGGACGGCCTGCGCGAAGCCATTGCGCACAGCCGCTCCGCCTAAGACGCGCTTCTATAAGAAAGGACAATGGATTAGAAAGGACAATGGCTCTGCGCAAGTATGTTCCCAAGGCGTACCGCGATGACCGAAGTCTCGTGACAGTTGAGACTAAGGGGTTCAGGTTCAATGTAACTGCCTGCAACCTCATGGGTCTTCACGATGTCCACTATATGCAAGTACATGTGGACTCCAATGAGAGGTTGATCGTCTTCGAACTGATGGTGGGAACCAAGAAGCAGGCTGAATGGCTCAAGCTTCGGACGGGAGGAGTACTGACCGCGAAGGGACTCGTATCTGAGAACGACTGGATTAAGGAGGTAGCCCGTCAAGACGTCGCGTATCGAAAGTTCGAAATTCGTCGGTATAGCGACCATGAGGTACAGGGTTGGAGCATACAACTCATGCCAGCGTTCGAGAAGTCCGTGGTTCCCTCTGAGATTGCGCGTCTTGATAGCGGTGAGAAGGGCATCTACCGCTACCGCGGGGGCATTAATGGCAACGAGGTGATCTACATAGGGAAGGGGAGTATCCGGGATCGGTTTCAACAAGAGCCGCAGCGAAGGGATTGGGGGGTATCTCGGATCGAGTACTCGATTGTGAATGACGATCAGAAAGCCTACGAGTGGGAAGCCTACTGGATCAGGCGCTTTCAAGACGGGAACAACGGCCGCATGCCGAGGTTCAATCAGGTTGGTGGCCGGGGCCAGCAGTGAACGCAGCGGATGACGCTGTTGAGGCGTTGGCCCGCTTAGTTGGCATGACGGGTAAAGCTTTAAGATTCAAGAACTTCGAAGAATTCGAATCGTTTATGGCGCAGTCGAACGATACTCTGGTGCTTTGATCCTATACTGTATTGATTGAGACTTGCCTCAGGCTGGGCGAAGTCCCGATTCGTACGCACCGGCGTCCACTCGCCGCCACATGCCGGAGGCCGTCGCCGAACAAGCTGCGGAAACCCAAGTAGTGCCGCGAGTCCATCATGCGGCCCCATTTTGGCCGCTCGGCGGCGTCACGAACCGGCCGCACCACAACCTCCCACGGAGGAAAGCCCGATGGGCCCGTCTAGGCCTCCGCTGCTTCGTGTCCGCGCTTCGCCATGGATACGCGCCCCAACCCTCTTTGAGCCCGGATGTGCAGCCTCGCGGAATCACTCAATAGCTCAATGAGTTGCGAGTGACTGTAAGACATTTCTGGTTGCACAAGGCTGCGGCTTCGGGAAATGCGTCAAACCTGCTACACTGCTGGCCATGTCGCCTGAGACTTGGACAATCATCGCCGTGGGCGTGGCGCTTGCCGGCACCCTGCTCGCCAGCCACCGCGGCTTAGCCGGACGCATCGAACGCGTGGAGGACAGACTGGCCCGGCGCATCGATCTCGTGGAGGCCGGCTTGGCCCGGCGCATCGAAGGCGCGGAGGCCGGCTTGGGCGGGCGCATCGAAGGCGCGGAGGCCGGCTTGGGCGGGCGCATGGAACGAGTGGAAGCCGGCCAAGCCGAACTGCGGGAACGCATGGCCCACCTGGAGGGTTTGTTGGAGGGCCTGCGCGAGGCCATTGCGCACAACCGCGCCGCCTAATGATGCCGGTTGGGAACAGTTTGCCTCTGTGCGCTGTTCGTGCGCAATATTCGCTATAAGACGCAAGACGCACTGTTTGGCGCACTGCTGCTAGGGTTCCGCATCCGCCACATGGCACGCTAGGCAGCGGCGGGTGGGACCGTGGGGCAGGCCTTCGGCCTGTCTTTGTGCGTGGCAGGTGCGGCATAGCCCATGAAACTGGTCTTCCAGCAGGTGGGCCACTGCTTGGGACCGCTCGTGGCAATCCAGGCACAGCCCGTCGCCCGTTTGGTCGTTGAAGTTGTGGTGGCAGTCGATGCAGTTTTCTTCGCGGTGGTCCGCATGGGCGAAGCTGACCGGCAGGGTGGCGGCGTCGGCCACTAGGCGGCGGCGCATTTCGGAAGGATTGAACCAGGCCGCCAGCGCGAGGGTGGTCAAAATTGCAGCGATCAGCAGGCGCACTTCAAAGATTCCTTGGCATGACCAAGGCGACGGCAACCAGCGCAACCAGGATCAGGAGGCCGAGGATCAGGCCTGCGGCGGACTCAGACGCCATCGTGCGGGCCTGCGCCCTGCGGCGTCGCCCGGGCAACCGTATCCATAACGCACATCCGGCAAGCACGGCAATGAACAGCGCAAGCCCGGCATAGTGGTTAAGGTAGAAGCCGCTGCCGACTATGTGGTAGCCGGCGATGCTGATGGTCAAGGCTGACCAGATCCAATGCAGGTGGCGGAAGCTGCGGCGTCCGTAGAAAAGGCTCCGCCGCCTGCCGCCCGAGGTGGCCGCGCCCACGGCCAGCAGAACCAGGGCGAACAGTCCCGCCCCCATGTAGGCCGGCATGGTGGGTTTCAGGTACTCCAGCACCTTGGCGTCCAGAACCAGCAGCCAGACGCCATGGGCAAGCGCCATGCCAACCGCAGTCCAGGCAAGCGCACGGTGCAGGCGCGAACTTCCCGCTACGAAATTGAGCGCCAGAAGCAGCGTCAGGGCGACGAAGCCCAATCCGTTGCCCAGATCCCACAGCCAGCCGCCGCCTGCAGGGAACGGAGTCAGCCAAGTCGCCGCGCAGACCAGTGCGCCAATGCCGATCAGCCAGCGCATTGGCCGCATAGGGCGCCAAGGGCCCCGATGATCGTGCGGGATTTCACAGGTGGTTGTGTGCGCGGCACTGCAGGCATCGCCAAGCGTATGGCGGAGGGAGCACGTACGCGCCCAAGGACGGAAGGCGGGCGAGAGCGCGGCCGGCGTGGTTGGCCTTGGCGGCGGCCTGCGGATCTGCAGCCCGCGCCCTGCCGGGGACCGACATTCGGCGACCCATCAAGGGGCTTGGCGCAGTATGCGGGTTACGGGCGTCTGCCTGCTTAGATGGCCCGGCCTAGGGCTGCGCCGGCGTGGATGGCGCTCATGATGCTGTTGCGGCCGCGCACATCGCCGATCAGGTGGTGGGGAATGGGTGAATCGGCCAGTTCTTCGGCGAGTTCGCGGTTTGGCTGGTTGTAGCCGACCAACACCACAAGCCCCGCCTCGAGGCGGCGCACCCGGTCGGTGAACAGCACGCCGATCTCCACCGCCTCCGTTGTGATGCGGCGAATGTAGTGTCCGCCGATGAAGTCGAAATCGCCGCGGAACAGCCGCTCCCTGGCGGCGCCCGCAGTGACGGGAGGATAGGGCAGGGCGCCGCCGATGGCGTCCAGGCGGGAGACCAGGGTCACCTTGGCGCCCGCCTGCAGAAGCATGTCGGCCACGGAGATGGCCTCGAAGGACCCGGTGTCGTCGTACACCACCGCAGCGCCTTCGCTGGCTGGCTGCGGTCCGAAGCCGAAAAAATCCCAAGAGGAATGCACGTGGGGCAGGGCGAATCCCGGCACTGGGACAGCCGGGGTCGCTAGCTGAAAGCCGTCGCTGCGCGGTCTGGACCCGGTCGCGATCACCACCACATCGGGCGCCGCTGCGGCGACGGTGGCGCTGTCCACTGGGGAGTTCAGGCGCACAGTGACGCCGAGGGTCTCGATCTCCTGCTCCAGCCAACCCAGGATGGCCCCGACATCCGCCCGGTGCGGCGCCCGCGCCGCGATGGCCAGCTGGCCGCCGAGACGCTGCATGGCCTCGTGCAGCGCCACATCGTGGCCCCGCAAGGCGGCGTTGCGCGCGAACTCAAGACCCGCCGGCCCGCCCCCTGCGACCAATATCCTCTTCGGCGCCGCGACCCGGTCCTGGGGCTCGCCAGCCAGCTCATGCTCCCTGGCATTGGTGAAATTGACAACGCAACTCACCCGCCCGCTGGTCATCAACTGGCCGACGCAACCCATGTTGGTGCCGATGCAGGGGCGCACCCGGTGCTCCTGCCGCCGGCGCGCCTTGTTGACCAGCTCCGGGTCCGCGATGAGCGCGCGCACCATGGAGACCATCTGCGCCGCGCCGCTCTCCACGATGTGCAGCGCATGGTCCAAGGTCATGATGCGCCCCACCACCATGACCGGACTGTCAAGGGCGGGCGTGATGAGCGCGTTTGCCGGCATTTCCACCCCAAGGGGATCGTCCGCCGGCGCGATGAGCTTGTGGAACCGCCAATAGGCGCCCATGTGCAGCGAGACGTAGTCGACTTGTCTGTCCACCGCGGCCGCGATTCGGGCGTTGTCGCCGGCGGTCAGGCCGCCCGGCACATGGTCTTCGTTGGGCAGCCGCACCCCGATGGCGAAATCGTCGCCGGCGACGCTGGCGCGGATGGCGGCGATGATTTCGTTTAGAAACCGCAGTCGATTCTGGAAAGAGCCGCCGTATTCGTCGTTGCGTTTATTCAGCGCCGGGGAAAGAAACTCATGAATCAGGTAGCCGCTGGAGGCGTGGATGTCCACGCCGTCCAGGCCGGCATCGCGGCAGCGCCGGGCGGCATTGGCGAAGTGCTCCACCACGTCGGCGATCATCGACTTGGTCATGGCGATGGGCACGACCCCGGCCATGGGGTTGGGCACAGCGCTTGCCGACCAGTGCTCCGGCATGCCGGCGGCCGCTGCGTATCCGGCGCCGGGGTGATAGACCTGCAGCAGGAGCTTCATGCCGGTGGGGCGAATGCGATCGGCGATCCGGCCTAAGGAAGGCAGGCAGCTGTCATCCCACAGCGGCAGGCGCCCGGGCGCCAGGGGATGCACGCTGGTGGCCTCTATGGTGGACATCGCCACGCCGCCTCGGGCGCGCGCCTCGTGGTAGGCGATCATGCCCGCCTCGTCCAGGCCGGTGGAGTGCGCCGAACGCACGATGCGGTTCTTTAGGGTGACCCGGCCGATTTGCACAGGCTCGAACAGGCGGTCGTATAAGGCCATGGGCTGGGTCTCCTCTGTTGTTTCCCGTTGGCGGCCGCGCCGAAGGGGTGCGGTTGGCGAGCATTCGCCCCCCTGTCCCGCTTCAGGTTGCGTACGGTGAATTGTGCCAGATGGCGCCGGACCTTCGCAGGCCACGGCCTAAGCGCAAGCGTCGAAATGCCCCGCGCCCGTTGGCCTAATCTAGTGTTGAAATTCCCTGGATCAAGTCCCAAACGGATGGGTATCGAATTGGCCCGCGCCCGTTGGCTTAGTTTAGTCGCTGTGCTGGTCCTCGGCGGCGCGGCGTTTGGCCAGATCGGCTTCGATGCGCTCAAGCTGCGCGCGGTCCAGCCGGTAGAACAGGATCGCCGCAGCGCCAAGCAAGGACATTACCGACGGGATCAGGGTGAACATCAAGCGGATGCCAAACAGAGCCGTCTCCGTCTGCGGCTGGTTGGCGATGAAGCCGAACAGGGCCAGGATGTAGCCCGCCAAGCCAGCGCCCACCGCAAGGCCCATTTTTGCCGCGAATCCGCCGCCGGAATAGATGAGCCCCGTCGTGCGTCTGCCGCTGCGCCACTCTCCATAGTCCGCGCAATCGGCGTTCATGGCGAACACCAAGGGCGCCAGCGGGCCGGCCACCACCGTGCCGAGGCAGTTAAGCGCCACCATCGGCCAGAACTGGTCCGGCGGCAGGAAGAAGAACAGGCTGGAAATGCCGGCGCTAAGCACCGTCAGGGCGATCATCAGGTTGCGCTTTTCGAAGCGCAGCGTCAGCGCCCGGGTCAGGGTCACGCCCAGGATCATGGACAAGGTGCCCAAGGAGAGAAATACGGCGGTTTGGTCGAGGATCCAGAATATTCGGCCGCCATCGTCGCCGACATAGTATTTGAAGTAATAGATCAGGGCGCCGTTGCGCACCGCCACCTGCATCAAGGAAAAAACCCCGGACACAAACAGGGCGATCCAGGGCAGGTTGCGCATCAGGGCCTTGAGCTCCGCCGCCAAATCCGGTTTTACATTGGGCGCCTTTACGCGCTCGTTGGTGGATGCGAAGGTCAGCCAGAAAAGCGCGATGGAGAACACGGCGAAGATCATCATGGTCAGGCGGAACCCTTCGGCTTCATCGCCGCCGCCGAGAATGTTCTTCAACGGCGTGACGAAGGTGCCGATCAACAAGGCGGCGCCGAATGCGCAAACGAATCTGTAGGCGGACGCCTTGACCCGTTCGTCTGAAGATGGGGAGATCACCCCCATGAGCGCGGAGTACGGAATATTGACGGCGGTGTAGGCCAGCATCATCAACGAATAGGTCACGTAGGCGTAGACTAGCTTGCCGGTGGGCGATAGGTCCGGGCCTAGGAACATGGCGTAGCCCAGCAGCCCGTAGGGCACGGCCATGGTGAGCAGATAAGGACGATACTTCCCCCAGCGCGTGTTGGTGCGGTCCGCAATCACGCCCATTGCCGGGTCGCTTAGGGCGTCGATCAGTTTCGTCACCAGGAACATCGTGCCGACCGCCGCTGGGGCCAAGCCGAATACATCGGTGTAGTAGTAGAGCAGGAACAGGTTGAACACTTGGAAATAGAAATTTGACGCCGCGTCGCCGAGGCCGTAGCCCAGCTTTTCCGTAAAGCGCAGCTTTTGCTCCGGCGGGGAGGATGGGGAACGGTTTGTGGGCATGGAGGCTTTCCTTGTTTGTCGGCCGGGAAGCACCTGTTGGCGTTTCAGCCGGGCGGCGCCTTGCAGTAGTGGTCGATGAAGCGCTGGTGTTCCGGCAACTGGCTGACCAGCCGGCCCACTGCGCCCTGGATTCCGGTGAGGAACTCGGCCAGCTCCGCATCGTTCATCATGTTGACGATGGGGTGGTACTGCTCCGGCACCAAGCCCTGGCCGAGCATCACCTGAATCCAGGAGTTCTCGCCGAACAGCTCCGTCGGCACTTTGAATACGCGGCCCGCCTGCCGGAACAACTCGATGCGATGCCGCAGGGAGTCTGGAATGTCCATCGTCCGACACTGCCGCCAGAACGGCGTGTCGTTGCGGTTGGTCACATGGTAGTGCAGGATGATGAAGTCCCTGACGTTGTCGATCTCGAACTGCATCTGGTTGTTGAATTCAACGACATCGGGCGCCCGGATGCCGTCGTAGGGAAACATCTGCATCAGGCGGATGATGCTGCGCTGAATCAGATGGATGCTGGTCGACTCCAGGGGCTCGATGAAGCCCGACGCCAGCCCCATGGCGACGCAGTTCTTCAACCAGTGGCTGCGCCTTTGCCCGGCTTGGAAGCGGATCACCCGGGGTTCGGTCAGCACCCGGCCCTGGACGCTGTCGAGCAGGCGCCTGTGCGCCTCGGCGTCGGACAGGTGCTGGGCGCTGAACACGATGCCGTTGCCCACCCGGTGCTGCAGGGGGATGCGCCACTGCCAGCCGGCCTCGCGGGCTATGGCGCGGGTATAGGGTCTGGGCGCCTCTATGGATTCCGTCTGCAGGGCGATGGCGCTGTCGCAGGGCAGCCAGTGCCGCCAGTCGTCGTAGCCGGCGTGCAGCGTCTGCTCGATCAGCAGCCCGCGAAAACCGGTGCAGTCGATGAACAGATCGCCCTCGATGAGCTGCCCGGACTGCAGGCGGATGCCGGTGATGAAACCGCTGCCGGGATCCTGCAGCACCTCTTCTATGCGGCCTTCCTGGCGCACGGCGCCGTGCTGCTCGGCTAGGCGCCGCAGAAATTTGGCGTACAGGGATGCGTCCATGTGGTAGGCGTAGTTCAAGCCCTGGTTGGGCAGCACGGCGAAGCGGTTCCGCCTTGCCGCCGCCCACTCCTTGCAGTACTCGCCGAATTCACGGCTGATGCCCATTTTCCGGCCCTTGAGCCAGAAGTGCTGGAAGCCGGCGGCCCAGCTGTCCTTGCCGGTCCATCCGAACGAATGGATGTAGTTCTCGCCCAGGTCGCGCCAGTTCTCAAATGAAATGCCAAGTTTGAACGTTCCCTGCACCGCCCTCAGGAAGTCCTGCTCCTTGATCTTGAGCAGTTCGTGCAGGGTCAGCAGCGTGGGGATGGTCGCTTCGCCGACGCCGACGGTGCCGATCTCCTCGGACTCCACCAGCTGGATGTCCAAGGTGCGGCCCAGCAGCTTCGCCAGGGACGCGGCGGCCATCCAGCCGGCGGTGCCGCCGCCGGCGATCACCACCTTGTGAATCCTGTTGCGTTGCAAGGCCAGTCTCCCGAGGCAGGTTGAAGGGG
>CAYGBY010000003.1:38668-50036 GCA_964348115.1 uncultured Pseudomonadales bacterium
TAGTGGTCGAATAGTCCACGCCAAGCTTCCCGCTGCCGCGCCGGCAGTTCCCTGAGCGCCAGTATGGCATGCAGCAGGGCGTTCGAGGGGGCGCCCATGGCGGCTGGGGTCGCGCACCACCAGTAGTTGATCAACAGGTTGAAGGGCGCCTTGGCTTCGATGTGGTGCCACCACATGCTGGGAATGAAGATGGCGTCGCCCGGCTGCAGCAGGGCGCTGCGCGCCTGTTTCGCCGCTTCGGCGAACTTGGGGTGGCGCTTGAGGTCCGGCGCTGCGAAGTCCACCAGGCTTATCGCTTGGCCGGACGGCGTAAGGTCCAGGGGGCCTACGTACAGGTTGCCCAGCTGGTCGGGCGGAAACAGGGTAAAGCGCCGCCGCCCCGCCACCACGCAGGCAAGGTTGTCGGGAAAGTCGTAGTGGGCCGACACCCGGGTGGGGCTGCCCAGCCAGAAACTCGCCAGCGCGTCGTCCGCCGGCACCGGCATGTCGTTTTGCGCGCGGAAGCCGGGCAGCCAACCGTCCACCGGGGTGGATCCCACGTAGATCGTCGCTAGGCCGTCATCCCTTGGCGTTTCGGCGAGCTTTTGGAAAATCTGCTTCAGGGTGGCCTTGCCGCTGCGGAAGTTGAAGCCGTTGAACGTCTCGTTGTAGAAGAACCGCCCTTGGATGGCGGCGTCTCCGACATACGCGGTCACCGGCTTGTCCGTCCAGAATTGCGACAGGTATCGGGCCGTGCGCTCGATGGACCCGCGGCATCGCCGCACCGCCGGCCAGCCGCTCACCAAGCCTCTGAGGCACAGGGGTTCGGCGGCCGCAAACACAGAGGCGGGCACGACCCCGTCGCTGCAGTCCAAGGCCGTCACCGGCGCCAAGTCGGAAGTCCAGCTCGCGCCCTCGCTGCGTCGAGGCCGACCATCGCTCGCCGGCCGAGTGGACGGGCCGGCGCCGGAAGTCGAGTTCACGCCCTTGCCCCATCGAGGGCGTCGTTCTTCAGCTCGACCAAGCGTTGGATGTTGCCCAGGGACGCCAACGCCATGAACATCGGCATGAGATAGCCGTTTTGGTTGAATTCGCTGAGCGCAGCGCCGGACAGGCCCTGCACCTTCTCTTCGTCGAGGCAGTGATAGCCGATCAACTGGTTGCGCGAGCCGTCCTTAAGGGCGATTTCCAGCGTCACCGTTTCGATCAGGTCGTGCGCCTGCAAGGCGCGAATAAAGGCTTTGTTGTGCTCGATGCCCGCATAGATCGCCTCCAGCAGATCGGCGGTCTGCTCAAGGAAGGGCGTCCGCCCGCCGAGAGGCTCGAACAACGCCTCCCCTACTGCCTTGTTGACGCGCGGATGCGCCATGTCCAAGGACAGCACCCGGGTGCGGGCGGGGCCAACCCCGTCCTTTCTGTCTTGGAAGCCGATCAGAAAGGGCTGGCGCCGAACCATCGCCGGGATGTATCCCGCATGCCAGCCCTGATCATCGAGGAACAGGTTTTCGCCCTCCTGAAACCCGAACAGCGCCACGGGCTGGAACCCGCCGCCGCTTTGCTGAAACAGGATGGGGTAGCACGTCTGCACGTTGCGGAATTCGAAGGTGAACACCGGCGCCTGCATCAGGTTGTCCCCATAGCGGGCGGCGCGCTCCGTGATGATTCTCAGATGCAGATGGTCAACGTTGTTCAGCAGCGCGAAATCAGCCATTTCGGGAACTCAACGATGCGCCGACAATGGTAGCCCATCTTCTCATTGAAGCGGTTGGCCGGTTCATCGCCCCCCAACCGCCCTGCGCACGGAAACGGGGCAGGCCGCCGAGCAACTTTCCGCCTGCCGGCCGCCCAGCCTGCATGCTGCGCCAAGGATCCTGAGGGTCGCTGGTGCGGCCGGGGTCGTCTACGCTGACGGCGCCAACCGGATTGGCGGCCAACGCGCCGACCAGGAACAACATTCGGCGACCCATCAAGGGGCTTGGCGCAACATGTGCGCTAGGGCAGGGCGCTGGTCCTGCTGGCGCCCTGCGGTTCGTCGCACCACGGGGCGCCGGCCTGTCACCTCGGATGACGATGCGGCGAAAGTGCGCCACCGAGGTGCGGCCTGCTCAGGATCGGCGTCAGAACTTGTACCTGAAGCCGATGTTGTAGCGCGGGCCCGCTTGGGCTGCGAACAGGGTTTGCGCCTTGTCGCGCCCGTAGACATGGGTTGTTTCATCGGTCAGGTTCAGGATGTCGATGTACGCCTGCATGTTGTCGCTGAACCAGTAGCTGGCGCTTATGTCCAGTTGTTGGTAAGCCCCCACATAGGTGGGCGGCCCGGCGCCCACGTTGTCTTGGCCGGTGCCGGATAGGAAGTCGTCCCGCCAGTTGTAGGCCAGCCGGACGCTGAACCCGTGTTTGTCGTAGAAGGCGATGACGTTGGCCGAGTCGCTCAAGCCGGTGAGCACGAACTGCTGCTGCAGGCTGAAGTTGTCGTAGCCGACATCCGCGTCCACCAGGGTGGCGTTGACAATGGCGCCAAAGCCGGTTTCGCCGAACGTGTGTTGGACGACGAACTCCCAGCCCTTCATGGTGGCTTCCTCAATGTTGACCGGCACGGTCAAATTGAACGGCGAAGCCGGGTCCCTGCCCGCCACGCCGGAGATGACGCCGTTCTCCGCGTCCACGCCGGGCTGGTCCGCCCGGTTGGCCAGAATCCAAGAGTACAGCGTGCCGGTGTCGCTGCTGCCAGTGGCTTGCCGTGCGGCCTCGGCCAATGGGCCGAGTGCCGGATGGGGCAGTCCGAAGGTCTCCTCGATCACCGAAGAGGTGCCGATGAAGTTCTTCACGTCCTTGTGGAAGTAGCCGACGGCCACATAGCTGTCGACGCCGTAGTAGAACTCCAGCGAAAGGTCGATGTTGGTCGACTCGAAGGGCAGCAGGTTGGGGTTGCCGCGGTTGCCGTCGCCGCCGTCCACCCGCACCAATGAATTGATGGTCTGGCCACCTTGGATGTCGCCGTAGTTCGGGCGCGTCATGGTCTCGCTGAAGGAGAAGCGTCCGATGAGGTCGTCCGTCAATTCGACCTTCAGATCCACGTTGGGCAGCCACATGTCGTAGTCCCCTTCGAGTTCCGTGAAGTCCGGATCTCCTTGAATGGCCGTCAGTTCATTCCCGGCAATCCAGTTGATGCTTGTGTAGGCCGGCGACAGCGCTTGGGAAGCGACGTCGGTTTGCTCGTAGCGGAGGCCCAGCCGCAGGTCCACCAGCGTGGGGCCAAGGTCGGTGGACAGGTTCACCTGCAGGTACGCGGCTTCGGACTCCTCAGTGGTGCGCCGATCGGAGGTTACGCGGCTGGAGGTGCACAAGCCGGTGCCGCAGTCGCCCATGTCCGCCAACATGAAGGTCTCCGCCTCGCCGGAAGCCATCAGCGCCTCGGTTCTGGCAATTACCTCCATCATGTCGAACGTGAAGTAATCCACTTGCCGGCGTTCATCGTCGCCGCCTGGCACCTCGTCAAACGCATCCTGGGCTGAGGCGGGCGTCAGCAGGTCAGCGATGGCGCCCCGTTGGGTCACCCCGCCCCAGGCATCACGTTGCACGACGGAGCCGGCCGAACGGTTGTTGACCTCAGTGAGCTGAATGCCGAAGTCGATGCTCTCGACGAAGCCGGCATCGAAGTTGAATGACCCCGCCACCTTGGCCTGCTCGATGTCCATCTTGGAGCGGTCATTCCGGAACACGCTGCCGGTAACGATCATGTCGTCTGGCGTGAGCTGGTCGCCAAGGGTCAGTTCAAGAATTGGCAGGTCATCGCCGAAGTAGCCGGTCGTTCGGTCACGGCTGAAGGCCGCCGTGGAAAGCAGCGCACTGTTGCCGAACGGGCTGTCGGGTTGCAGTTTTGCGGTTGAATCGTGGTAGTCGAACTCCAAGGATAGCTTGTCCGTCACGTCCCAGAGCAGATTCAGCCCAACGGAGCCGTTTTCCGTGCGCCACGCGTCGGCGCCGGAGGCCATGGAGAAGTCACTGTTGGGCAAATTTTCGGTGTAGACCGAAGGCGTGGCCTGGGGCCCGTCCATCCACTCCGTCTCTTGGCCGCCGAAGTTGAACCAAGCCGACAAGTTGCTGTAGGTGCGCTCCAGCTCCACCTCCGAATAGGTGTAGTCCAAGGTGGCGACCACAGTGTCAACAGGTTGGTACTGCAGCGTAAGTTGGCCGTTGGTGCGCACCCGATCGTATTCGGCCAGTTCGTAGCCGATGTTTTGCGGCACGGAGTACAGGTCGCCCGGACCGGGGCGATTTATCTGGTTGGGGTCTGTGGCCGGGGGAATGCCGCCCCACTCGGAGGGGCCTTGGCCGCACCAGCAGTTGTCAACCTCGCCGGGAAAGGTCCGCCAGCCGCCGACGCTGGCCGTATTGGCGCCATTGTTGCGCTCTTGGCGCACCGCGCTTAGGGCGACGCCAATCTTGTCTTCGTTGAAGGTGTTGGAGAACAGCGCGGAGACCTCAGGCGTCAGATCGTCGCCCTCGCTGGTCGATGCGTCGTGCAGGCCGCTTAGGGCGGCCGTGAAATTCATGCCGGGCGCGTCCAGGGGCCGGGTGGTGCGAATGTTCAAGGTGGAGCCGATGCCGCCGGTGGGCACGTTGGCCTGGCCGCTCTTGTAGACCTCAACGGCGCTGATGCCCTCTGAGGCGAGGTTGCCGAAATCGAAGGAACGCCCGGACGCTTCAACCCCGCCAGTGGCGGTGGGCATTTGCCGGCCGTTCAGCAGCACCAAGTTGAAATCCGGGCCGAAGCCGCGAACCGTCACGTGTTTGCCCTCGCCACGTTCGCGGTCGATGGACACGCCGGTGATGCGCTGCAGGGATTCCGCGAGGTTGCTGTCGGGAAAATCGCCGATGTCCTCCGCAGTGATGGCGTCGACCACCCCGTCCCTGTTGCGCTTGAGATCCATGGATCTCTTGAGGCTCTGGCGAATGCCGACGACGACCACCTCCTCAATCTCAATCGCCCCCGCCTGCGCCCCGCCGCCGGGCGCCTCCTGCTGCGCGTAGGCGCCGCCAGCGAAAGCCAGCGACACCGCAGCGGCGATCGGCGACTTCCTGAATATATCGATGGGCATTCTGCTTTCCTCCTGCGATCGGTTCTCTATCCGGTTTCGATCATCAATTTCCGGCGCTCGTCAAGCGGCCTAGAGGGTGCTCAAGGGCCGGGCAACAAAAATGATAACGCTGTCATAACGGTGTTATGAAGCCTTATAATTGATGCCGACAGCGTTGTCAAACACATTTTGGGTGAATTTTAGGCCGTAGCCCGCCGGAAACAGGGGATCGTCCTTGGCGTTCTGGGCGTCCCGGGGCCAGGGCAGCGGCAGCCGACCCGTAAAGTCCGCCTGGCCCAGCAGGACTTCGGCGACGCCTCGGCCTTCGGCGCCGGGCAGCCAAGCGGCAACGAAGGCCGAAGATGCGGCCATTTCCCGGTTGACCACCAGCGGCCTGCCGGAAACCAGGACGGCGACCACGGGCAGGCCTCGGGCGGCGATGCGGCGGATGCAGGCGAGATCCTCCGGGTGGATGTCCGCCAGCTCCAGGGAATGCGCGTAGGGCGTTAGAGGGTTCATGAGGCCGTTCACCATGGACCCGGCCTCCACTATCAGATCGTCCCCCGCCCGGATGTCGCCAAAGCCCTCTGCATAGGATGTCTCACCGATGACGACCAAGGCGACGTCGTGGCGTTTGCGATCGGCTTCCTCGCCGCGTCCGTCCAAACTGAGCTGCGCGTTGGGGGCGAGCGCCCTGATGCCCTCCCAGATGGTGGTTCCGACGATGGCGCCATTGCCGGTCTCGCCCTGCCAGCTTAGCGTCCAGCCGCCGCATTGGTGCCCTAGGTTGTGGGCGTTCTTTCCCGCCACCAAGATGCGCTGGCCCGCTTGCAGCGGCAGGACGCCCTGCTCGTTTTTCAGCAGCACCAAGGAGCGCCGCACGGCTTGGCGCGCGACCTGCCGGTGCGCCGGACTGCCGGTGCACCCCGTGCCGGCGCCCGGCCGCTGGGAGGGCTTGGGGCCGTCCAGCAGCCCGCAACGCAGCTTGGCGCCCAGAATGCGCCGCACGGCGTCATCGATGCGCGTACTGCTGACATGGCCTTGCCGCACCTCGGCTTCCAGCCCCGCAATGAACTCCCGCCACCGCTCCGGCACCATGAACATATCCAGGCCGGCGTTCACCGACAGGCGAATTGCCGTCCTGTAGTCTTCGTGCAGGTAGTTGATGCCGTCCCAGTCGGACACCACGATGCCGCCAAACCCCAGCGCCTGTTTAAGCGTCTGCGTCACTAGGAACCTGTGCCCATGACACTTGTCGCCATTCCAGCTGTTGAAGGAAACCATCACGCTCATGACGCCGGCGTCGATCGCCGGCCGGTAAGGCGCCATGTGGGTGGCTTGCAGTTGCTCCCAAGCCAGGGTGGTCTCGCCTTGGTCGATGCCGTGGGTGGTGCCCCCGTCCCCGACCCAATGCTTGGCGCAGCCGAGAATGCCTTCCTGCTGCAGGGCGCTGATGTAATGCCGCCCGAATGCGGCAGCGCGTTGCGGGTCGTTGCCGAAACTCTCGTAGGTGCGGCCCCATTGGCAGTTTTGCACCACCGCCAAGGTTGGCGCGAAGTTCCAGTCCAGGCCGCAGTCCAGCATCTCCCGTGCGGTGACGCGCGCAGCCTCGGCGACAAGTTGCGCATCTCCGGCCGCGCCGAGCCCGATGTTGTGCGGGAAGATGGTGGCGCCGCGCACGTTGTTGTGCCCGTGCACCGCATCGCAGCCGAACAGGATGGGGATGCCCAAGCCTGCGCCATCGCCCACCGCCGCCTCCCAGAAGGCGTCGTTCATTTGCGCCCAGTCCTCAGGCGCGTTGGCGCCGGGATGTGAACCGCCGCCGGAAAGAACGGCGCCGAGCCCGTATTCCTTGACGTCCGAGGGTGTCGCGGTCAAGCGTTCGGCCATGGTCATCTGCCCGATCTTCTGCTGCAGGGTCATGCGGTTCAGCAGACCATTGACCAAGGCTTCCTGTTTGGCATTCAACATGAATTGCTGTTTCGCTCCTTTTGCTGCGGTCATTCGCCGGTGACCAAAAACGGAACGTTGGCATGGGCGACGCCGCCTTGGCCATCGTCCACATAGACGAAGAAACGGTATGCGCCCGCCTGCTTCGGCGCACGCCAGGTGATCTGCGGGGTTCGCCCGTCCGGGGTCGGCAAATGGATTTCCGCCGGAACCTCCTCAGAGTCTCCGCCGGTCTGGGTGGCTTGGCTTTCCGGCGCCACCCGCCAGTCGAAGCGCAGACCGTCCCCGTTGGGGTCGGCGGCCTGCACGGAGGCGGTGTAGGAGGCGCCGGGCAGCAGGCGCACGGCGTCGCCCGCACGTTTGCCGTCCACCAGCAACTCGGAAAGCTGCGGCGACCGGTTCGCAGGCCAATGGCCGGTCCAGATGCGCTGCAGCGTATCCACGGCTTCCGTGCGTCCGCCATCTGCGGTGAACACGCCGTACCAGGTGGGCGTTCGCTCCTGCTTCTGCCCCCATAGGAAGGCGTAGTTGCCGATCAGGCGTCCCGCCATGGGTTTCAGAACCTGCTCGTGCCCTTCCCAATAGAAGCGCGCCTTGGCGCTGCTGTTGAGTTCGATGGGTGCGCCCCAAGGGGTTTGGGGCACCTCCCAGTGGCCCTTGGTGCCCCACTCCGTCACCATCAACGGCATCTGCAGATCGATCTTCGCCAGCGTTTCCGGCAGGTCCCGCAGCCCGCCGTAAACCTGGACGCTGAGAAAGTCCAGGTTTGGCGCCCGCTCTTGGATGACTTGCGCAAGGGCCTGGTCGATGCCGGCGGTGGTGGTGGTGGTTGGATGGTTGGGGTCCAGATCCTGAATCATCCCGGCGATGTCGTTCACCGCATCGTAGACGGCGGGGTTTTGGTAGTCGTGATTCAGTTCATTGCCGATGATCCAGAACAGCAGGGCGGGATGGTTCCGATGGGCCATGACCTGGGCCCGCAAGCGTTTGAACTGCGCCTGCACGGCCGCCGCGTCGTCATAGTCGAAACCGTGCCTTTCCCGCTGCACGTCCAGACATAGGCCGACGGTCAGCCCAAGTTCATGGGCTCTGTCCAGGATGCCGCCGTCTTCAACCGCCCAGTTGCGCACGGAGTTTCCGCCGTGGCGGGCAAGGGAGGCAAGGTCCTGCACGGCCTGGGACCCGGCGCCCTTGACGATGTAGGGTTCGCCGCCCCGATACAGCGCGTAGTTGCCCGGCGCGCCCCTTATCTCCACGGGCACCGGGGCAACCTGTGCGGCCGCGCCGCTGCCGATCGCCAGCAGGCCGATCAGATATGGCAGTGTCCAACGGCCGAATGTTCGCAGGCCCATTGCCCCCTCGCAGAAGAATCCAAGTAGTTGCTGGGCGCGATCTTTTACCAGCAGGCTGACAGCGTTGTCAACGCTTGCTTCGCGCATATTCAGCCGGGCGAACCGTGGACCCGCGGATGACCACCTCGCAGGCAAATGGCTGCGCGGGCGGCTGCGCCGCGGCGCCCTCCAGTTTGTCGATGAGAAGCCGCGCCGCGGTGTTGGCCATCCGCACGATGGGCTGGCGCACGGTGGTCAGCGGCGGCCACATGCGCGAGGCGATGCGGGTGTCGTCAAACCCGGCAATGGACAGCTGTTCCGGCACGGACAGCCCGCGCTCCCGCGCCGCGAACAGTGCGCCGGCGGCCATGTCGTCGTTGCTTGCGATGATGGCGCTCGGCCCGTCGGGCAGGTCGAGAAGTTTGCCCGCGGCCGCCTTGCCGGAATCGAAGTCGAAATAGCCTTGCCCGACCAGCGGCGCCCTGAGCGCGAGGCCGCCGCTTTGCAACGCCCGCCGATACCCGGCGAAGCGCTTGGCCGTCGCGCCGTGTTCTGGATGGCCCTTGATGAAGCCTATGGCGCAGTGCCCCTGCTCGATGAGATAGGTTGTGAGGGAGAAAGTCGCCTCTTCGTCCCTGCAGTCGATGTTGATCTCTTCCGGCAGGGGATCCTTGGGCGCGATGGTGGCCAGAGGAATGCGCATGCGCCGCAGCAGCGCCGTTATCTCCGCCAGGTCGGCCATGGGCGCCGGTAAAATGACGCCCTGCACGCGGGCTTGGGTGGCGAACGCCCTGACCCGTTCCGGGATTTCCGGGTTCCGCAGGCTCAGCGGACAAAGCAGCAGGGCGTAGTGATGGGCGTCGCAAACCCCAAGCACGCCGTTCAGCACATCCCTGGTGTAGTTGAATTCTTCGGCGTTTTCGTAGATGAGGCCGATGGAGCGCGGCCGTCTGCCGGACAGCTCGCGGGCGGCGGCGTTGGGTTTGTATTGCAGCCTGCGCACGACCTCAAGCACCTTCCTGCGGGTCTCCTCGCGCACGTTGGACTCGTTGTTGACCACCCTGGAGACGGTCTTGATGGAAACGCCAGCGCCTTCGGCAACGTCGAAGATGGTGGCCTTCCTGGATGGCGGCTGCGGTTCTGCTGGCATTGCATTTCCCAAGCTGGCGCGGCGGACGGCGGGATCATTTTACCCAACCCCGCGTAGGAGTCTGCGCCTTGGCGCCACTCCAGCTCCCTGTACTTTTTCAACAGCGAGTTGAAAACGCCCGTGGCGTCCGAACTGCGCCTTGGCGCCCCGCTGGCGGCGTTGGTGGCTGAAGTGAACCTTGTCTCCGACATCTGCGTAGTAGCCCGCGCCTTGGCGCCTTTCGGCAGGCGTTGGCGGGATGGCGTGGGCGGGGAACGAGTAGAATAGGCACTTTCCAACTGACCCGTCGCCCGCCAAGGGGGTGGTGGGCGGCGAGCACAAGGGGGTAGGGTGAACACAAGCGACAGCGCCGCGGCGCCGCGGCATTACGCCTTTTTGGGGTTTCTGACGTTGCTGAACGTCATGAATTTTGTCGACCGGCAACTGCTGGGCAGCTTCGCCAATTTCATCGTCCCGGATCTGGGCTTGACCAACACGCAGTTCGGTTTGTTGACCGGGATGTTCTTCATCGTTTTCTACTCCGTCATGGGGCTGTTCATGGGGGCGTTGGCGGATATGGTCAATCGCACCCGTCTCATCGCCGCGGGGCTGGCGCTCTGGAGTGCGCTGACAGCGCTGTCCGGCGCCGCACGCGGGTTCTGGACGCTGGCGGCGCCGCGCATGCTGATTGGCGTGGGGGAGTCCATCATGACGCCCACAGCCATGTCTCTGCTGGCGGATCGCTTTCCGGCTGCCAGGCTGGGTTTTGCTTCGGGGTTCTACTACATGGGGGTGCCCATCGGCGTGGGAGTCAGCCTGCTCATTGCCGGATACCTCGGGCCGGCCATCGGCTGGCGCAACTGCTTCTACCTGCTCGGCGGCATCGGCGTGGCGCTTGCCGCAGTGATGTGGTTCATCAAGGAGACGCCGAGGCGCCATCATGATGCTGGGCAAGTGCCGGGTGGCTCGACGGCGGGGCGAACGGCGTCGGAAGCCCGTGAAGCTGGCGCGGAGGGTGGGGTGGCGGCCAAGCAGTCATTCGGCCATATTCTCAAGACACTGTGGTTCGCCTTGCGCAACTGCCCGGCGCTGCTGTTGACCATTGCCGGCGGCGTCACCACCCATTTCATCCTGGGCGCCGCCACCTTCGATCAGCTTTGGTATGTGCAGGAGCGGGGATTCGAGCGGGCGCAGATCGCACAATTGACTGGCTGGGTGGGCTTGGTGGGCGGCGTGTTGGGCAATCTGTTCGGCGGCCTGGGCAGCGACCGGTTTCTGACCAGGACCGGTATCGGACGGCCGATGTTCCTGTTCTGGATCACGGTCATCCTGGCGCCGTTCGGCATTGCCTACCGGCTGGTGGATGGGGACAGCATCTGGTTCTGGCTGGGCGTTTTCTTCGGGTTTTTCCAGTTGGGCTGCTTCTACGGCCCCACCTTCTCCACGGTGCAGGAGCTTGTGCCGCCCAACATACGCGCCACTGTGGTGGCCTTCTACATCCTGCTGCTGAACTTCATTGGCCTAGGCTTGGGCATCACCGGCGGCGGCATAGTCATCGATAGGCTTATGGCTGCCGCCGTGACGGAACCCTACACCAAGACGCTGCTGATGTTTACGCTGATTTCACTGGCGGCGGCGCCGCTCTACTACGTCGCCGGGCGGCGCTATCAAGGGGATCGCCGGCGGCTGTTCGCCTTGACGGCCGCTGGCGGGAAGGCGGAGGGCCAAGCGACCTTGTGACGGGCCAAGCCGCCGGCAGGCGCGTACTTTTTGCTTGACATCGCCTGCCGGGCGGCTAGACTAAGCGCCTTTGCGCAAGCCGGGGTGTTTAGCTCAGTTGGGGGAGCGACGGCCTTACAAGCCGTAGGTCGCAGGTTCGACCCCTGCAACACCCACCA
>CAYGBY010000004.1:0-49488 GCA_964348115.1 uncultured Pseudomonadales bacterium
GGTCAGCCGGCTCGACATCTCGTGGGCGGCCTTGTTCGTGAACGTCAGCGCGAGGACGCGAAAGCGCTCGTCCCGCGATCGCTCGAGCAGGCACGCGGCCCGGCAAGTCAGTACGCGGGTCTTGCCGGAGCCGGGACCGGCCAGTACGAGCAACGCGCCGTCGTCCCACTCGACCGCCTTGCGCTGGATGTCCGTCAATTCGTGCAGTGCGGTTTCGAGCTGGGTAGCCATCAGGTCAGAGCCAGCAGTTGCCCGACGGCGGTGCGAAACGCCTCCAGAGCGTATTGCGCTAGATTCCTGTCTTGACGAAGGCGGGCCGCAAACTCCGCCGCATAGGCGGTCTTGTTGGCGCGCAAGCGCCGGACGAAGGCTTCGTCGCGCATCTTGTGCGCATCCTGCATGCCCAAGGCCGCCAGCACTTCACGCAATTTTAAGTCGCAGCCTTTGACCATTCACAACTGGTCTCAAATACCAGCCACCTATGGAAAGAATCAACGCTTCCGATTTCAAAGCCCGCCGTCTTTCGATACTCGACCGTGGGCGACAGCCCGACTTAGGCCAACGTCAGTCCGAACGGTTCGAGCCGATGAGATCTCTGCGGTTGGCGGTGGCAATGGCGGCCTCTTCAGAAATCGCGGCGGCGTCGATCATGCAATCGACCACCGCTCGCCGTTCCCTTCGCACTTCGTGCTCCCAAGCTGCTGCCGATTTCGAATCCAAACCGAGCAGCCGCTGCAGGCGGCCAAGGGCATCGAGTTCGCTACTCGCCACAGGTGGAGACGACCTACCGGAAGCTGGCGTTCAGGCGCTCGAGTTCCTTGCTGCCTGGGCACAGGTCGGCTTCGGTCAAGGCGTTCAGCGGGGTGCCCACGGTGCCTAGGATGTCGTGGCAGTCTGCGGCGTCCGGGTCCACATATAGAAGCCCGGTGACCACTTCGCCTTGCTCCTGGGCGCGTTGCACGGCTTCCAGGGCGCCTACCCGGTCGTGGACATCGAAGCGCTTATCGAGCTTGCGCAGGCGCAGCGTGGCGCCGTTCGGCATTCGCACATCCTCCGTGGCGCCCTCCTCATAGTCCACCCTGATTTCGTCTTCGGGGGGAATGTAGTCCGCCGCCATCAGCGCCTCGCTGTGGCCGCGCACGTACTGGAAGCTCTTGGTTGAGCCGTTGTGGTTGTTGAAGGCGACGCAGGGCGAGATCACGTCCAGGAAGGCCATGCCCGGATGCATTAGGCCGGCTTTGATGAGGGGCACTAGCTGCCGCTTGTCCCCGGAGAAGCTGCGCGCCACGAAGCCGGCGCCGATCTGCAGGGCCAAGCTCACCAGATCGATGGGTTCATACAGGTTGGGCACACCACGCTTGCTGGTGGAGCCCCGGTCGTTGGTGGCGGAGAACTGGCCCTTGGTCAGCCCATAGGTGCCGTTGTTGTCCACGATGTAGAGCATGTTGATGCGGCGGCGCACGATGTGGGCGAACTGGCCCAAGCCGATGGAGGCGCTGTCGCCATCCCCGGAGACCCCCACGCAGTACAGCGACCGGTTGGCCAGGTTGGCACCCGTGGCCACGGAGGGCATGCGGCCATGCACGGAGTTGAAGCCGTGGGACTTGTCCAGGAAGTAGCTGGGGGTTTTCGATGAACAGCCGATGCCGGACACCTTGGCGAAACGATGCGGCGGCAGCGACAGCTCCGCGCAGGCCTGCACGATGGCGGCGCTAACGGAGTCGTGTCCGCAGCCTGCGCACAGGGTGGAGACCGCGCCCTCGTAGTCCCGGCGGGTGAGGTTGAGCGCATTGACCGGCAGCTGCGGGTGGCGGATGCGCGGCTTGGCCACAAAGGTCATGAGCTGACTTCCTTGAGGCGGGGCATTTTGTTGGCGCGGTAGTGGCTCAACACCTGCTCATGGATGCTGTCCGCGGAAATGGACAAGCCCGCGTAGTAGCGAACCGAGGCCAGCCCGGCGGGGTTTAGGTCGCCCTCGTTGATCAGCAGGGTGCGCATCTGCCCGTCGCGGTTTTGGTCCACCACAAACGTCAGTTCGTGGCGGGCGATGAACTCGTAAACCTCCGCACCGAAGGGGAAGCCGCGGATGCGGATCTGATCCAGGGCGACGCCGTCCTCCTCCAGCAGGTCCAGGGCCTCCTGCATGGGGGCCTTGCTGGTGCCGTAGTACAGGATGCCCGCCCTGCGGCCCTGGTCGCGCACTTCCGCCCTAGGCACCAAGGTGGCGGCGGTGCGCCATTTGCGCTCCAGACGCTCCATGTTGCGCTGGTAGGCGTCCGGGTTCTCCGTATAGCCGGCGTATTCGTCCCGGGAGGTGCCCCGGGTGAAGAAGGCGCCCTTGTGTGGATGGCCGCCCGGCAGGGTGCGGCGGCCGATGCCGTCGCCGTCCAGGTCCAGGTAGCGGCCGAAGTCCTTGGCGGCCTCCAGGGCCTGCCCATCAAGCACCTTGCCGCGGTCGTAGCGGCGCGCATCGTCCCAGCAGAAGGGCTCAGAGAGATTGTCGTTCATGCCCAACTCCAGATCGCTCATCACGATGATGGGGGTCTGCAGGCGGTCCGCCAGATCCAGCGCTTCGGCGGCGAAGTCGAAGCACTCCCTGGGGGTGGCGGGGAACAGCAGGACGTGGCGGGTGTCGCCGTGGGAGGCGTAGGCGGCGGACAGCAGATCCCCCTGCTGGGTGCGGGTGGGCATGCCGGTGGAGGGGCCGGCGCGCTGAATGTCCCACACGACGGCGGGTATCTCCGCAAAGTACGCCAGCCCTAGGAACTCCGACATCAGGGATAGGCCCGGGCCGCTGGTGGCGGTGAAGGCCCGGGCGCCGTTCCAGCCGGCGCCGATGACGATGCCGATGGCGGCCAGCTCATCCTCCGCCTGCACGACGGCGAACTTACGCCGCTGCCGGGACCTGTCCATGCGCAGGCTGTTGGCGTAGCGCTCAAACGCCTCGGCCATGGAGGTGGAGGGGGTGATGGGATACCAGGCGCACACAGTGGCGCCGCCGTACAGGGCGCCCAAGGCCCCGGCGGTGTTGCCGTCCACCAGAATCCTGTCGCCGTTGGCCGCGCTGCGGCGCACCTGGTGCTCGATGGGGCCGCCGAGGTAGTCCAGGGCATAGCGGCGGCCGATCTCCAGGGCGCGGATATTCGGCTGGATCAGGTCATCCTTGCCCTTGTACTGCTTGGCCACCATGCCGGTGATCACGTCGAACTCGATGTTCAGCAGGGCGGAAAGGGCCCCTAGGTAAACGATGTTCTTGAACAGGCCGCGCTGCTTGAGATCCCTGAATTCCGGCAGCAGCAAGGTGGCGATGGGCATGCCGATTTCATTGATGTCCGGCCTGCGCAGCGCCGCCGCCAGGGGCTTGGAATTGTCGTAGAACAGATAGCCGCCGGGCTTGATGGCGGCGATGTCCTCCCCGTAGGTCTCCGCGTTCATGGCCACCATGATGTCCACGCCTTCACGGCGGCCAAGGTAGCCCCGCTCGTTCACCCGCACCTCAAACCAGGTTGGCAGGCCCTGGATGTTGGAGGGGAAGATGTTGCGCACCGCCACCGGGGCGCCCATGCGGAACAGCGCCTTGGCGAACATGCCGTTGGCGCTGGCGGAGCCGGAGCCGTTGACGTTGGCGAAGCGGATGACGAAGTCGTTGTAGGTGACGCTCATCCGGCGTAGGACCCAAGCTGGGGGATGTGCACCACGGAACGCTGCATGTCCCAAGCGTTGGTGGGGCAGCGCTCCGCGCACAGGCCGCAGTGCAGGCAGACGTCCTCATCCTTCACCATCACCCGGCCTGTGGGCAGGGCGCCGGAGACGTAGAGGTCCTGCTCGGCATTCTGGGCCGGGGCCATTAGGCGTCCGCGCAGGTCCGCCTCCTCGCCGTTGTCCGTGAAGCTGATGCAATCCATGGGGCAAATGTCCACGCAGGCGTCGCATTCGATGCACAGGTTGTCCGTAAACACGGTCTGCACGTCGCAGTTGAGGCAGCGCTGCGCCTCCTTGGCGCCCAGGCGGCGGTCGAAGCCCAGTTCCACTTCGATCTTGATGTTGCGCAAGGCCTGCCGTTTGTCGGCGTGAGGCACCAGGTAGCGCACGGAGGGGTCGTGCTCGCTGTCGTAGCTCCACTCATGGATGCCCATCTTGGTGCTGACCAGGTTGACGCCCTCGGGCGGGCGGTCCTTTCTTGGGTTGCGCCCTTGGCAGAACAGGTGGATGGAGATGGCCGCCTTGTGGGCGTGGGCGGAGGCCCAGATGATGTTCTCCGGGCCGAAGGCGGAATCCCCCCCAAAAAACACCTTGGGGTGGGTGGACTGCAGGGTGGTCTCCTCCAGCACCGGGCAGTCCCACTTGTCGAATTGGATGCCGATATCCCGTTCTATCCAGGGGCAGTGGTTCTCTTGACCGATGGCCATCAGGATGTGGTCCGCCTTCAGGAATACGTCCGGCTCGCCGCTGGGTTCGTAGCGGAGCCGTCCGTCCTGCCCGCGCACCGGTTTGACGCAGCCGAACAGCACGCCCTTGAGGCGGCCGTTCTCATGCACGAACCGCTTCGGCGGGCGGTTGTTGATGATGGGGATGCCTTCGCTCATGGCATCCTCCTTCTCCCAGTCCGAAGCCTTCATCACCTCAAAGGCGGAACGCACCACCACGGTGACGCTGTCCGCCCCCAGCCGCTTGGAGGTGCGGCAGCAGTCCATGGCCGTGTTGCCGCCGCCCATGACGATGACGTCCCCCGCTATGGCGTCCGTGTGCCCGAAGGCCACGCTGGACAGCCAGTCTATGCCGATGGAGATGTGGCGGTCCACTTCCCGGCGGCCGGGCAGGTCCAAGTCCCGCCCGCGCGGTGCGCCGGTGCCCACGAAGTAGGCGTCAAAGTTCAGGTCCAGCATTTCCTTCATGCTGGTGATCTCATGGTTGAAGTGGCACTGCACACCCATGTTGAGGATGAGGTCCACCTCCTCCTCCAGCACGTCCGCCGGCAGGCGGAAGGCGGGGATCTGGCTGCGCATCATGCCGCCGCCAGCGGGATCCTTCTCGAACAAGTGCACCTCGTAGCCAAGCGGCAGCAGGTCCCGCGCCACCGCCAGGGAGGCTGGGCCCGCGCCCAACAGGGCGATGCGCTTGCCGTTCCGACGGGTTGGAACAGGCGGCAAGTAGGGGGTGATGTCCCCCTTGTGGTCCGCCGCCACGCGCTTCAGGCGGCAGATGGCTACGGGCTTCTCCTCCGTGCGCACCCGGCGGCAAGCCGGCTCGCAGGGCCGGTCGCAGGTGCGGCCCAGAATGCCTGGGAAGACGTTGCTGTCCCAGTTCAGCATGTAGGCTTCGGTGTAGCGCTCTTGGGCGATGAGGCGAATGTACTCCGGCACGGGGGTATGCGCCGGGCAGGCCCATTGGCAGTCCACCACCTTGTGGAAGTAGCTGGGGTCGTGGATGTTGGTTGGCTTCATCATGGCGAGCGCGACGGTCAGCCGCTAGTCATCCTCGCAATATCTGCGCCAAACGCGCACTCAGAAGCGCCTATTCTATGGCAGATCAGGTTTTTGCTCAACGCGGCTAGGAATTTTCGCCCCAACGGCCGCTGCGCTCCGGCTTGGCCCTGCCGGGCAACAATAAACTTTCCCATTTTCATTGTGAGGCACTAAGATGGCTGCCGCGCCGCCCTTCCCCAAGCATAGGCCATGACGCCGTCCGAGTCCCCCAGCTTCCCCCTGCCCGCCGCCGCTTTGCCGGCCAAACCCGGCGAACGGCGCGCTTGGGTGGGGCTTAGGGACGGTGCGGCGGGCTACTATGCAGCCGCCGCGGCCAAGGCGCATCCGGGGTTTACGCTGGTCCTGGCCTTGGATGCGGCGGCGGCCGCACGCTGCCTGGACGAACTGGCCTTCTACGGGGCCGGGGGGTCGCCCATCCTGCACCTGCCAGCTTGGGAGACCCTGCCCTATGACGCCTTCTCCCCGCACCAGGACATCGTGTCGGAGCGTCTGGCCACCCTGCAGAAGCTGCCGAACGCCCGTTCCGGGGCGCTGGTGGTGCCCGTGGCGACGCTCATGCAGCGCCTGCCGCCGGTCAGCCATCTGGACGGCTGGGCGTTCAGCCTGCGCGTCGGGGAGCATTTTGACCTGCACGAGCAGCGCAGCCGTCTGCAGGCCGCCGGCTATGTGGCGGTGGAGACCGTCGCCCACCCAGGGGAATTCGCCGTGCGCGGCGCCCTGCTGGATATGTTTCCAATGGGCCTGGACCAACCGCTGCGCATCGATCTGCTCGATCAGGAAATAGACAGTCTGCGCTACTTTGACGTGGACACCCAGAGGTCCGTTCGCCGAGTGCCGAAGGTGGAGATTCTTCCAGCCAGGGAGTTTCCCTTCGACGACGCCGGCATCGCCACCTTCCGCAGCAACTGGCATGACGCCTTCAGCGTGGACGTGCGCCGCTGCAGCCTGTATCAGGACGTCTCCGCCGGCATCGCTCCCAACGGGGTGGAATACTATCTGCCGCTGTTTTTCGCCGAACGCGCCCTGGCCAGCCTGTTCGATCACCTGCCGGAGAACACCCTGATTCTGCAGCAGGCGGGCCTGAAGGAGGCGGTGCAGGGCTTCTGGGAGCAGGTGCAGCGCCGCCATCTTTCCCTAAGCGGGGATTTGGAGCGCCCCATTCTGCCCCCAGAAACCCTGTACTTGCCCCCGGATGAACTCCATGGCCAACTGAAGCGCTATCCTCGGGTGGCCTTGGGGGAGGACTTCAAGCAGCGGCTTCACTTCCGCACCCAGCCCCTGCCGGAAGTGCTGGCCAACGCCCGCCTGAAGGCGCCGGCGCAGCCCCTGCTGGACTTTCTGGCCACCCGGCCGCAGGCCAGGGTGCTGTTCACGGCGGAAAGCCCCGGGCGACGCACCTTGCTCGATGAGTTTCTGCGCAAAGCAGGCCTTGCGCCCACGGACTGCGCCGACTGGGCGAATTTTCTGGCCTCGGACTGCCGCTGCGGCCTAGCCATAGCGCCAATCGACCAAGGGTTGCTGCTGGACGCCGGAGAGGAGACCAGCCAAGCAGACCTGCTGCTCATCACTGAAAGCCAGATCTTCGGCCACCGCCCGTCCCAAAAGCGCATTACGGGCGGCAAGGCGCTGGATCCCCAGCTAGTCATCCGCAACCTGACGGAGCTTTCCATCGGCGCCCCGGTGGTGCACCAGGAGCACGGCATCGGCCGCTACCGGGGCCTGCAGACCCTCACCATCGACGGGGTGGAAAACGAATACCTCACCCTGGAGTACGCCGAGGCGGCCAGACTGTACGTGCCAGTCACTTCCCTGCACCTGATCGGGCGCTACGCCGGGGCGGATGCGGAACAGGCCCCCCTGCACCGCCTCGGCTCCGGCCAATGGGAGAAGGCCCGGCGGCGGGCGGCGGAGAAGGTGGTGGACGTGGCGGCGGAACTGCTCGACGTGCTGGCCCGGCGCGCCGCCCGCACCACCGAGCCCTTGCGCTGCGGCCAGACGGACTATGCGCGCTTCGCCAGCGGCTTTCCCTTTGACCTCACTGCCGACCAAGCCACGGCGGTGGACGCCGTGCTGGAGGACCTCGGTTCAGACAAGAGCACCGATCGGCTGATCTGCGGCGACGTCGGCTTCGGCAAAACGGAAGTGGCCATGCGCGCCGCCTTTGTCGCCGCCCAGGGAGGCAGGCAGGTGGCGGTGCTTGCGCCCACCACCTTGCTGGCGCAGCAGCACTTCGACACATTCCAAGACCGCTTTGCGGACTGGCCGATCAACGTCGATATGGTCTCGCGGCTGCGCAGCGCCGGACAGATCAGGGCCGTTGGCGAGCGCTTGGCGCAGGGCAAAATCGACATTCTCATCGGCACCCATCGCCTGCTTGGGGCCGGCATGGATTTCCGCAGCCTCGGGCTTCTTATCATCGATGAAGAGCACAAGTTCGGCGTACGGCAAAAGGAGCGTCTCAAGACCTTGCGGGCGGAAGTGGACGTCATCACCCTCACCGCCACCCCCATCCCGCGCACCCTGAACCTGGCGCTGAACGGGGTGCGGGACTTTTCACTCATCGCCACGCCGCCAGCCAGGCGCCTGTCCATCAACACCTTCGTGCACGAGCGGCGCAACCATATCATTCGCGAAGCTCTCAGCCGGGAGCTGATGCGCGGCGGCCAGGTGTTCTACGTCCACAACCAGGTACGCACAATCAACCAAGCCGCCGAGGAGGTGGCCAAGCTGGCCCCGCAGGCGCGCATCGGCATCGGCCACGGGCAGATGCCCAAGCGTCAGCTGGAGCAGGTCATGCGGGACTTCCATCACCGCCGCCTGAACGTGCTGGTCTGCTCCACCATTATCGAGAACGGCATCGACATACCCAACGCCAACACCATCATCATCGACCGGGCGGACAAGTTCGGCCTGGCCCAGTTGCACCAGCTGCGCGGACGGGTGGGACGCTCCCACCGCCAAGCCTACGCCTATTTGATGACGCCCGGGGCCGGCGCCATGACGCCGGACGCAAAAAAACGTCTGACGGCCATAGAAGCGGCCGGGGAGCTCGGCGTCGGCTTCGCCCTAGCCACCCAGGATCTGGAGATTCGCGGCGCCGGAGAGCTGTTGGGGGCTGAACAGTCCGGGCAGATTGAATCCATCGGCCTAAACCTGTACATGGACATGCTGGACGCCGCCGTGCGCGCCATTCGCGCCGGCCGGCCGCCCAACCTAGATGCGCCCCTGCAGACCAGCAGCCAGGAAGTGAACCTGCACTGCGCCACCCTGATTCCGGAGGACTATCTGCCGGACGTGCAAGTGCGGCTGATGCTCTACAAGCGCATCAGCGCCGCCCAGGACGCAGCGGCCCTGGACCTGCTGCGCGCCGAGATCATCGACCGTTTCGGCCATCCGCCGCCGCAATTGGGGCAATTGTTCCGGGTGACAGCCCTGAAGCTGCGGCTGGCGCCCCTCGGCATCACCCGCTTCGACCTCGGCGAGAACGGCGGCAAGGTCACCTTCGCCGGCGCAACCCCGGTGGACCCGGCCGCCTTGGTCCGCCTAGTGCAGCGCCAACCCAACAGCTATCAAATGGCCAGCGACGGGCAGCTACGCATAAGGCGCAAACTGCCGTCTGCGCAGGAGCGCTTCGCGTTTGCGGAACAATTGCTGGCCGCCCTTGCGCCGGCGGGTGCGGAACTCAGCGGCATCGCCGCCGGCTGATGAGCGTCCCGCGCCCTTGGCTTGGCGGCCTGCTGCTGACGCTGGCGGCAGTTTCCGCCGCCGCTGAGGTTGAAAAGGTGGAGGACTTGCTGCACGGCAATTGGCACACCATCGAAGTCATCATCTTCGAGCGCGCCACGCCCTTGGGCCAGCCCAGTGCGGAAGACCTGCTGCGCACCCAGGAACGGGTCTATCCAGCCAACTTGCGCAGACTGGCCGACAGTGCGCCCCAGCCCGCGGACACTTTGCACCGGGACACCCGCGCCTGCCTGGAGCAGCCCCTGCCGAGACCCGCCACTCCTACAGCCGTCCCAAAGGGGACAGCGAATTCCTTACCGCATCCGCCCCTATTGCCGGAGCCCACCCCACCAGGCGTTCAGCTGCCGCCGCCCATAGAACCGCAACTGGCGCCCCATCCACTGCTGCGGCTTCTGTGCGCCGCCGCCGCATTCGAAGCATCCTTGCGCCAGCGCAGCCACCGCTGGCTGGGGCCGGAGCACCTGCGGCTGCACAGCCAGGCCGACCGCATCCGCAACGCCCAGGACTTGGCGCTGCTGTGGCACGGAGGTTGGACGCAGCCGGCGCCAAGACCCTCGGACGGGCAGCCCCTGCTGCTGCAGCTGGGCCAGCGAGCCAGCGGCATGCACCAACTCGAAGGCTTCCTGGAAGTCACCCAAAGCAACATCCTGCACTTTCGCGCACTGCTCTGGCGGCAGGCGTCGCCAGCGCCGGGGCGGCCCGCCGCGGCAAGGGCCGGATACATGACCTTGGACCAAAGCCGCGCCCTGCGCCGCGGCGAACTGCACTATCTGGACCACCCCAAGCTGGGCATCCTGGTGCAGATCAGGCCGGTCGCGCCGCCGGCGCAGCTGCAGGAGGCGCTGCGCGCTTGGCGCAAGGCGGACCAGGAAGGCCGGGCATCGGGCGTTTCCGAACCGCGCTAGCGGGAGTTGCTGAAGATGATGATGTATGATGGGCCGCGGCGGCGCGGCTTCAGCCCATTGCGGCGGGGGGTGTAAAGATGAGCTCACGCAGGCTATTCCTCAAGGCTGGGGCGTTGGGCGCGGCGGCGGCCTCAGCCTCGGCCCAAGCGGCGCCGCGCAGCATCCAGGACGCCCCCAACCGGGTGCGCCGCTACGTCACCCTAGGCCGCACCGGCCTGAAGATAGCGGACATTTCCTTTGGCGCCAGCCGGCTGCGCAGCGGGGAGGAGCACTTGGTTCACCACGCCCTCGACAAGGGCGTCAACTACTTCGACACTGCGGAAAGCTACACCGGCGGCCAATCTGAACAGGTGTTGGGCAACGCGCTGAAGGGCCGCCGGGAGCAGGCCATCATCGCCTCCAAAACCCACGCTGGCGCAACGACGTCCAAAGAGGCCATCATGGCGGATCTGGAGGGCAGCCTGCGGCACCTGAAGACCGACCATGTGGACATCTACTTCAACCACGCCGTCAACGACCGCGCCCGGCTTGACAACCCCGAATGGTTCGCATTCTGCGAACTGGCCAAACGCCAAGGCAAGATCCGCTTCACCGCCATGTCCGGGCATGCCGGCCGCCTTGTGGAGTGCCTGGATCACGCCTTCGCCGAAGACATGGTGGACGTGGTGCTGGTGTCCGTCAATTTCGGCCAGGATCCCGAGTTTCTGCAGCGCTTCACCCGGGATTTCGACCGCATCGCCCGCCATCCGGAACTGCCTAGGGCGCTGCGCCGCGCCAAGGCCCTGGGCGTTGGGGTCATCGCCATGAAAACCCTTATGGGCGCCCGCCTGAACGACATGCGGCCCTATGAACGCAACCAGGACGGCAGTGGCGCATCCTTCGCCCAAGCCGCCTTTCGCTGGACCTTGGCGCAGAGCTATGTGGATGCCCTGGTGATCTCCATGACCAGCCAAGCCAGGATAGATGAGTACCTAGGCGCCTCCGGCTGGCGGGCTCTGGCCAGCGGCGACAACGCCCTGCTGCACACCTACGCCGCCCTGAATGGGCGCAACTACTGCCAGCAAGGCTGCAACGACTGCGCCGGGGCTTGCCCCTATGAAGTGCCCATAGCCGATGTGCTGCGCACCCGCATGTACGCCACGGACTACCAGGACATCCAATTCGCCCGCAGCGAATACGCCGCCCTGGGCCGCAACGCCAGCGCCTGCCTAAGCTGCAGCGGCGCCCCCTGCCAGGGCGCCTGCAGCCGCGGGCTGCCCATCGCGAACCTATGCGCCCCAACCCACCGGATGCTGGCTTGAGCACCGCATGAGCTGTGCTGCGCCAAGTGCGTCGTGAGCGACCGTGCGTGGCGTGGCCGGATGCTGGCTTGAGCGCCGCATGAGCTGTGTTGCTCGCTTGGCGGCCTATAGGACTTCACAAAAGAACGGATCCTTGCGCCTTGGGCGCCCAATGCAGGCTGACTCAACCCACCAGCAACCGGAGTGAGCCATGCCGGCGTCCCTAGCTGACATTCTGACGGCCCTGAAACTCGGGCGCATGGAGGTGGAGGATGCGGCCGCGCAGATCCGCTCCGCCTTCATCCAGGATCTGGGGCACTCCACCCTGGATGTGGACCGGCTGGCCCGCACAGGGGCCTCCGAGGTGATCTTCGGCGCCGGCAAGACGGCGCAGCAGATCGCCGACCTAGTGGCGGCCCTTGCTGATGGCGGGCAGAACGCCCTGGTTACCCGCGCCAGCCGCCAAGACTATGAACAGGTGCGCCAGCGCAACGCCAAGGCGCACTACCATGCCCAAGCCCGCGCCATCACCCTGACCCCGTCGCCGCCGCCCCAGGCCGCCGGCGTTGTCGCGGTGGTCAGCGCCGGCACCTCCGATGGGCCGGTGGCGGAAGAGGCTGCCGTCACCGCCGAATTCTACGGCAATCCGGTGCTGCGGGTGCGGGACGTCGGGGTATCCGGCCTGCACCGGCTGATGGACCGATTGGACGCCATTCGCCAAGCGCGGGTGGTGATCGTGGTGGCGGGCATGGAGGGCGCCCTGCCCAGCGTGGTGGGGGGCTTGGTGGAGGGGCCGGTCATCGCCGTTCCCACCAGCGTAGGCTACGGCGCCGCCTTTGGCGGCCTTGCGGCCCTGTTGGGCATGTTGTCGAGTTGCGCCGCCGGCTTGGCGGTGGTGAACATAGACAACGGCTTCGGGGCAGGCTACCTTGCCCACAAGATCAACCGGTTGCAGACATGCCCAACCCAACCCGAAAGCAGCCCAAGCCAAGCGGCGCCTTGACCGATGCGGCGTACGCAGGGGCGACGGCGCCAAGCGCAGACCAAGCGCTGAACGCCAAGCTGCGCAGCCTGCGCGATGGCCTGGGCGCCCTAGGCAGCGCCATCGTGGCTTATTCCGGGGGCGTGGACAGTTCCTTGGTCGCCTTCCTGGCCGCGCAGGTGCTGGGCGGCAAAGCCTTGGCGGTCACTTCCGCCAGCCCCAGCCTGAAGCGCAGCGATCTGGCCTTGGCCAAACAGCTCGCGGCGGCCTGGGGCCTTGCGCATCGGGTCATCCGCACGGATGAACTGTCCAAGCCGGAGTATCGCGCCAACCCAACCGACCGCTGCTTCCACTGCAAGACCTCCCTGTACGGCGCCTTGGCGGAAATCGCCCGGCAGGAGGGCTTCAACCACATCCTGAACGGCACCAATGTCGACGATCTAGGGGACCATCGCCCAGGCTTGGCCGCCGCACGGGACTTTGCCGTGCGCTCGCCCTTGGTGGAGGCGGGGGTCAGCAAGGCGGAAGTGCGCGCGCTGGCCGCGCATCTGGGCTTGGACAACGCAGACAAGCCGCAATCCGCCTGCCTGTCCAGCCGCTTTCCCTACGGCGCCCACATCAACGCCCAACGGCTGGCGCAAGTGGAGCGGGCGGAGGAGTGTCTGGCGGAGCTGGGCTTTGTGCAGTACCGCGTGCGCCATCATGAGGATGTGGCCCGCCTGGAGGTCGCTGCGCAGGAACTGCACCGAGCCTTGGACTTACGCGACAAACTGCAGCGCCGGATCAGGGGCTGCGGCTACCGCTTCGTGGCGCTGGACTTAGGCGGCTTCCGCTCCGGCGCCCTGAACGAAGGCGTCATAGAAGCCGTCAACATCACCTGAACGCCCGTTCAGGTGCGGTCGCCTGCCTGCGTGGCTTGGGCCTCATCGCCTTCTCCACCTTGGAGTCCCCCGTTCCGACGTTCAGGCTGGGTCGCCTGCCTGCGCGGCTTGGGCCTCGTCGCATTCTCCATCTTGGAGTCGCCCGTTCCGACCTTCAAGCGGAGTCGCCTGCCTGCGCGGCTTGGGCCTCGTCGCATTCTCCGCCTTGGAGTCCCCCGTTCCGACGTTCAGGCGGGGTCGCCTGCCTGCGCGGCTTGGGCCTCGTCGCATTCTCCGCCTTGGAGTCCCCCGTTCCGACGTTCAGGCGGGGTCGCCTGCCTGCGCGGCTTGGGCCGCCTCCTCGCGCTTGCGCAAAAAGCGCATCAGCTGACGATCGTGGCGTGTGGCGGCGCTGAAGCGCTGCGGGCGCGGCCAGGGCGGCCAGCGGGGCGGCGCCCCCTGTGGGGCATCCCCCATCACCGTCACCCGCTGGATGATCCGCTCCCCTTCAAAGTCGTTCAGCACGAAGTGTTGGGTGCAGCGGTTGTCCCAAATGGCCATGGCCCCGGGTGACCAGCGATAGCGCACGGTGAACTGCGGGTTCTTCACCCAGTTGGTCAGGTGGCGCAGCAGGGTTTCGCTTTCCGCGGCGTTCAGTTCCACGATGCGGCGGGTGAAGTGCTCATTGACGTATAGCGCCTTGCGCCCAGTCTCCGGGTGCTCCCGCACCACCGGATGCACAGCCATGCGCTCCGGCCGGTTGTGCGGGGATGCATCGTGCAGGGC
This sequence comes from uncultured Pseudomonadales bacterium, assembly GCA_964348115.1. Lineage (GTDB taxonomy): Bacteria > Pseudomonadota > Gammaproteobacteria > Pseudomonadales > Azotimanducaceae > Azophilus. The sequence continues at coordinate 14,044 of CAYGBY010000004.1, forward strand.
GGTCAGCCCGCAGCACAGGTCCTGCATGGGCGCGGAAAGCGCCTCATAGGCGGCGTGCAGGCTGCTCCAAAGGGTGTCGCCGCCGGTAGGGGGACATTTCACCATGCGCAGGATGGACATCAGCGCCGGCTGCTCCTGAAAGGTCAGGTCCGTATGCCATTCGTCGGCGATGCCGCCGTGGCTGGCGGCAAGTTCAAAGAGCGCATCCCGTTCCGTGAACGGGTTTTTCAGGTTGGGATGGGACTCCAGCGGCCCGAACTGCCGCCCAAACGCCAAGTGCTCATCCACGCTGATGGACTGCTGCGGAAAGAACAGCACCAAATGCTCCCGCAGCTGGGCGCGCACCCAAGCGGCAAGCGCGTCATCCGCCCGCAGGTCCACCCCACGCACCTCCGCACCCAAGGCTCCAGCCAGCCGCGTAACCTGCGCCTGCATGCTCTTCTTGGCCATCCCGATTCGCCCCGCCAACGGAAACGCATATTATAGGCGAAAGCGCCGCCGCCGACGGCAAGGCGCCACCAAGGCTTGCAACCCGGTCCATCGTGAAGCACAGGCAACAGATCGAAGTCGTTCCAGTCACCAACAGGCGTCTGCGCAAGGCGTTCGTCAAGATCCCCTGGCCGCTCTACCGGAACGACCCAGCCTGGGTCGCACCCTTGGTGGTCGAACGGCTTCTCGCCTTCTCCCCCCGCGAACCGATTTTCCGGCACCTGCGCTGGCAACCTTGGGTGGCGTACCGGAATGGAAAACCCGCGGGGCGCATCTGCGCCCAGATAGACGCCCTGCACCAGCAGCGCCACGGCGAGGGCACCGGCTACTTCGGCCTGATCGAAGGGGAGGATGACCCGGACTTGTTCGCCGCGCTGTTCGCGGCGGCGGAAGGCTGGCTGCGCGGCAACGGCATGCAGCAGGTCGTGGGACCTTTGAACCTCAACATCAACCAGGAAGTGGGGTTGCTGGCCGAGGGCTACCACCGGCCGCCTTCCTTCATGATGGGCCACGCGCGCCCCTACTACCACCAACACATGGAGGCCCAAGGCTATCGCCGCTGTCAGCAGATGCTGGCCTACGAAATGCAAAGCGCCTACGAGGAGCCCAAGGCCATCGCCCGGGTGCGCCGGCGCTTGGCGGCGCGCCTTAAGCTGCGGTCCTTGAACACCCGCCGCAGGGCCATGGAACTGGAGCTTTTGCGCAACATCTTCAACGACGCCTGGGCCGGCAACTGGGGGTTCGTGCCCTTTACGGCAAGGGAGTTCAAAGCGGTGGGAGAGATGCTGCTGCGGGTGATTCCGGCGGAATTGGTGCTGCTGGCGGAGCTGGACAACGAGGAGGTGGGCTTCCTGATCCTGCTGCCCAACATCAATGAGGCCATCCGCGACCTGAACGGCCGCCTGCTGCCCTTGGGCTGGCTGAAACTGCTTTGGCGCCTGAAGGTGAAGGGAACCAAGACAGGCCGTGTGCCGCTCATGGGGGTGCGCAGCCACCTGCAGGACGGCCCCTTGGGCGGCGGCGTGGCCATGAGCCTGATCCACCAAGCCCGGGCCGTCAGCCTGAAGCAAGGCATCACCACCGTGGAGCTCTCCTGGATACTGCAGGACAACAAGGGCATGCGGAACATCATCGAGCGCATCGGCGGCCGCATCACCAAGCGCTACTACGTTTATGAGAAGCCCTTAGCAGGATGAAGGCCATCATTCTCGCCGGCCAGCGCAGCGGCGATTCCCACCGGGGGCGCCGCCGTCCCCCGCCAACGCCCCTCACCCCGGTGGCCGGCATACCCTCCCTAGTCCGCGTACTGGACGCAGTGCGCATGGCCGGCAGCATCGACGGCGGCGTGCTCGTTGGTCCTGCACGGCGCAACGGCGGCCATCAAGCAGCAGTTTCGGCCATCCTCGCCAAAGGCGACTTCACCTGGCTGCCGCCAGCCGAGGGGCCGGCGGAGAGCACGTTAAAAGCGATGGATCATCTGGTGGGCACCACTTGCGCAACCCCCGCCGCCACGGAAGCGGGCACCCAACGCAGCGCTGCCCAAGGCGCCCCCTGGCCGGCACTGCTCACCACCGGCGACCACGCCCTGCTGACCACGCCCACCCTGGAGGCGTTCTGCAGCGCCGCTGCGCAAACCAACGCTGACCTAGTGGCGGGGCTGGTCCCCTACCCCCTGGTGCGAGCCCGCTTTCCGCAAATGCGCCGCACCCGCTTGCGCTTTCGCGACGGCACTTATTGCGGCGCCAACCTGTTCTACCTGCGCCGTGCCCCCGCCATGACCGCCATTGGCTTGTGGCGCAAGCTGCAAAGCCTGCGCAAACAGCCCTGGCGCATGGCCGGGCAACTCGGCTGGCGGATGCTTGCGGCCTACGCCTTGGGCGCCCTAAGCCTCGATAAGGCATTGGCGACCCTGTCCGACCAAAGCGGATGCATCATTGGCTGGGCGGCGGTGGAGGATCCCCTGGCGGCGGTGGATGTGGACAGTTGGGCGGACCACAAGGCCGCCGAGGAGATCCTGCAGTGCAAGCCCTGTTGCTGACCAACGCCAAGGCGGGCTTCGGCGACCGGCGCGTCGCCCTTGACAGCGCAACCGTCGTCCTGGGCCAGCAGCCCATACCAGATCCAACCGCTTACGAATTGCTCATCGTGCAGGGCGGCGACGGCACCCTGCAGCGGGTGATGACGGACTTGCTGGCTAGGTTGCCCCTGCACACACTGCCCCCAATCGCCGTGCTGCCGGCTGGACGCACCAACATGTCCGCCGCGGACATCAACCGCCACCGCCGCTTCCGGGACTGCATCGCCACCCTGCGCAAACTGCTCGACGGCCCTGGCGCGACCCGCGACAGCCCTGCCCCACAAGTTCGAAAAGGCGGATCGGCGCTCTTCCAACCCGCCCCTGGCGACAGCCCCTGCCCTGCCGTGGAGGCCCGTCCGATGGTGCAGGTGGCCGGCACGGACGCCACCCGCCTCGCCTGGTTCTTCGGTATCGGCGCCCTATGCTCCGGCATCGAATACTGGAACGCCGAGCGCGCCCGCGGCCGATTGACGGCAAACCTGCGCACCGCCTGGTCGGGGCTGCGGGAGTTCCGCCGCAAGGGCCGGCGGCAGCGCGTATCGCTGAACGGCGAGACCCACACCCTATTCGCGATGATCGCCACCACCCTGAATCGCCTGCTATTCGGCAGCCGTCCGTTCTGGAACGCCGGCGCCGGCCTGCACAACACCTGGGTGTCAGCGGAGGCCAAAGGGCTGTTGCGGCGCAGCCTCAGGCTGCTGCGCGGCGATGCCGCCCTCGGCGAACTGCCCGGCTACCGCAGCGGCGACGTAGCGGAGCTCGGATTTGAACTGGATGGCCCCTACATCTTGGATGGCGAACTATTCCACAATAACGGCCCCATGCGCCTGACCTTAAGCGAACCCGTCCGATGGCAACCCCTCTAGAGCAAGCGCCCCCACCGCGTTTGGGCATCCGCTTGGGCAAGCTGGTGATGCGTATGCTGGACACCTTCCTGGCGCGTCACTCCAGGGTGCCCACCACGCCCTTCCTGCCGCCCAGCAGCTTTCCCTGGACGACCTTTTTGGAAGCCCAAGCCGGGGCAATCCGCAGGGAGCTCAAGCAGGTCATCGAACGGCCCGAGGACATTCCCAGCTTCCACGAGCTGTCCCCAGATCAAGTGCGCATATCCACAGGCGACAACTGGAAAACCTTCGCCCTGCGGGTATTTGGCCACCGCATCCTGGAGAACTGCCGCCGCTGCCCAAACACCGCGGCGGCACTCGATGCGCTGCCCGGCGTGCAGAACGCCTGGTTTTCCATCCTGGCCCCCGGCTACCGGATCTCGCCACACCGAGGCCCCACCAAGGCGGTGGTGCGCTGCCACCTGGGCCTGCTGATCCCGCAACAGGCCGAGGCGTGCTGGATTCGCGTGGGCGAGGAAAGCAGGCACTGGCGAAACGGCGAATGCCTGCTGTTCGACGACACCTACGAGCACGAAGTGCGCAACAACACGGACGAGGCGCGGGTGGTGCTGTTCCTGGATCTGGAGCGTCCCATGGACCGCGTCGGAACCCTATGCCGCCGCCTCGTGCTGGCCTTGGTGCGCTCCAGCGCCTACGTCAAACGGCCGCTGGCCAATCTGGAGCGCTGGAACCGGCGGACGCGCCAGCGCGCCGGCAAACCCGAAGGCGCACCGGCATCCACTTTGCCTTCAGCCGTACAAGCCGCTTCCACCACAGCCGCCATCCCCGTCGACAGGACGGACCAACCAGCAAGCAAGACAAGCCATCCTTCCCCAGAACAGGGAGGTTAGAGCCCATGCTGATCGATTTCTCGCACGGCAGCGCGCCAACGTCCCTGCGGGCGGATATCTGCATCATCGGCGCCGGCGCCGCCGGCATCACCCTGGCCCGCGGCCTGACCCGACATGGCTACCGCATCCTGCTGCTGGAGAGCGGCGGACTGGACCATGATCCCTTCAGCGCCGCCTTGGGCGTGGGCGACAACATCGGCATGGCCTACTACGACTTGGCGGAAAGCCGCCTGCGCTTCTTCGGCGGCACCACCAACATCTGGGGCGGGCGCTGCGCCCCGCTGGACGGCATCGACTTCGAACGCCGTCCCTGGGTGCCGCACAGCGGCTGGCCCATCAGCCGCGCAGATTTGGCCGCGGGCTACGCCGCAGCGCAGCGGGATCTGGGACTCGGCCCGTTCGACCATGACGCACCCAGCCAGCGCCAGCCTGCCGCCTTTCACCGAATTATTTATGACAAATACATGGCTACAAATTTCCGCTCTGGAAGCCGCGGAAGCCTTGTCAAATCAACCCCTTGGCCAGACAATCAACAGGGAACCAGGGGGAACTTCCGTTTAGACCCAAGCTGCTTCGTCCTTGGGTGGTGGCGCTTTGACACACTGAGAGAGCGCTTCGGTCGCCAACGGGCGCAAGATCTGCTGCGCGATCCCAAGGTGCAGGTGGCCATTCACGCCACCGCGGTTCGCCTGCAGGCCCACCGCGATGGAACGCACATAGAGCATGTCCTGCTCCGCAATCCCGCCGGCCGCGACGCCGTGGCGCAGGCGGCGACCTATGTGCTGGCTTCGGGCGGCATCGAAAACGCCCGCCTGCTGCTGGCCTCCAACGATGTGCACCCATACGGCCTAGGCAACCGCCACGGACAGGTGGGCCGCTTCTTCATGGAGCACCCCCACGGCCGCCTCGGCCACATCGAGACTGAAGATCCCTACCGCATCTGGAGCGCGCTGCGCATGCGCTTCCCCACAGGGGAGGCCCCCAAGGCGCCCGTGCTGCGTCCGGCGCCGGAATGGCAACGTCTGCACAGCACCCTGAACACCGTGCTGACCTGCAAATGGCAGCGCAAGCCCGCCACCGGCGTACATGCCGGCAAACGCGCCTACAACGCACTGCGCACGCAACTGGTGCCGGTGCGCCGCAACCGGGCGCTCTGGCACGCTTATCGGGCGTTGCGCCGCAGCCACGAGAAATACACCCGCACCCTAGCCACCAAGCTGCTGATGCGGCGCGCCGACCACCAACTGAGCGTCATGATCCGCGCCGAACAAAGCCCCAACCCGGACAGCCGCGTGCTGCTTGGCGAGGACCTTGACCCCTTGGGCTGCCGCAAAGCCAATCTGGACTGGCGACTGAACGATCTGGACAAACACAGCTTGCGAAAGCTGGCCAGCGCACTGGACGCGGAACTCAGGCGCTTGCATCTAGGCGCCTTCATCCCCGAACCCTGGCTGCACGACGGCACCCCCAACTGGCCGGTGGACGCCACCGTAGGCAACCATCCAATCGGCGGCTACCACCATATGGGCGCCACCCGCATGAGCAGCGACCCAACCCAAGGCGTCACCGACGCCAACTGCACGGTGCATGGCTGCTCCAACCTGCACATCGCCGGCAGCTCCCTATTCCCCACCGGCGGCTGGGCCAACCCCACCCTGACCATCCTGGCCTTGGCCCACCGCCTGCAGGACCACTTGGCGGCAGTGACGCCGAAAACCGGGCAGCCTTAACTCCGCCCATTAGCACCCGTCAGCCCCCGGCTGCAGGCACTGTTTGGCGCACAACAACTAACGTACACAATGAACTATGCAGTGCGGCCACTCAGAGCGCTGATGCTTGCCAAAGCTCTATCGCACGTACAATGCTTTGTTCAAGCCAGGGAAGAAAACGCTCCTCAGCTTGCTCGCGGGATTCCTTGTAGTTGATCTGAAACACCTTGTCAGACACCGGCTTGATATCGAAAACCTCGCCGCCCTCCTCCTCCTGGGGCTCGACCTTTTGAAACCAGCATGCAGAACACACGACTACGCCTTGAAATTCATGGCCAATCCCATGAAAGGAAATCAGGAGTTCGCTCCTATGGCCGTTTTTCACTACTAGCCGTACCCAAGAACGATATGTCTGGCTATTGGCGAAATAATCAAGTTTCTTGGCGGTTTCCACGATTTGGAAGCGAAAATAATGGCTTCTTGGGGTCCCATCTCCGGCTTCATCTACAAAGAAGGTAACAGGTTCGAACTGATCCTCATCTACAGAGAAGGTAATAGGTTCGAACAGATCCGCAAGCTCCTGCCGCATAGCATGTTCTACTTCCCTCAACCGTCGCACAGCCCTGGTGTGCAGCGCTTTTGCAGTAATTCGGGCAGCATTCCATTCCTTCACTAGAGAATCTTTTCTTCTCTGTAGCTGTTTCTTTACGGCACGAATGGCATCTTCAGCCTTGGTGGATTTTAGTACATCTGCAGCGATGCTGAGTGCTTTGACGAATTCGTCCCTCTGTGAGCCGGCGAAATACTTGACCAACTCCCCTAAATCGCCGCCATCCGCAGCCTCCAAAGCATCAATGTATGTGCCGCGGTCCCTATCTCGCACCACCAAAGGGAACCAGCCGCTCTTGACGAAGACCAGTGTCGCCAGCGCCCGTGCAACACGTCCATTGCCGTCCTGGAAAGGATGGATCTGCGCAAACCGGTGGTGTAGCCAAGCAGCTTCCACCTCTGGTGAAACCCTTGTGTGTTGCTGATGCATCTCGATAAGCCGATCCATTTCGGCGGCCACATGCTCCGGCGGGCAATATTCGTGCAACTCCCCATTTGGCCGAACGGGATTGTTGGGCAACTCCTTATACTTCCCTCGCTGAAGCGGAACGTAGGTTTTCTTACCATACTGATCCAAGCCCTCCACTCTATCTTGGTGTCGTGTGATGAGGGCGTGCATTTCCTTAATGTAGCTAGTGGACAGCCCGCGATTTCCTTTTACGAAGTCAAAAATGCCTTCAACGACCGTTTCGTGATCACTGATCATTGAAACAACCAGTTCGGGGTTGCTCACTGCTCCGTTTGGAATCAACGATGCGTGTATGCCACGGTCGATCAATAGCTGAGTAACGCCACGATCAAGAACGTATAGACGCTCGATCAAGCCGGTTTCGATGGCCCACTCGCGCTTTAACTTTTCGTTAAACCGTTGAAACGCGTCTTGTGCGGCAAGACGCTCACGTTGACCATGCCACACGTTTTTCAGTGCCTGCAATTCGCTTTGAGCGAGACATTGCGGGTCATCGGTGTAGTCGCTTATCCGTTCCCACTGCCCCATAATGATGCGTCCTATCCGTTGTTTCCTAATCGTGTCCAATCTGGCGTTCGACTAGCTTCAAGCCCTCGTCGTTGGTGACCGCGGGCAAGGCGTAACCATGGCGCAGGTCGTGAAGCCGCGAACCCGCCCTCGCCGCATCGTGCGCCTTGCGCTTCGAAACGGTGCAGAACAACGCCGAGCGTCGCCAGATCAACCACACCGAGCACCCCCCGTGAGGTGGCCGCCGGCAGAAGGCGATGCTCTTGCAAGGGTCCCCGGCGGCTTCAGGCCAATGGCCCCAGGCGATGACGCAATCGAACATGTTGCACAGTATCTCACAAAATCGATTCATACCGCCCGGCTACTTCCTCCATGCTCGCGGAAGTAGCCGGCAGCATCGGCGCGCACGATCGAAATGACAGAGCGCCGCCGGGCCGTCGATGCCCGTTCAACCACAGGAAACCCACAGGCCCCCAACCCAGGTCCACCAGACCCCTCCCACTACGTGACTATAAGAACATCCTCCAGTGCGGCCACAGAGGGTAAAATGATTGGTTTAGCCCCGGCCCGCATATTGCGCCAAGGTCACTGTTGATCGAGGGCGTGGCCAGCGCGGTTTGTGTCGGCCGCCAGCCCGGGTTCGCGGCCAGCGCGCTGAAATGGGACAACATTCGGCGACGCATCGCGGCTTGGCGCAATGTGCGGGCTATGGGGCCGAAATGCCATTCACGGAGGTTCCGTAAGTGAAAGTGATCATTCTTGCCGCCGGGCAGGGCAAGCGGTTGTTGCCCTTGACCGAGGATCGGCCCAAATGCGTTCTTCAATTGGGGGAGCGCACGGTGCTCGGCTGGCAATTGCAGGCTCTGCGCAAGGCCGGGGCCAGCGAGGTGGTGGTGGCCACCGGGTTTCGGGCGGGGATGATCGAGGGCGTCATCAGCACAGCGCAGGGGATGGCGGTGCGCACCGCCCACAACCCCTTCTACGCCCACTGCGACAACCTGGGCACCTGTTGGGTGGTGCGCCATGAGATGACCGACCCGTTCGTCATCCTCAATGGCGACACCCTCTTTGAGCCGGCGGTGTTCGCCCGCCTGCTGGCCAGCGGCGACCAGCATCCCATCACCCTGGTCACCAACGTCAAGAACAGCTATGACGATGACGACATGAAGGTCATCACGGCGGATGGCGCGCTGCGGCGAGTGGACAAGAAGCTGCCCATCGCCGCGGTGAATGGGGAGTCCATCGGCATGATCCGCTTCCGCGGCCAAGGGCCAGCGCTGTTCCGGGAGCGTTTGGAGACGATGATGGCGGAGGAGTCAACTTTGGCGCGCTGGTATCTCTCCGCCATAGACGCCTTGGCCACTGAAGGCCATGTGGGCGTGGTCAGCACAGGCGGGCACGATTGGTGCGAAATAGACGATCGCAAGGATCTACAGCATGCCCAAGCCACGGTTCCCAAGTGGTTTGCGCCCGGCAGAGCCGCCCACACCTAGTCCCCATATTGCGCAAAGCCGTTTGGCGCCAATCAGCGCAAGGCTGCGCACATTTCCCGCAGCGCGGCGGTGAAGGCTTGGGGCTGGTCCAGAAACAGGTGGTGTTGGGCGTCCGGGATTGCCACCGCCGGCACTTCCCGTGGAATCAGGGCCTGCATGTGCGCTCGGGTGCGTTCGCTGAATAGGGCGCTGTCGGCGCCGTAGATTAGGCCCACGGGAAGGCTCAGGTTTTCATAGTCCTGCGGCTGGCGCTGCCCGTCCTTGAGCACATTCGGCAGATCCGCATCGAACTTCCAGGCCCAACCGCCCTCCACAGGCATCAGGGAGTTGCGGGCGACGTACTCCAGAATGTAGCCATTGGCGCAAGGCTGGGGCGGCTGCAGACGGAAGCGCGCCAAGGCGCTGCGCCTGTCCGGATAGACCTTGGCGCGTCCGCCCATGTGCGGCAGCACCGGCTCCGGCTCGTCCGGGTGGCGCAGGCCGGAGTCCGCCAGGATCAGGGCGCCGAAGCGGCCCGGATGCAGGTTTGCCGCCTTGACGGCCATGTTGCCGCCGAAGCTGTGGCCGACGACGATGGCATCCTTGCCAAGGCCAGCCGCGTCGCACACGGCGACAATCTCCTTGGCGTAGGTGGCGGCGTCATATTCGTAGCGATAGTCGGAGTCCCCCATGCCGGTGAGGTCCATGGCCACCACGGAATATTCGTCCGTCAGGGCCGGGGCGATGAAGTCCCACCAATGGGAGTGCGCGTTCATGCCATGAATCAGCAGCAGGCCGCGCCTGCCCGTTGCGCGCCACCGCCGCCAGACGACATCGCATTCGTCAACCTCCACCCGATGGGCTTCGCTGGGCGTCTCCACCGCGGCGAAGAACCAGTCCGGAATGGCGGCGCCGCCGCCTTGCTCCCAACGGGCCACGGCTAGCAGCCCGTGGTGAAGGTCCGGCGTGGCGCCGAGACCGTCGAGACGCCCGCCCAACTAGGCGCCGCCTGACCCAATGCTGCTTCATTCCCGGCAGAACCCGCCAAAACAGTTGCCGCAGGCCCCGTGCGGCGCAGGCAAGGAACTTGGGAATCATGGAAAACCATGGGTTTGGACACTAGAGGGACCCGAAGCGCCGCAAATGGTGGTCCACGTTGCCGAACAACGTATCGATCATGGTCACCCGCTTGAAGTAATGGCCAATGTTCAACTCGTCCGTCATGCCCATGCCGCCGTGCAACTGCACTGCGCTCTGGCCCACGAAGCGGCCGGACTTGCCTACCTGCACCTTGAAGGCGGAGGCGGCCTTCTGCGCCTCCGGGCCGTAGCCCTCGTCCATGCGCATCGCGGCCATGTACATGAGGGACTTGCACTGTTCATATTCCATGAACATGTCCACCATGCGGTGCTGCAGCACTTGGAATTTGCCGATGGGCTGCCCAAATTGCTCGCGGGTCTTGCAGTACTCCACGGTGTCCTTGTACAGAACCTCCATGCAGCCCACCGCTTCGGCGCCCACTGCGATTATCCCCTCATCGATGACCTGCGTGAGGATGGACAGCCCAGCGCCCTCTTCGCCCAACAGGGCGTCCGCATCCAGGGCCACGTCCGCAAAGGTCACCTCCGAGGCGGTGAACCCGTCCACGGTGGGATAGTCCCGCCGGGTCACGCCCGCCGCGTCCGCCGGCGCCAGAAACAGGGACACCCCCTCGGCATCCCGCTGCCCGCCGCCAGTACGGGCGGACACCACCAGCCAATCCGCCGCCGGGCCGTTCAGCACCACCGCCTTATGGCCGTTCAGCCGCCAGCCCTCCCCTTGCTTGCCCGCTGTGGTGGTCAGATCCGCCAAGTTGTAGCGGCCTTGGGGTTCGGCGTAGGCCAAGGCGGCCTGCACTTGGCCGTCGATGAGCGGGCTAAGCACCGCCTCCTTTTGCGCTTGGGCGCCAGCCAGCTTCAACGCGCCGCCGGCCAGCACCACTGTGGCCAGCAAAGGCTCGATGACCAGCCCCTTGCCGAACTGCTCCCACATGACGATGCTTTCCACGGCCCTGCCGCCGAAGCCGCCGTCCTGCTCCGGGAAGGGAACGCCCAGCCAGCCCAGCTCGGCGAAACGGCGCCAGTGGTCGGCATTGAAGTCCGCATCGGAATGCACCGTCTTCTGACGTTCCGTGAACGGATAGTCGTTCTGAATGAAGCGTTCAATGCTCTCCTGCAGGAGCGTCTGCTCCTGAGATAGTGAAAAATCCAATCGCTGCTCCTTGGGCTGCCTGAAGCGCCGCCCCCTGTTGATGATAAGCCGATGTCAGGTCTCCCCGCCACCATCGGCAAGCCAAGCAGACAGCCGACGCCGCACGGCGTCTTCAGCCCAAGGACGGTCGACCAAACTGCAGGCGTCAAGCATAACCTGACCGGCGGGCGAAGCGTAGGAAGGCGCCAAGGAAGGTTCGTTGTCCAGCAGGGCCGCGTCCTGCAGGGGCAGGGCGTAGTAGCCGGCGGCGTCCGCACAGGCGGCATCGACGCGGCGCCGCAGTTGCGGGCAGCGCACCCGCAGCGTCAGGATATCCGCGCCGGTCGACACGCCCGCCGCCCGCCGCGCCAGGCTGCTGGCCTCCACGGCCTGCAACGCCAGAAGCTCGATTTCAAGGTCGGCCAACCGGCGCCTGAACCCCGGCTGGTCCGCCAACCGGCCCCCATAACCGTCCCCGGCCTCGTGCAAAGCCCGGCGCAGCCGCGCCAGTTGCCGCTCGGCAGAGGCGGTCGGGGCGACAGGCGCATGGGGTCCCTGAAGCGCGAACTGAAGCATTTCCGCTGCTTGGCCAGGCACGCCAAGCAGCGCCGCATCCACATCCGTGAAGGCCAGCGTGCGTCCATCAACCCGTTTCACCCCCACTGTATTGACATCGACCAGCGCGACCGCCGGACCTGCCCGGTCCATATCAACTAAGCAGGCCAGATGGGTGGCGCCGGGCGGAGGACCGACGCCCCCTGCCTCCAGCAGGCCGTCCAGGCCGGCGATGCCTGTTAGGCAGCCGTTCAGCCGATGCCCCGCACCGCGCCGCCGGCAACCCAGGCGGCGATCAGGCGGCGACAGCCCCTGTAGGCCGTCCGCCCAGCGTGTGCGTCCGCTGCGAATGCCGTCCAGATACTTCGAGCAATGGGATGGGTCGCCATAGGTGTAGATCAGCGGCCCGACGCAGCCCAGGCCGAAGGGCGCAAGCCGAGGCGCGTCAGCGAAGGCCAGCGCACGCTCCCAGACGGCCCGTTGCGCTAAGGACCAACCCGTGCCGCCCACAGCCGCCGGCCAGGCTGGCGCGCACCAAGCCCTTTCCGCCAGACCCGCGCGCCACCGGTCCAGCGCAGTCCTGTTGCGGCGACGGCGGGCGGGCGGCGGCCAGCGGTCATTCACAAAGGCGGCCACTTGGGCGGCAAACTCCCCGCCCGGCTCTCGCATTGCGTCGTGCATTCATGCACCATAGCAGCTTGCCCGAAGCGCAAGCAGCCACAGGAAAAAAACACCCATGGAAAACAGCGTACTCACGCACATTGACGATGGCCTGATGACCATCACCCTCAACCGTCCGGAGAAGCTCAACGCCTTCACCGGCGAAATGCAGCAAGCCATGATCCAAGCCATCGACCAAGCGGACGCCGACGACGCAGTGCGGGCCGTCATCGTCACCGGCGCCGGGCGCGCCTTCTGCGCCGGGGCGGATCTTTCCAGCGGCGGGAACACATTCAATGCGGACGCCCGGGCGGACCGGGCGGGCGGCTTGCAGCCGGATGGCGGCGGCGTGCTCACCCTGCGCCTGTACGAGTGCAAAAAGCCCCTCATCGCCGCCATCAACGGCCCGGCGGTGGGCGTCGGCGTCACCATGACCCTGCCCATGGACATCCGCATCGCCGCCACAAACGCCAAATTCGGCTTCGTTTTCTCCCGCCGAGGCATCATTCCGGAAGCTTGCTCCAGCTACTTTCTGCCCCGCGTGGTGGGCATCAGCCAAGCATTGGAGTGGTGTTACAGCGGGCGCGTGTTTCCCGCCCAGGAAGCCCTGGACGGCGGCTTGGTGCGCAGCCTGCACGAGCGGTCGGCGCTGCTGCCGGAGGCGCGGCGCATCGCCAAGGACGTCAGCGAAAACAGCTCCGCCCTGTCCGTCACCCTCATCCGGCAAATGATGTGGCGAATGCTCGGTGCGGACCACCCCGTGGAGGCCCACAACCTGGATTCCAGGGGCATTTACCACCTCGGGCGGGGGGCGGACGCCATGGAGGGCGTGGAGGCCTTCCTGGAGAAGCGTCCCGCCGAATTCAAGGGCCGGGTCAGCAAGGACATGCCAGCCTTTTTTCCTTGGTGGCAGCCGCGCACTTTTTCCTGACCGTCGCCAGGCGACGGCGCCAAACTTCAGCCCGTTATCGCCAGCCGCCGCTACTGGGGAACTTCCGAACAAGTCGCGCTCGCCCAGCGCCCCCCCAAACCAAAGGCTGGTAAGATTCTCCGCTCAGCGGATGCCCGTGCGCAGCGATCGAAGCCATGCTCGTGCAGTTGTTAAAACGCCTGTTCTCCTCTCGGAACCCACTTGCATCCCCACAAGCGGAGGTGCGCCTTAGCGCCATCCGCACGCTTAGCGCGGAGCAAGCCGCGGCCATGCAGGAGCGCCTCGCTGAATGCGCGCGCGGCGACCCGGACGAAGCGGTGCGTCTGGCCGCCATCGCACAGCTGCAGGACAAAGCAGCGCTCACCGCCTGTCTGCAGGATCCGGCCCTGGTTTCCGCCGCCGCGGCGCGGCTGGCCGGCCAGGACGCGCCTGTGGACCATCCGGCGGTTCGCCAAGCGCGCATGCGCGCCGCCGCCAGCGCCGAATGCGCCCTGCAGGTGGCGGCGGAGACCACCTCCGCCAGCGAGTTGGCGGAACTCTATCTGTGCTGCCCGGAACCCTGGCGGGAGGCCCTGCTTAAGCCGGTGCGCGGCCTCGGCGAAGTTGGTCTGTCCGCACTGGAGAAGCTGTCGCGCAACCGCGACAAGGCCTCCAACCGCATCGCCCGCAGGGCTCTCGAACAGCTACGCGCCCAGCGCAAGGCCATGCAGGCGCTAAGGGAGCGGGCTCAGGAACTTGCCGAAGTCCTGGGCAAGCCCAGCGGGCGGAACCTCTCCCCGCGCATCGTCCACCTGAAGAACGAGCTCAAGGCTTGTTGCGAAGGCCTGCAGGCGAAGGCCGACGCTTTGGCTGAATACGGCCTGACGGCGCCGGACCTGAGCCATTGGCTGGCGCTGGCCCAATACGAAGCTGAATCCACCGCGCCGCCGCCTGCGGCCAGCCAGAGTTTCGAGGACTTGGTGGACGCATTCGCTGAGCTTGCGCAAAGCATGGCCAGCGGTGCGCCCTTCGCCGACATCAAGGCGCAGCGGGAGGCCTTGACCGAACAGTGGCTCATCCGCGCGGACCAAGCGCAGCCCGAGCACACTCAGCATGCCGTCTTCGAGCAGGCAAGCCACCAATACCAGGCCCTTGTCGATGCCCATGAGCGTCTTGTGCGGCTGGCCGCGCCGCCCCCAGCGCCACCACCCGTCACCGAGTGGCCGCAGACGCCGGAAGCACTGCAGGCCATCTGGTCTCAGCAGCGCAAAGCGAACCGGGAAAGACAGGCGCTGGAGCGGCAGGTGCGCCAGCTTCGCTGGCCTGACTGGGCGCAGCCAAGCGCGCCTGTGCAGCAGTTGATCGATCAAATCGACGCCCTGCGCGAGTTCGACGCAGCCGCCCGCCAGCATCAGGAGCAACTTGCTGAGCAACTGCGCAAGGCCGTCGCCGAAGCGGATGCGCAAGTGGCCGAAGGCCATCTGAAGGGCGCTCTGTCGGCCCTGGGCAAGGCTCGCAAGCTGGAGAAGTCCCTGCCGGACGCCCAGTCCGCACCCCAGCGCAGCGCCCTAGCCCGGGCCTCCGCCAAAGTGGATGAGCTGCGAGACTGGCAAACCTTCGCCACAACCCCCAAACGCGAGCAACTGCTGCAGGCCATGAAAGCCTTGGCCGATGCGCCTCTGCATCCCAAGGATCAGGCCGCCAGCATCAAAAGCCTGCGCAATGACTGGAACGCCTTGGGCAATCCCGCCAGCAGCGCCGAACGCGCCTTGCACAGCCGGTTCAATCAGGCGGCGGAACGCGCTTTCGACCCTTGCCGAGCCTACTTCGCCGAACAAAACGAGGTCCGTCGCCACAACTTGGCGGAGCGCCAGCGCATCTGCGAGCAACTGGAGACCTACCTGGCCAGCGTGGACTGGTCCACAGCAGACATGAAGGCCGCCGAACAGATCATGCGTCTGGCCCGGGAGGAGTGGCGCAGATACCACCCAGTGGACCGACACAAGGGCAAGGGGGTAAGCCGACAGTTCGAACGGGCGCAAAAACAGATCCATGCGCAGGTGAAGAAGGCCTGGGACGCCAATCTGGCGCTGAAGCAGGAACTGGTGGCCGCAGCGGCGGCGTTGGTTGGCGCCGATGACGAAGTGGCGACCAAGGTGTCCGCCGCCAAACAACTGCAGCAGCGCTGGCGACAGGTGGGCATCACCCCCCGCAGCGCAGACCAAAAGCTATGGCGGCGGTTCCGCGAAAACTGCGATCTTGTCTTCGCCGCCCGTGACGCGGACCGCCGCAAAGCCGGTCAGCGCATCGATGAGACCGTGGCGGCCGGGGAGAATATCTGCCGCAGGCTGGAGCAAGCGGTGGATGATTCCGCGCCGTCGGACCCCGCCTTGGTCGGCCGCCTGCGCGGCGAACTGCACGAACTAGACCTGCCGGGGCGCCGCGGCCGAGCTTTGGAAAAGCGCTTCGACGAACTGGCCAGGGCCTACAACCAACGCCTGCTGGCCCATGAACTGCATCTTCTCAACGCAGAATTGGCGCAACTCAAGCGCTGGGATGCACAAGTCAGCGAGGCCGAAGCGGAAGGCCACGCCCCATCCCTGCCCAGCCCCGCCTTCACAAAGCGCAGCGCCCCGGGCGACGTGCCCGCGGCCTTGCTCAGGCTCACCCTGCTGGCGGAACTGGACGCTGGCATCGAATCCCCCGCCGCCGAAGCCGCACAGCGCCTGCAGGTGCAGGCGGAAGCCCTGCAGGACCGCATGGGCGCCCGCCGGACGCGCAAATCCCCCAAGGCACTGGCTGAGGAATGGTGCGGCATTGGCCCCAAACCCCCCAACTGCAGCCCGCTGCGGGACCGTTTCTTCACTGCGCTGCAAGCCATGGCGCAGCCGGATGGCGGCTCAGTTTGAATGCGCGCTAGCGCGGCAAGCTAACCAGGATGCAGGCGCCGCCTAGGGAGCTTTCGCCGATCTCCAAGGCGCCGCCGTGCAACCGCAGCAGTTCAGAGGCGACGGAAAGGCCGATGCCCTGGCCGGGCTGAACGCGGTCGCCGCGGGTGCCGCGGTGCAGAACTTCCCTGCGCTTTTCCGGGGGGACGCCGGGGCCGTCGTCTTCGATGCGCACCCTGGGCCCGGCGCCCGGCGCCATGCCCACCCGCACCTTGGAGCGGGTGTACTTGCAGGCGTTCTCCAACAGATTGCCAAAAATTTCCAGCAAGTCCGCTTCGTCGCCGCGGACACTCAGATTCTCCGGGATGTCCACGGAATAGGTTAGGTTCCGCTGCGCATAGGCCGTTTTCAGGGCGCGGATCAGGCGTTCGATCAGCTTGGCCAAGGGCACCCGGCCGCTGACCACGGCCGGCCCAACCGCCGTCGCCTTGGAGAGCTGATGGGTCACCGTGCGCTCCATCTGATCGAGCTGCTCAGCCACCATGCCGCTGGCGGCCGGCCGTGCGCCAAGTGCGTTGCGGATGACCGCCAGCGGCGTCTTCAGGCTGTGGGCCAAGTCCTCCAAGGCGTTGCGGTAGCGGGTGCGGCGCTGCTGTTCGTGCGCGACGAAGCGCTCCAGATTCTGCCGCAGGCCGGTAAGCTCCTTGGGATAGCTTTCCGAAAGGCGCTCGCGTTGGCCTTCCTCCAGTTCCTTGACCTCCCGCGCCATGGTGCGCAGGGGCTGCAGGCCCCAGCGTATGGCCAGAATCTGCACCAGGATGACCAGCAAGGTCACCCCACCGAGGCCCCAAAGAAGAATGCGGCGGAACTGCCCAATGGTCGCCAGCACCGGGGCCTGATCCGCAGCAACCTGGAAAATCAATTCGGTCTCAGCAGCATCCTCCCAGATCACCAAGTAGGTAAGCTGGTAGCGCGGCACTTCGCCATCCAACCCAAGCGTGAAGCGAAACTCCCCCTGGGCCGCCGGCGCAGCGGCCATGGCGACATTGGTGGTCAGCGCCGAAAGGGATCTCCAGGCGCGCTGCAGGCGGCGGTCACGCACGGCGGCGTACAGGCCGGACTCCGGCTGGGAAAGGCGGGGGTCCGGCAGGTCCTCAATGCTGATGCCGGCCGGGCCCACCTCCGCAGCGCCCATCAGCGAGTATATGACCAAGCGCAGCTGCTGCTCCACGCCAGCCAAGGTGCTGACGCGAAAGGACCGCTCCAGCACCCAGCCAGCCAAGGCCAGGAACCCGATCAGAACCAGGGTGGTGACCACCACCAAACGCGCCTGGATGCCGGCCCGCCGCAGGGTCGGACGCCAGCTTGGGGCAAAGGCGCCCTGCGGACGGCGCGGATGCGGGCGCAAGTCAGACCTCGGCGACGAACTTGTAGCCTTGGCCGCGCAGGGTGCGGATGGAATTGCTGGGCATCAGCTTGCGCCGCAGGCGCCCAACAAACACTTCGATGACGTTGCTGTCGCGATCATAGTCCTGGGCGTAAAGGGTCTCCGTCAATTCCGCCTTGGAAACCACCTTGCCCGCGTTTAGCACAAGGTGCTCCAGCACCCGGTATTCGAAGGCGGTCAGATCCACCTCCCGGTCAGCGAGGCGCACCTCCTTGCGCACCGTGTCCAGGCTCAGGGGGCCGGCGCGCAACACTGGCGTGGCGTGACCAGCGGCCCGCCGCACCAAGGCATTCAGGCGCGCTTTCAGTTCCTCCATGTGGAACGGCTTGGTCAGGTAGTCGTCCGCGCCAGCCTCAAGGCCGGCCACCTTGTCCTGCCAGTGGCCCCGGGCGGTCAGAATCAATATAGGGAAGGTGTGCCCCCTGCGGCGCAAGGCGCCAATGAGCGTGCGGCCATCCATTTTCGGCAGCCCCAGATCGACAATGGCGGCTTCATAGTCGTACTCCTCCCCGTAGTAACACCCCTCCTCGCCATCCTTGGCGGCGTCCACCACGAAGCCGGCGGCGGTGAGCTGCTCCTGCAGTTGCTGACGCAGGGCCGCTTCGTCCTCCACCACCAGGATGCGCATCGAGCTATCCGCCCTGGGCCCGGCGGCGGAACGGCGCACGCGCCCGGGCACCCTCCGCCACAGGTTTGGCCGTGCCTGCAGTTGCAAGCGCACGCGCAAGGACAAAACGCGACTTGTTCAGAGGTTCCCTAGGGTTCACGGATGCGCCCGTCCCGATCTAGACGAATGGTCTTCACCCGGCCCTCCCGCAGGAGCACACGCACTTCATAGCCGCGCCGCCCGCCGTCTATGGGCGCAACGGACAGCACCCTGCCATCCACCTGCTCGCGCACCAGACGCACTGCCCGATCGACGGAAAGGCCGCGCTGCGAAGCAACGCCGGGCTGCGGGGCGAAGCCGCGCTTGCTGGTCTCGCGCTCATCGGGCGCCGCGCCCGCCAAGGGCGCGAACAAGGCCAGGCAGGCGGCAAGAGCCAAGTGCATCCACAAGCGCCGCACCCGCCCAAGGCGCCATCGCCAAGGCCCGGCCAGCGTCCACGGCGGTTTGGTTTCGCCCTTCCTCATCTTCGCTCTCCCTGTCTGCGGGAACCGCCACGTGCAATGCGCCACCCGGTAAACACGGGAAGTTCAACCGCAGGCAACCCAAGCTTCCCGGTCAAGCACGGCAACCGCCTGCAGCTTGCCCCAACGAGGGCGGCGCTATGCCGGCGGCGGCGCCAAGGCAGCAGGCTGCCACACTTGCGCGCCGGACGCCACTTCAGATGACGGTGGACTCCACCCACAAAACCGCCGCCGGTCGCGCTTCCATCAGAAGACCCGCAAAGACATGCGCCCAGTTCCCCACCAAAGCCAGGGATCAGGACACCGGCGTCACCCGCACACGCACCCGGATGCGCTCTCCAGGATCACGATCCATGCGGGTGGCGTAAACCTGCCCGTTGTATTGGTAACGCACGTCATAGCCGACCAGGCGCTCCTCCTCCCGCACTTGCTCCACCAAATCGCATTGCGTCTTGGTGCGGTGGCCGCCATGGTGCTGGCGGCGGCCAATGTCCCTGCCAATGCTGCCGCCGAGTATGGCGCCAACCGCGACGCCCACCTTCTTGTTGGTGTTGCTGTGCCCCACGGCATGGCCGAGGGCGCCGCCGAGTACGGCGCCGAGTATCGTGGGTGTGGAGGAGCGGCTGCGCCGTTCATAAACCTGGGTCTCGTAGCACTCCTGCAAAGGCTCGACGCGCCGCACTGTCTGATAGACTGGGATGGCGTCGAGCACTTCCGCCCAAGCGTATTCCGCCTGAACCTGCGCGGCCGCCAACAGGGCCGGAACCAATAAGGCCAGTTGGGCGCACTTGCTGATGGACATCGTTTTTCTCCGTCGGACAAAGGACAGACGCAAGCCTAGGCCCCCCTATCTGAACAACGCCTGAACCCAGCGGACCCATCTGAAAAACTTCCCGCAAGCCTCCCTGTGCAGCAGTTTTCACCCCGGCGTCCGGCGCGCTAACGCGCACACCCCAAGGCCAGCTAGTGTGCTGTCTGGGTTGGTCCTTCCGCGTCTGCGCACCCATCCCAACCTCAAGCCAAGCGATGATCCCGACCTAGCTGCAATCGCCAGTCCGCCTGCGGGGCGAAGTGCTCCTTCTGCCAGAAGGTCAGGCGTTCGTAGTGGGCGACAAAACGGTCAAGCGCCGCGCCGGACATGCGCGCCTTTGCGGGCAAGGCATCCTCCTGGCGCTTGCGCCAACGGCGCACCGCCGCCATGTCCGGCACCTCCAGGAAAATCCACCAGTCCACCAAGCGCCAAAGCGGCGCATAGTCCGCGCATCTCGCATTGACGTAGCGGCGCCAGACGCCATCCACATCCTCCTGCGCCTCCAAGGCGTTCACCGGTCGCGCCAAAGCCTCCGCCGGCTGCGGCTGCACGCCTAGGCACCAGCCTTCCAGGATAAACGTCCGCACACCTTGAACCACCGGCCACCGGGAGACCGGCAACGGTTCGTCACGGCCTTTGTCGAAACGCGGCAGGGCGGTGGGGCGCCCGGCGAGCGCCCCGCGCACCACCTGCAGCGCCAAGGCGACGTCATGGGTTCCAGGCGGCCCGCGGGTGGCCAGCAGCGGATGCACTTGCGCAGCCAGCGCCTGACGTCGGGCGCGGGAAAGGTAGAAGTCATCCAAGGAGCAAAGCGCAGCGCTGCGGCCATCCAACCTGATGGCCTCGGCGATAAGCGCCGCCAACGTGGACTTGCCGCTGCCTTGGGCGCCGCTGATGCCGAGGCACCGTCTGCCAGCCAAGGCCAAGGCCGCCACCGCGGCCACCGCCCGCCAATCTTCGGGTGCGTCGCTGGGCAGCAGTTTGTACAATGCCGCCAAGCGAGACCCGTCCAATTCCGGAGCAAGCCGACCAGCCATAACATCCAGGGAAATCTCAGACCGCATCGTCCCGCCTGAACCAAGCGTCCAACGCAGGCCAAGGCCTCGTTCCCGCCAGCGCCGGAACATCCCACTTGCCAGGCCCCGTTGCGCGGCGCAGGCACGGCGGGCGGGATAAGCGCAACGGCCCCGACGAACTGAGGGAAACCATCATGCCGACCAATCTTCTGCACACCGCCCAGCATCTTTACCACCGCCTGTTTGCCGCCGTCAAACATCTTGATGGGGTGGTCTCCTTGGCGCTGCGGCTGATCCTGGCGCCGGTGCTTATCGCGGCCGGCTGGGTGAAGCTTAACGGCACCAACTGGTTCGCCGCGCGCCTGGACAGCTTCCCCTTCCCCTTTAATGTGCTGCCGGCGGACTTCTCCTGGCTGCTGGCGTCCTGGACGGAGTTCGCCGGGGGCATCGCCCTGCTGCTCGGCCTCGGCACACGCCTGGTTTCCATTCCCCTGGCCGTCACCATGTTCGTGGCCGCCTATGCAGTGCATCTGGACAACGGCTGGGCCGCCATCGCGCCTTCCAATCCGCCCAAAGTCTGCCTGCAGGGGGCCGACGCCGGTCTCATCGAGCGGGCCATCAGGTGCCAGAAGGTCAACGCCCGAACCATCGAGGCGTCCAAGCGGCTGGCCGAGGCCAAGGCGCTGCTGCGGGAGCATGGGAACTACCGCTACCTGAACGGCAGCGGCGCCTTGGTCAAGTTGAACAACGGCATCGAGTTCGCGGCAATGTACATGGCCATGCTGTTGGCGTTGGTGATCATCGGCGGCGGACGCTACCTCAGCCTGGACTACTACCTGAAGTTCGCCCTGCGCAGGCTGCTGCAGTGAAGCCCCTGCCAGGCTGCGGCGGGACGAGAGAATCTAGTGTGCTGTCCCGCAAGTAAGTGTGATCATTCGTGGCCCTTTTGGCCCCCGGCCGCGTTGCTCCTCCTTGTTTGGGGCCCGCCACAGGGCGTCGTCGCGCCTTGCCGGGAACCAAAACGGCCTAGCGACTAAAACCCACGTACTTGCGGGACAGCATACTAGGCGCCCAGGACCATCCCAAAGCGTTCACTCTTGAAAGAAAATTTTTTGAAGGTCATTAGATGAAGGTGCAAGGCTGAAATCGTCCGCAGCGAAGCGCGACGAGGCAACGGCAACGGATGAAGGAGACGCCATGTCCAAAAATCAGATAGTCCGCCTGGGCTCGGCATTGCTGCTGGCGGCGGCCGCCCTGGCCGGCTGCGCACTTCAGGAACAGCAGCCCGCGACGCTCGGGCCGATCACTCCGACGAAAAGCCCCAACGACCAGTGGGCCTACCGCTACCTGGAGCTGGACAACGGGCTGCGCGTCCTGTTGGCGTCGGACCCGGAAGCGGACAAGGCCGCGGCCTCCCTAGTGGTGTTCCGCGGCTCGTTCCACGAACCGCCCGAACACCCTGGGCTCGCCCACTTCCTGGAGCACATGCTGTTCCTGGCGACGGAGAAATACCCGGAAGTGGACGGCTACCAGAGCTTCATAACCGCAAACGGGGGCAACTCCAACGCCTACACGGCAGGGGATCACACCAACTACTTCTTCGACATAGACCCCGCCCACTTCCGCGCCGGCATGGACCGGTTCGCGCAGTTCTTCATCGCCCCCAGCCTGGACCCCGCCTATGTGGAGCGGGAGAAGAACGCCGTGCATTCCGAATACCAACTGCAAATGAAGGACGACGGCTGGCGCGCCTTCGCCGCCGGCAAGATGGCGCTGCATCCGCAACACCCCGGCGCCCGTTTCAACATCGGCAGCCTGGGCACTTTAGGCGAAGGGGTGCAGGCCGCCCTTGAAACGTTCTTCCAGACGCACTACTCGGCCGACCAGATGGCCCTGGTGGCGGTCAGCAACGAAGGGCTGGATGAGATGCAGGCCTGGATCGCGCCCATGTTCGGGCAGATTGAGAACCGCCGCGCAGGGCCGGCCCCCATCACCGCCGCACCCTTCCCGCCCAACGGCCTGCCCGCCACCCTGCGCATCAAGCCGCAGAAGGAGCTGCGCTCCGTCGCCTATCGCTTTCCGGTGCCCAGCACCCGTCCCCACTACCGGACCAAGCCCACCAGCTACATCACCAACCTGCTGGGCCACGAGGGCGAGGGCAGCCTGCACGCCCAGCTTAAGGACAAAGGGTGGATCGAATCTCTAGCGGCTTCCACCAACGAATTTGACGACGCCCACGCCTTCATCGAAGTGGCCATGGACCTGACCGTGGCGGGCGCTGAACAGATCGACGCCATCAGCACCGCACTGTTCGCCGCCATCGAGACGCTGCGCAGCCAACCACCGGCGCAGTGGCGCTATCAGGAACGGGCGCAGATGGCGGATCTGCGCTTTCGCTTCCAGGAACCCTCCAGCGCCTTGAGCTTCGCCTACCGCAAGGGGCCGGCCCTAGCCCATGTGCCGCCCCAAGACCTGCTGCGCGCGCCCTACCTGATGACGGATTTCGACGCGCCGCGCATCGCCGAATACCTTTCCTACCTGCGCCCGGACAACCTGCTGATGGAGGTGGTGGGGCCGGAGGTGGCGACGAACCGCACGGAGCCCTGGTTCGCAGTGCCCTACGCCCTTGAGCGCGGCCCCATCACCCTTGGCGACCCGGTCATCCAGCCAAGCCTGCCGCCCCCCAACCCCTTCCTGCCGGAAAACCTGCAGGCCCTGGCGGATGACGAACAGCCGCCGCAACTGGTGCGCACCGAACCCCGCGCAGAGGTCTGGGTGGATGCGGACCTCAGTTTCGGCGCGCCGCGGGCCAACCTGAGGCTGCTGCTGGCAGTGCCCGGCGGCTTCCATAGCGCAGCGGACACCGTGGCGGCCATTCTGTACCGCGACCTTGTGGCCGACGCCCTCAACGAATTCGCCTACCCCGCCGGGCTGGCGGGCCTTTCCTACGGCATCGGCGTTGCGGACGAAGGCTACCTGCTGCGTTTCGGCGGCTACACAGACCAGCAGCCCCTGCTGCTGCGGGCTGTTCTGAACGCTCTGGCCAACACCACCCTGGATGCAGAAAAGTTCCGGCAATACCGCAGTGAGCGGGTGCGCAACTGGCGCAACTTCTCCTCCGAGCGCCCTTACACCCAAGTTCTGTCCAAGCTCTCCCAAGCCTTGCTGAGCAGCCATTGGCCGCCCAGCCAACTGGCGGAAACGGCAGAGCGGATGACCTTGGCCAAACTGGCCGCCTGGCGTGCGGAGCGGCTGACGAAACTGGGCCTTCAGGCCCTGCTGCACGGCAACGTGAACGCAGCGACCGCCCAGCAGGCAGTGGCTGCGGTGGCCGCCGCCCTGCCCCTGGCCAAGGTGGCCCCCGCCAAACCAAGGGTGACCGAAGTGGACGGCAACTACCGTCTGCCCGTGGCCGTGGCCCACGACGACGCCGCCCTGGTGCTGTTTGTGCAGAATGCCGCAACCGGCTTGGCGGGCCGCGCCCAGGATCTGCTGGCCACCCAGCTATTGCGCCAAGCCTTCTTCACGGAACTGCGCACGGAGCGGCAATTGGGCTACGTGGTGGCGGCGCTGGAGCGGGCGGATTGGGACCGCAGCGGCATTGGCTTTGTGGTGCAAAGTCCCGTGGCCTCCCCCGCGGCCCTGGAGCAGGCCGTGCTGCGTTTCCTAGATGGGCGAATTCCCGCCCTGCAGGCATTGCCAGCCGCCGACTTCGCCGCCCACAAGGCCGGCCTCATCAGCGACCTGACGGAAAAGGACGCCAACCTGGGCGACCGCACAGGCCGCCTGTGGAACAACGTGCGGCTAGGCTTCACCAGTTTCGACTACAACCAGCAACTGGCCGATCAGGTTGCCAGCCTGACCAAGCCCGCCATGCTCGATTTCCTGCGCGAACTGCGCGACCAAGCCGGCAGCAAACGCCTGCTTATTTACAGCTTGGGCAAGTTCAGCGAGGCGCCCTCAGCAGGCCAGTTGGTGGAGGAGGCGACTTGGTTCAGCCGCCCAGTTCGCGACGAAACGGCGGCAGGGAGTCCAGCAACGCCCGGCCATAGCCCTTGGTGAGCACCCGCTTGTCGAGCAGGCTGATGCGTCCGTGGTCGTTTTCGCTGCGGATGAGGCGTCCGCAGGCCTGCACCAGCCTCAGGGCCGCGTCCGGCACCGTAATCTCCGTGAAGGCGTTGCGCCCCTGGGCTTCGGCGAGCTCGGCGATGGCTTGGTCCAGCGGGTCATCCGGCACGGCAAAGGGCAGCTTGACGATGATCACATGGCGGCAGTAGTCGCCGGGCAGGTCCAACCCCTCAGCGAAACTGGCCAGCCCCATCAGGTAGCCGGGCCGGCCAAGGTCCACCCGCGCGCGATGCGCGTCCAGCATTGCCTGCTTGGCGCGTTCCCCCTGCGCTTGCAGGGCCTCTCCCACAAGCTGTTCCGGCAGCGCCTCACGCAGCGCGCGCAACTGCCGCCAGGAGGTGCAGAGCACCAAGGCGCTCACCTCCTTCGCCAGCAAATCCGGCAGCAAGGCGGCCACCTCCGCCGTATGCGCCGCGAAATCACGCGGATCCGCCCGCAATCTGGGCACGCTGAGCACGGCGATGTTCGGATAGTCGAAGGGGCTTAGGATGCGCACCGCCCGGGCCGCCGGCAATCCGGCGCGCTCCAGGCAGCGGTCAAAGCGGCCCAGGCTGGTGAGCGTGGCCGAGGTCAGCACACCGGCATAGCAACGCGACCAGAGGTGTGCTTCAAGCAACGCGCCGGGCTCTATGGGCGCGCTGACCGCCTCCAAATCCTTTTCGGTGCGTTTGATCCAGCGGGCGCGCTGCTGGCCGGCGACCGCTTCGTCGCCAGCCTGGGCGTAGTCATTGAACAACAACATCGTGGCCTCGGCCCGGTCCTGCAGGCCACCCAGCGTCGGCAGCCATTCCTCCGCCAGAGCGGCGGCAGACCAGTCAAGATCACCTTCCAGCGCCTTGCGCAGCAGTTCATTGGCCTCGGCCAACCGGGCGCAGATCTCTCGTAGAGGCGCCGCAGCATCCGCGCAGACGCGAACCGCCGCCTCATCGACGCGGCCAAAGTTGAAGCGGCAGATCTCCGTCTCCGCGTCCTTGTGCGCGAAGGGCAGCGCGCCGAGCGCCATCTGCACCGCCGCCAGCGCCTCCTTCAGGGCATCGCAATCGGACGCCAAGCCCGCGGCCAGCCGCTCGAGTTCCTTCGGGCGCTCCAGCTGCTGCAGCAAGCCGCCCATCACCGCGCCGATTTGATCCGTCCAATTAAGCGCCCCACGCATGGGCACCCGGGCGGTAAAGTGCCGTTGCGTCTTGTCCGGCAGGTGGTGCGCCTCGTCCACAATGACGATGGCGTCGTCCGGGTTGGGCAGCACAGTGCCGTCGCCGAGGCCGTAGTCCACCAGCAGCAGGTCCTGGTTGGCCACAATGACATCAACATCATGCAGCGCGCCGCGCGCCTGGAAGAAGGGGCATTGCTGGAAGAAGGCGCATTTGCGATGGGCGCAGCCGCGATGGTCCATGGTCAGGGCGCGCCAGGCCGCATCCTCCACCCCTTCGCTCCAGCTATCCACCTCGCCATCCCAGTCCCCCGCCGCATAGGCGCCCAACATCCGCTGATACAGGCGGCTGTAGTCAATGGCGGGCTTTTCCAGGAAAGTCAGGCTTTCCTGGGCCTCCGGCTTAAGCGCCTGATCCAGGCGCTTAAGGCAAAGGTAGCGGCCGCGGCCCTTGGCAAGGGCGAACGTGAAGTCCAGCCCACTGCTGTGCTGCAGATCCGGCAGATCGCGGTTGTTGATCTGCTCCTGCAAGGCCACAGTGGCGCTGGCGATCACCACCGTTTTGTCCAGCGCTTGGGCAATGGGAATAGTGGCTAGGCAGTAGGCGACCGTCTTGCCCGTGCCGGTGCCCGCTTCCAAGGCGAGCTGGCGCGGCGCATCCCCGGCGCAGGTGCGGGCGATCTCGGCTATCATTTCCCGTTGGCCAAGCCGCGTCCGAAAGCCCCGCGCTTGCAGCCAAGCGCTGTAGGCGCTTTGAATCTGCGCCTTCAATTCCGCGGTGAGCACACTCATGAGGACAATGTTATGCGCCAGCCAAGCCCCACCGCCACCGGCGCCAGCCCGCATAGGGCGCCAAGATCTCCGATGATCGCGCCCGACTTCGTCCCTTGCGCACGAAGGGCAAACCCCTTGCGCTCCCCGGCTGAAGGCTCTGAGCGCACCCTAGCGAACGCAGGCTTGGCGGCCAACCCCCTGAAATGGAGCAGCATTCGGCCAATCATCAAGGGGCTTGGCGCAATGTGCGGGCTGGGTCCGCGACGGCGGGCGGCATCCATGCTGCGGCGGGTCGCTTTCGTCTGCTGCATTCTGGTGGCCCCATGGGTTGGGCCAACCATACAGGCTGCGCCGGACCTATCCAAGCTGCGCCTGCCGGAAGGCTTCGCCATCCGCGCCCTTACCAGCGAGGCGGCAAACGCCCGGCAAATGGCCCTTGCGGCAGACGGCACCCTGTACGTGGGCACCCGCCGAGCAGGGGTGGTGTACGCCATCCCGGATGCCCTGACCGCAGAGGCGCCGGAGGTCATCACCATCGCCCGCGGCCTGACCATGCCCAGCGGCTTGGCCATGCGCGGCGACGACCTCTATGTGGCCGCCCTGAACCGGGTGCTGCGCTTTGCGGATGTCGGCGGGCGCCTGAACGAAGGCGGGAAGGCCACCTACGAAGTGGTCACGGACAGCTTGCCGGACCACCGCCACCACGGTTGGAAGTACATCAAGTTCGGCCCCGACGGCCAGCTCTACGTGCCGGTGGGCGCCCCCTGCAACATCTGCCTTTCGGAAGACCCAAGGTACGCCGCCCTGCTGCGCATGGATCCAGACACCGGAGCCGCCGAAGTCATCGCCGAGGGCATCCGCAACACTGTGGGCTTCGCCTGGCATCCCGCCACGGGCGAGCTCTGGTTCACGGACAACGGCAGGGACCTGATGGGTGACGACTTGCCTCCCGAGGAAGTCAACGTCATCAGCGAAGCCGGCCAGCACTTCGGCTACCCCTTCCGCCACGGCCAGGACATTGCCGATCCGGACCCGAAATTTACGCCGCCCCCGGAGTTTGAGTTTGTGCCGCCCGTTGTGGACATCCAAGCGCACTCCGCCGCCCTAGGCGTGGATTTCTACACCGGCCGGCAGTTCCCGCCCCCATACCAAGGCGCACTGTTCATCGCCGAGCACGGCTCCTGGAACCGTTCCGCCAAGGTGGGCTACCAGGTGAGCCTGGTCACCTTCCCGGATGGCCAGCCCCGCTACGCCCCGTTCATCACCGGATGGCTGCAGGGGGAGCGCAACTGGGGCCGCCCCAACGACGTTCTCGCCGCCCCGGACGGCAGCCTGCTGATCTCGGACGACCAGCAGGGCGCCATCTACCAAGTGACCTGGACCAGTGCGCAACAGGCACCATAGACCACCCGGATCCTACAGGCGGCGGCGCCAGTGCGGCGGGACTTTCCAAGAGGCGCTCCACGGGCCGAGACCAGCTACCCGGATCCCCTTCAGCCGCGGCGCCAATGCGGCCCCTCCAGCGGCGAACCAAATGGTGTCGCTGGCTTTGGATCCCGCTGCCGGAAGGCACTAGGGAACCTCTGAGCAAGTCCCGGAAGCCCAGAGGAGCCTAAAGGACGTGATGGCAAGGCGCGGGGAAGCCGTGTGGCAGGCACCACACAATGAGCCGCAACACAGCCAGCGCGCCCTTTAGGCCCTCCCGAAGGGCGCCCCGCGGCGCACGGACTGCGGAATCCCCGCCGTGCTGCGGGTTGCCCTGCCATGGCCGCAACGCCGTCTCCGCCGGCAAACAGCGGGGCGCTGGGCGAACGCGACTTGTTCAGAGGTTCCCTAGGCCAAGCGAACATCCCACCGCAGGGCTTTCCCACGCTAATTCGGTTTGGGGAGCGGGGGTGGACTCTGCCCCAAATCACCAGAACACGTTCCTCAAAGCAAACAATCGCTTGGCTCCACTCAGCGTGGGAAAATCCTGATCCCGCCGCCACGCCTCTTGAGCAATTCCTGCTGACCATATAGCCTTGCCAACCAAGCCTTGGCGTTGCCGGGAGACAGCTATGGACGTACGCGCAGCGGTTGCCTTTGCGGCGGGTGAGCCGCTGGCCATCGAGACCGTGCAACTCGAGGGCCCAAAGGCCGGGGAGGTGTTGGTGGAGGTGAAGGCCACCGGGCTTTGCCACACCGATGCCTACACCCTGTCCGGGGCGGATCCGGAGGGGCTGTTTCCCGCCATCATGGGGCATGAGGGGGCCGGAGTGGTGGTGGAGGCGGGCTCTGGGGTCACTTCCGTGGCGCCGGGAGACCATGTGATTCCCCTCTACACGCCGGAATGCCGCCAGTGCAAATTCTGCCTGTCCGGCAAGACCAATCTTTGCGGGGCCATAAGGGAGACCCAAGGACGGGGCCTGATGCCGGACGGCACCAGCCGCTTCTCCTTGGGCGGAGAAACGCTGTTCCACTACATGGGCACCTCCACTTTCGCCAACTACACGGTGCTGCCGGAAATCGCGGTGGCGAAGATCCGCCCGGACGCACCCTTCGACAAGGTGTGCTACATCGGCTGCGGGGTCACAACCGGCCTGGGCGCGGTGATGAATACCGCCAAGGTGACCCCCGGCGCCACTGTGGCCGTGTTCGGCCTTGGCGGCATCGGCTTGAACGTGGTGCAGGGCGCCCGCATCGCCGGGGCCGACCGCATCATCGGCCTGGACCTGAACCCAGCCAAACGCGCCCTTGCGGAGAAGTTCGGCATGACGGACTTCATCAACCCGAAGGACGCCGGAGACCCAGTGGCGGCCATCATCGACCTCACGGATGGCGGGGTGGACTATTCCTTCGAGTGCATCGGCAACGTGGAAGTCATGCGTCAGGCCCTGGAGTGCTGCCACAAGGGCTGGGGGGAAAGCATCATCATCGGCGTGGCCGGCTCGGGACAGGAGATATCCACCCGCCCCTTCCAGCTTGTCACCGGCCGCGTATGGCGGGGCACGGCCTTCGGCGGCGCCAAGGGCCGCACGGATGTGCCGCGCATCGTGGACTGGTACATGGACGGCAAGATCAACATCGATGACCTGATCACCCATCAGATGCCCCTGCAGGACATCAACCAGGGTTTCGACCTGATGCATGCGGGCGAAAGCATCCGCAGCGTGGTGGTCTACTAGTGTGCTGTCCCGCAGGTAAGTGGGTTTTAGTCGCTAGGCCATTTTGGCTCCCGGCAAGGCGCGACGACGCCCTGTGGCGGTCCCCACACAAGGACGAGCAACGCGGCCAGGGGCCAAAAGGGCCACGAATAATCACACTTACTTGCGGGACAGCACACTAGGCCCTAGCGGGGCGGCAAACCAGCCCGCGGCCTGCTCGGCGCGGGACAAGGAACAGGAGGAAGCCAATATGAAGCAACAGGAGTGGCTCGCGCAGGTGCAGGAGGACATCCTAGCGCCGGAGTTGCCCATCTGTGACCCGCACCACCATCTGTGGGACCATCCGCAAAGCCGCTACCTGCTCGATGAGCTGCTTGCGGACACCGGCAGCGGACATAACATCGTCAGCACCGTATTCCTGGAGTGCATGAGCATGTACCGCGCCGAGGGCCCCGATGAATTGCGCCCGGTGGGGGAGACGGAATTCGTCAACGGCGTGGCCGCCATGTCCGCCAGCGGCGGCTACGGCGCCACGCGGGTCTGCCTGGGCATTGTCGGCTATGCCGACCTGTCCCTTGGCGCGGCGGTGGGTGAAGCCTTGGATGCGCACAGCGCCGCCAGCCCTAGGTTCAAGGGCATTCGCCATGCCTCCGGCTGGGACGCCAGCGATGCGGTGCGCAACTCCCACACCAACCCCACCCAGCACCTGTTGGGTGCGCCAGCCTTTCGCCAAGGCTTTGCCGAACTGGGCAAGCGCGGCCTGTCCTTCGACGCTTGGCTGTACCACGGGCAGATTGCGGAACTGACGGATCTGGCCCGCGCCTTCCCCGACACCACCATCATCCTCGACCACTTCGGCGGCCCTCTAGGCATCGGCCCCTACCAAGGCAAGCGCGAGGAGATTTTCGCCCAGTGGCGCCAGGATGTGGCGGAATTGGCCCACTGCCCCAACGTTTACGCAAAGCTCGGCGGCATTTTGATGCCCATCAACGGATTCGCCTTCCATAAGCGCGAGACGCCGGCCACTTCCGATGAAATCGTGGCCGCCACCGGGCGCTACTACAGGCACGCCATCGATTGTTTCGGTGTGGAGCGCTGCATGTTCGAGAGCAACTTCCCGGTGGACAAGGCCAGTTGCTCCTACGCCGTGCTGTGGAACGCCTTCAAGAAGCTGGTGGCGGATGCCTCGCCAGGGGAGCAGGCCTGGCTGTTTCACGACACCGCCGCCACGGCCTACCGCCTGAACGGCGACGCCGAGTGACGCTGAAGGTCGTCGGCACCGGCTTCGGGCGCACCGGCACCCTGTCCTTGAAGCTGGCCTTGGAACGGCTCGGCTTCGGCCCCTGCTACCACATGATGGAGTCGGTCCATCATCCCGAGCATATGGCGCCCTGGCGGGACGCCGCCGCTGGCCGGCCCGTGGACTGGGCGGCGCTGTTGAAAGGCTATCAGGCAGCAGTGGACTGGCCAGCCTGCAATTACTGGCGGCAGCAGCTTGCCGCATTCCCAGACGCCAAGGTCATCCTCACGGAGCGCGATGCCGAGCGCTGGCGCACCAGCATCATGAACACCATATATCCAAGTTCACAACGGGCGCGACGCGAAGCGCAGCAGACTGGCGATGCGCTGGCCCTGGAACGCTCCGCCATGGTGTACGAAGTGATTTGGCAGGGCGTGTTCGACGGCCGCATGGATGACAAGGAGCACGTCATCCAATGCTATCTGGCCCACAACCAGCGCGTGAAGGAGGCTGTGCCGGCGGAGCAGCTATTGGTGATCGCCCCGGGCGCCGGCTGGCCGCCCCTATGCGATTTTCTGGGGGTTGCGCAACCGGCGGAGCCCTATCCTAAGGTCAACAGCACTGACGAATTCCGGGCCCGGGTGGTCAACTTGCCCAGCAGCCAGCGATAGCTGTTCCTGAACCGCCGTGCGCACCTGCCGCTGGCTTGGAACGTCGGCCTGCCAAACACCTTGGCCGCCAACGGGCCAACGCCAACACACAGACTAGGGAACCTCCGAACAAGTCGCGTTCGCCCGGCACCCCGCGGTTTGCGGCCGCAGATGGCGTTGCGGCTCCTCTGGGCTTCCGGGACTTGTTCAGAGGTTCCCTAGCGACTAAAACCCACTTACCTGCGGGACAGCACACTAGCTGCGTCCGCAATAGGCTGATTGCTTTTTTGCTTGCAGGCTTCAGGCGGCCTTGCGCGCCCAGTTGTAGGTCTCATCGAGGGCCCGGGTGAGCTTGGTGAACAGTTCGTCCACCTGATCCTCCGTAATGATCAAAGGCGGGCACAGGGCCATCGTATCGCCGAGGTTGCGGCTGATGAGGCCATTGGCGGCGCAACGGTCGGTGCAGTGCTCACCAACCCGCAAGGCGGGCGGAAAGGCCTGCCTGCTGTCCTTGTTCGCCATCAGTTCAGCCGCACCCAAGAGGCCCACGCCACGCGCATCCCCCACCAACGGGTGTTCGGCCAAGCGTTCCAGACGCTCCTGGAACACCCGGCCCACTTTTGCCGCATGGGCGAAAGTGTCGCGCTCATCCATCAACTCCAGGGTGCGCAGAGCCACCGCCGCGCACACCGGATGGCCTGAATAAGTGAAGCCGTGGCCGAACATGCCGACCGCATCCCCAGCCGCAATGAAGGGCTCGTACATGAACTCTGGGATCATTACGGCGGAGATGGGCTGGTAGGCGGAGCTTAGGGCCTTGGCCAAGCTCATGGTTGTGGGCTTGATGTCCATGGTTTGGGCGCCGAAAGGGTTGCCGGTGCGCCCGAAGCCGCAGATGACCTCATCGTCTATGAACAGGATGTCGTGCTCGGCCAACAGCGCCTGCACCTTTTCGTAGTAGCCGGCGGGCGGCACGATGACGCCCCCCGCGCCCATCACCGGCTCGGCGATGAAGGCGGCGATGGTCTCCGGCCCTTCGCGCAGGATCAGGTCCCGCAGGTTGGCGACGATGCGGTCGCGGAACTGCGCCTGCGTCTCGCCGCTTTCGGCGTCCCGATAGTAGCAGGGCCGGTCCGTGTGCAGCACCTGGGGCAGGGGCAAGTCAAAGTGTTTGTGGAATGGCGGCAGGCCTGTGAGGGAGCCGGAAGCGACGGTGACGCCGTGGTAGCCGCCAATTCGAGAGATGATCTTCTTCTTCTCCGGCTTGCCGATGGCATTGTGGTAGTACCACATCAGCTTGACCTGAGTATCGTTGGCGTCGCTGCCGGACATGCCGTAGAACACCCGGCCCATGTCGTAGGGTACCATGGCCTTGAGCTTCTCCGCCAACAGGATGCTGGGTTCGTTGGTTCTGGCCGCAAATAGCTGGGAATAGCTAAGCTTGCGCATCTGCGCCAGGGCGACCTGCGCCAGCTCCTCCTCGCCATAGCCAAGGGCGGTGCACCACAGCCCGGCCATGCCTTCCAGATACTGGTTGCCTTGGTTGTCCCATAGATAGACGCCCTGGGCGCACTCATGAACCCCAGGGCCAAGCTGATGCAGCATTCTGAGGTTGGTGGTGGGGTGCAGCACGTGCTGCAGGTCCCTGGCTTCCAGGGAGTCGGGCGGGAACTCGTTGTGCAAAGGGTCAGCCACGGACAACTCCGGTAAAAGGTGGGATTTAAGCAGCGCAGGCGGATTCCCGCAAGGCCGGCGGCGGACAGCCCAGCGCCTCCGCCACTTTCGGGTGCCGCACGGCGCCCCGGCGAACGTTCAGGCCATTGGCCAAGCCGGCATCCTGTTGGCTGGCGCGCCGCCAGCCAAGGGCCGCCAACATCTTCACATAGGGCAGCGTGACGTTGTTCAAGGCCAGGGTTGAGGTTCTGGCCACCGCGCCGGGCATGTTGGTGACGCAATAGTGCACCACGCCGTCGACAAGGTAAGTTGGGTCGTCGTGGGTGGTGGGGCGGCTGGTGGCGAAACAGCCCCCCTGATCTATGGAGATGTCCACCATGGCCGCACCCGGCTTCATGTTGCGCACCATCTCGGCGGTCACCAGCCTCGGCGCCGCGGCGCCGGGCACCAGCACCGCGCCGATGACCAGATCCGCCGCCAGCACTTCCGTCAGCACGTTCTGGGGCGAAGCCATCAGCAAGCGGGCGCGCCCGGCAAACTGCCTATCGAGGTTCTCCAGGCAGCGCACGGATTTGTCCAGCACAGTGACATCAGCCTGCATCCCAATCGCCATGCAGGCGGCCTGGGCGCCGGCCACCCCGCCACCGAGAATGACCACCTTGGCCGGCGCCACACCGGGAACGCCGCCCAACAGCAGGCCACACCCGCCGTTGGCGTTCTGCAGGGCATAGGCGCCCACCTGCACGGACATGCGCCCAGCCACTTCGCTCATGGGCCTGAGCAACGGCAGGGCGCCCCGGGCATCCGTAACCGTTTCATAGGCGATGGCGGTGACGCCGGCGCGCCTCAGCGCTTCGGCAAGGGGCGCATTGGCCGCCAGATGCAGGTACGTGAAAAGCAGCTGGCCCGGGCGGAACCTGCTGCATTCCTCAGGCAGCGGCTCCTTCACCTTCACCACCAACTCCGCGGCAAAGGCGTCCCCCACCGTGCCGATGGCCGCCCCGGCTGCGCGATACTCCGCATCCGGGAAGCCCGCCCCCAAGCCGGCGCCGGCCTCCACCGCCACTTCAGCGCCAAGGGCGGCAAGCTCCGCCACCGAATCCGGCGTCAGCCCCACCCTGCGTTCATGAACCTTGATCTCCTTCGGCACCCCTATGCGCATCTCGGCGTCCTCGCCGCGCCAGAATTGGCGGAATTGCGCCTAGTATGGGGAACAAACGATCGCAGAAAGTTTCCTAATGCGGAATCCGCAAGGCTTTCGCGCAATAAAATTCCAGTAAACGGTCAATTTGACATGATTTATTTCGCATATGGCCAGATTAAGGCAGAATATACGTTCTATGCCGAACCCACCCCACAATGCAAGAATTCATCGAAACTGACCGTATAGACCGCAGAATTCTTCACGAACTGCAATTGAACGGCAAGCTCACCAACACCGCCTTGGCGCAGCGGGTGCATCTTTCGGAATCCGCCTGCCTGCGGCGGGTGCGGCGGCTTGAGGAAAGCGGCCTGCTGCGGGGCTACGTAGCCCTGGTGGACCAGTTCATGGCCGGCTATCCGGACAGCGTATTCGTCACCATCACCTTGGACAGCCAGCAACAGGCGGATCTGGCGGCTTTTGAAGCTGAGGTCAGGCAGGTGCCCGAAGTGATGGAATGCCACCTGATGTCCGGCGACGCGGACTACTTCCTGCGCGTGGTGGTCAAGGACGCCCGTGACTACGAACGCATCCACAGCCGCCACCTGACCCGCCTGCCCGGCGTGGACCGGGTGCACTCAAGCTTCGCCCTGCGCACCGTGGTGAAGAAGACGGAGTTGCCAATAAGCGGATAGCGCATCGCCCGCAAACCCCGGGGGTTGTCGCTAGCCTCAACCGGCTTGGCCGTGCCCTCGCTTGCCCTACTTAACTCGGCATGCACAGGACACTAGGGAACCTCTGAACAAGTCCCGGAAGCCCAGAGGAGCCTAAAGG
>CAYGBY010000005.1:0-48107 GCA_964348115.1 uncultured Pseudomonadales bacterium
GACGAAACCCGCCTGACTCTCGAAAAGTCGACAACTCATGCAACATCCGGGTTAGCTGCTCCTTGCCCTCCCGCAGCGCTATCTGGCCATAGAAAGGCTCCACCAAAGCCTTCACTTGGCTGCGCAGGTGCGCCGCCCAAAGTTCATGGTAGGCCTTGCCGAACAGAATGCCGGAACGCGACCCCACCTGGCTCTTCGCTATGATGGCGTTCAACTGCAGAAAGACGGCGGATTCGTTGGTTAGCAGGATCTGCCTGTGGGCGTTCAGCAAACGAGTCAGGATTGTGGTGCCCGAGCGCGGGGCGCCGATCAGAAACAGTGGCCCAGCCTGACCCAAAGACGCAGGCGCGGTTGTGGATTGCGGCATTGATTCAGGAGTGTGGCTAGGCCGGGAAACCACGATTAGTGCGATTCGTGGGGCATTATACACAAGGCAGGCGGGCGTCCGCGCCAGTTGAAGCGATTTCGTCCACACGGGGCTGACCGCCATCTGACCTAGCCGCGCAGTTGAGCTTCCAACTCGGCGAAGCGCACCTGCGATGCCAAGCCGACCAAACTTCGCTCCTCGCGCCTCGATTGGGGCAGCCGCGGGCGCAACCGCGAAACTTCAACATCGTCGTCTCGTCCAGCAATGAACCCGCAGCATCGCGCCCAGCGGATACGGCCGCCGACCCCGGCCCGGCTTCGGGTAAAACGGCTCGATGCGGCGCTCAAGCGCCTCCCACGGAATCAGGCCGTCCATCTTCGCCAGAAACCGCTCCCGCCGAGTCGTCCGCTTCTTCGCGTCGTGCTCCAACTCCGCAAATGTCGCCTGATCCATGGCCCCTCCGAAACCCAACGTCCCACATCCGTATTATTGCAGGAATATCGCGACCGGGACGCACTCCCTGGAGATGGCCCACGGACTGACCTACCTGCCTCCAAAGCGGGCTGGCCCCTCGTAGGCGCCGGCACTGCGCCGCCCGCCAAGGCGAAGCCGTGTGCGAGGCGCCCGCCCCCAAATAGCGCAATCCGCCGCTCGGTGCCGGGACGGCGGCGCTCACCCAACGGCCGCCGCCAAGAGGCGAACCGCCCCGTCCAACAGCTCCGGACGGTCCGCTCCGAACTACGGCACTTCAAGA
This sequence comes from uncultured Pseudomonadales bacterium, assembly GCA_964348115.1. Classification (GTDB taxonomy): domain Bacteria; phylum Pseudomonadota; class Gammaproteobacteria; order Pseudomonadales; family Azotimanducaceae; genus Azophilus. The sequence continues at coordinate 1,122 of CAYGBY010000005.1, forward strand.
TGTTCGTAGCTGAGCCAGTACATCCACTTGATTTTCTCAATGATGTAGGCGATTCCCGTGGCAGCGGCAAAAAATTCCTGCTTCTCTCTGGTGTTCGTTTAGAGTCGGCCCCGCGTGAGGGTTTATTTTGCGCTTGCCCGCCAACTGCGGGTGCGGGCCAGGGTGATTGTTAGGCGCATTGGGATCAGTAGGTTGGGTTTAAACGCAACCCTCCAACAGGGCGCGATGGGCGTCGCTAACCGGGGGAGCTTGACGGGCTGACCATCGCGTTGGAATTTGCGGCGCAAGCGGATGCCGGCTACAACTTTTACGGTGGCTCCAGCGAGTTGACCGTCATGCTGCGTTGCGCGGGTCGGCCCTGGCCACCGCCTAGCGCTGCTTCCTTCATTTTCACGAGTCATGGCCACTCTGAGGAGAACGAAGCGCGAAGACCAGTTCCGTGTAACGGACCAACTCACGAAGAAGTTCCAACACATCCCCCACCAACCAAAGAGAGGGCGAGGATGGGTAGAGATGCGCCCAAGCACATAGGCCGGAGCATGAACCCCGATGATCACGAGTTGACCACTTGGAACGAGTTCGATACGATGATCCGACTGGAAGATAAGTTAGACAATTTCAAAGCATCAGTTGCAAATAAGGAGGGCGTCAACTATCTAACCAAGAATGGATTCGACACTTATCACCCCACTTTATCCCTTTCTAACAAAAACCAATGCGCCGCTTGGCTTGAAGGCTTACATCGTCCAGATTCGGAGTTTGCCTACAATGTGGAATACATCTCGCCGGCGCAGGTTTGACGCCGAGGCGGCCACGGCCCTTCGCACACGCCGCCGCGGACAGTTCATCTGCACAGGGTCGACAACCCCGATGGCGGGGAGGTGCGGCTGCACTGCCGCTCGGAAGGGTGCGCCGGGAAGGAGCGCAGCATCTTTGAGCGTTTCACCAAGCGCTTCGAAAAGGACCTGCACGAAGGGTTGTCACGGACGCGCACGCAAAAGCGGAATCGACAGCAATTCTCTAATCCGTGTATGATGGGCACTCGACTTCATTCACCTAGGGAACCTGTTGATCTTTCCCCACCTTCGCCAACGACCAAGCGACCAACCTTATCATGTAGCCACATACGGCGCCGGGCCAGCCGGCATTACGTTGGCGCGGGGGCTGTCCGGGGCGGGGCTCCCCACAGGGCTATCCGAAGGCGGCGGCCTGCACCCTTCGCCCATGGGACCGGAGCATCCGTACCGGGGGCAAGCAGTTCCTGCTGGCAACGGGCGGCACCGCAGTGGCGACTATGGGCATTGCCCCCGCTTGGCTGATGCCGGATTTTCAGCTCAATGCCCGGCTTGCAACGCTGATGGCGGCGGGACACTTCTCCCCTTGCCTGGGCGAAACGGCTATGCTGCAGCAAGGCTGGGCAGCACAGGCCGACATATCGAGCCTGCATGCGGAAGTGATGAGCAACCTGCAGGAAGATAAGCCAGATCTCCCGACGCAGATGCACCAACAGATTCAACAGGATTTCGCCAGCGGCGATCTGTGCGCTGTGGATGGATGGCACCTATCAAGAACGGAGTGTCGTCTGGCCGCCCTCGCCTACCTGTTTCACCAGACTGGCGGTCTCATCAGGACACCCACGTCCAAGGGGCCGCTGGAAGGGCTGCGCGAAACGATCTTGGCCTGTGTGGAGCGCTGGGGTCCCAAAACTGTGGAGGTTGGGAAGGCGTTCAACGTACAACCCAACGGCAACTCGGCACTGTGGTTCAAGCTCACTTTGCATAGACAAGGGGCTTATGTCATCTATGTTGGTCCCGAAGCGGCGCGGACCACGATAAGTGCACTACGAAACACCGCATCCGCAGCCTTTTCGCAGAGACAAGTGGCGTCGCTTTGGTCACAAGCTGGATCGCTTCCAGTGCATCTGGTGGACCAAGCCAGAGGTGAAAAACAACTAATCGGCACCATTCGCGTTCTGTCTAAATCCAGGTCGGCTGAGACCGATGAAACCCGCTAACCGTTTTCACACAACAATTTGAATCTGTTTGTGAATCGAAACACTGGGGAAACACATGACTCAGATCATCATCCTAGGCATGCATGAATCCGGCGCCGGCGCAGTTGCCCGTCTAATCAATTCAATGGGGGCATACGCGGGGGAAATCGGCAAGCTCGAAGACCCCCGGGGGGACCGCCCTCAAGCATGGGAAAGCCCTGAAGCCAAGCGCCTTAATGATCGAATGCTGGCGGCTATGGGCAAAAGTTGGGCCGACTGCGCGAAGTTATGTTTGGACGACATACCCAAGTCGGAACTAGGCCGTTTCCATAGGGCGGCAGAGGGAATTATCCAATCTTTCAACGATCATTCGCCCTGGGTGATGAACGACCCGCGCATGTCCCTGCTACTTGAGCTTTGGAAGCCATTTCTTTCCAATCCAATCTGCGTTCTAGCCCATCGCTCGTCTGTCATCGTGGCTGAATTAATCAGGGCAAACCACAACCTAGCACCTCCGTTCGGTTTGGCACTCTGGGAGCGATACAACCTCGCTGCTCTAGCGAATACCTTGGACCTTCCCAGGATGCTCGTAAATTGTGATGAGGTGTTCGAGGGTACGCAGGAAACAGCAAGCCAGATTCAAAGCGAACTGGCCGCATTAGGCGTGGAGAATCTGACAGCATCGGCTAGAAAGCTGGTGGAATCCGTTTCCAGCAGCCGACCCGGAAATATCGGGCGCTTGCCCAGAACTCTTCAACCGAACCAGGAGCAGGATGAATTAGCCAAAGCTCTTAAAGATGGCTCCGTATTGACAAAGGCAGTGCCAAAGATATCTGCTTCATCGATCGCCGCCTTGGATCGCCTCGCCGACCATTGGCCCGGTCAACGGTGGTGGAAGCGGCTGTTGCGAGAAAGGGATGCGGAACTGTTGAAGTACCGAGAAGAATTAAAGGCGCTTCGTGCGACCCGGACACGTTTGGAACGGCAACGGAATGCAACGGCTTCCGGGAGATCAACAGGCGTATTCATAATCGGTTGCCCCCGTTCCGGCACAAGTGTCTTCGCATGGGCTTTGGCGCAGCATGAGAATTTTTTTACTTCGTCAGAATCAGACTTTTTGTTGCAGCTCTTCGGAAAAGGCCATGTTCACGACGCCTATAGGCAGGCCTACGAGCGGCATGATCGGGGCTGGCTAAAGCTGCACGAAGTAGACTTCCCCGAATTTGCGGCTACGATTGGACTTGGCGCCGAGCAACTATTTGAGAGCCGTTCCCGTGGCCGGCGCTGGGTCGACGCGACCCCAAGCTACACACTTATGGTCGAGGATCTACTCGAACTCTTTCCGGCAGCAAATTTCCTACATATTGTCCGCGACGGGCGTTCTGTGGTCAACTCGATGATCTGTAGCGGGTTCAATATAGACTGGGCGTCCGACTTCGCAGTAGCTTGCCAGACTTGGGTTCATTACGCGTCCATCGGAGACAAGGCTGTTCGGACGCATCCCGACCGGATGCGCGAGGTCTCCTACAATCAATTGATCGAAAATCCCCATAAGGAATTAGCCCGCGTGTTTTCCTTCCTTGGTGAAACACTTTCAGAGCGTTCCGTTGAATTGATCGAGACAAAGCGCATTAATTCAAGTTATGGAAACATTCAAGCGACAGACATTCGAAAGCCGAAAGATCCTGCGGCGGTGCCACAGCGTCCTTGGGAAACCTGGTCAAAAGAACAGAAAGATATCTTTTCCGAAATCGCCGGCGAAGCAATGCTACAGCTTGGTTTTGAGGATTTCGCCGAGTTCTGATGCTGCTTGTGCCCAAAACGAAACCGTAAACTTAACAAATGCGGGAAAACATCTAAACAAGACGATTTCGACATAGTCGGCAAACTGATCACCTCATAGTGGGTAAGCGATGAAACGGGTGACTTCGCGAAGCTGGAGCACGGTTTGAAGAAACATCCCAAGGGGCGTGAAAAGCGGCGATCTCGCACCAGCCATTGGGAAAATGTCTTACAGGAACGCAGCACTTCGTGCGGCGGGAATCTGCTAGGATGCCGTCCCAGACTTTGGCCGGCCACCAATGCCCGAAGATTCACCCATGAGTTCGCCAATGACAAATCCATCCATGACAAACGTCGCCCGGGGCGCCAACGGACCAACGCAGCCACACCGCAAGCGCCCTCGATCCGGGCGCGGCTATGTGCCCATTGTCGATGGCGACGAGGTGGACCGCGCCTTCCAGCAGCTAATCGCCGGTTTCCGCCAAGGCGCGGAAAGCTTTCCCAACTGCCGTCTGGGTTTCTGGACCGCCGACCACCGCATTGAAGCCCATTGGCACGGGCAGCTGCGCTTCTGGGGCGCCTTTGAGCGCAACGCCGGCGCCCAACGTTTCCGCAACGCCTTCGGGCAGGACGGTCCAGGCGAAAACTCCCATCTGCAGGCCACGGTGGAAATCAACGCCCCCACGTCCGGCGTCAACCGGCGTTTGGGCGGCCTGTTCGTCACCGACGGCGTCCGGCGGTTCTTCGCCCACACCGGGCGCGTGGGCGGTGGGCGGCAAGGCATCGGCCAGTGCGCCTTCAAGGCCTTCACCGGGCCGGAGCCCTGGCGGCCGGTGGCCTGGCCGGCGGGCGACTACACGGAGGTCATGCTGGTGACCCCTGTGGATGCGCCGGACTTGGTCAAGCGCATTCACAGGCATCTGCGCAGAGTGCGGCAGTTCAAGGCGCAGGCGCAGCCCCCGCTGCACTTCCCGGAAGTGCAGGAGAATCCCCGGCGCTACGCCGTGCGGCCGTATTCCATTAGCCTGCCGGCTTCCCAAGCCGCACCTTGGGCGCAGTCCGCGGCCCGCTGGAGGCGATGAGCAACTCTGTCAACATCGGGCTGCCCGCTGGACGGGGCTTGAGGGCCATTTCGCACAGGGGCGCCATGCGGCGAATGCGCCCTTAGGGAAGCCGTCATCAAGGATTACCTGACGAATGAACTGGCCTACGTGCAGGTGCGCGTCAGGCAGCATGATCGGCTCCGCAGATGCTGAGACTGGGCGTGGAAATCTCCGTTGCCAAGCACGAAAAGGCAATCCAGGTGATCCCAGGCGTTTCACGCGCAAGCCGGGCGACTTGCACACCCGAAGAAACTCGGATTGATCAGACCTTCCCTAGTGTGCTTCCGGCGGCACACAGGGGCGGCGCGACAAATCCAAATCGGCAGCGTATCTAGGGTCAGCGTCTGGGTAATCCGCGCTCGATGGCGCCAAAAACGTCACCGAACTGTAAAAGTCGTCCAATGGAACGAAGACGCCATGGGACTCCACCCACGTACGCATTCGCTGGCTGCAGGAGTTGGCCCATGACAGGACTTCCACACGCCACCCGCGCCTATGCATCCGTTTCAGATCGGCGTGAAATCCAGCACCGTCGTAAAACCCTTGGCCATCGCCAGTGAGCAACACGACGATGCCGGGATCCCCATTGTAGTCCGCGAAGTCCCGCAGCATCTGAATTTGCAAAACGCGATCGGGAGTCTGCTGTTCTCCGCGGTCAATCGCGCCACGGTCAAACAATTGAATCTCCACGCCCTCGCGGGTCAACCGATTCCAAAGCGCCCGAAGTTCCGGTGGAACGGAGCCCGCGGCGATCGCCTTCTTCACCGGACGGTCCGCGTGGGCCAGCCGCATCATCGCCTTGAAGTCGATGCGCACGCGATGCCTGGTCGCCACACCCTCCCGCTCAACCGCCTCAGCTTGGGCGCCGACGAAGATATTGGAGTTGTCCCAATAGATGAAGGTCTTGTCCATTGCTGCGCCAACTAAAATATCCGGCTGCCCGAGGGGCGATTAGTATTGGTCTATGCGCTCAGATGGTCAAGGGAAACGTGGAGAATTGCGGTGAACAAATCAGGGCGATCCAGCAGTTGCATAGGTCGGAGAGCGCCGGGCAGCCTAGCGCCGCTGCGCCTACGGCAGGTGCTGGAATCGCCCACGCAAACGCACGATGGAGAGCGCGGCGTTAGCGAGAAAGGCGGGGACCTCAGCGGGACCGGCGCGGTCGGGGCCGAGCGAATTGATGCCGCGGACGGCGACATCGAGTTCCCGGATCAGCCGCCCGGCGCCGGGCATCTCCCCGCCCGCGCAGTCGGGCGAAATCTGTCCGGCGACCACGCCGGAGCTATGGCAGCGGCGGCTAGGAGCAGGCGCCTGTCGTCCGCGCCGCCGGGCCGGTAGAGCTGGCTAGCTCACCCTCAACCATAACGCAGGCTAACTGATGCGCATGTCGTCCGCGCCGCCCAGCCGGTGGAGCGGGGCAGACTTGCCATCTATGGCCAAGGCATCCTCCGGGGGGTGTCGGGAGGCCGCGAAGTCGCGGACGGCCCGGTCCAGCGCGTCCGGGTCGATGCCGGAGAGAACGCGGTGCATGCTCGACCGCGAGGGCGGTGTGCGACGTCCGGTTGTCGGGCTGCGGAAGGCCCGCACCGCGGCCAGTTGCCGCTGATCGAACCGGGCTGCGAACTCGGCAATGGCGGCTGGCCCCCGGACGCCCACCAGCCAGGCCGCCGTCGCGATGGCCAGCACACTCGCCAAGGAATGGCGCACACCCCGCGCCGAGCGGAACTCCGGAAACCGGCGCAGGTGGTCGAACAGGCTGCGCAGCCGCCCGGGCCGCGGCGGCTCCGGCGCTTCGGGGGGTGCAAGGCCCCAGGATGCAGGCTCCCCGATGCCAGCGAGCGCCCAGGCGGCCCCGGTCGCCAGGGGCTTCAGAAGAACCGTCTTCGGCCGGCCATGCCTGACCCAGCCGTCCCGCGACCGGGCGAAGCCCCGCGTCTCCCCCACCGGCGTCCATCCCGCCGCCAGACAACAGGATCCCCGGAAGCGCGACGGGTCCACGAAGGTCTCCGCCAGCAGCACGGGATGGCCGAACCGCTCCCGCATGTCCCCCGACAGGCGCCGAACCGACAGCGCCAGCACCCGCGAGGCCAGGTTCGGAATCCGGCCCTCCGCCACCACTAGGAACCGGCAGTTGTTCGCCACCAGACGCAGCCGCCGGAACTGCTGTTCCGGCGCCCAGCCAATCCAGGCGTCCCGGGCACCCACCTTGAAGGCCCCCGCGCACCACCCCAGCAGCGCCAGCCACCGGCCGTCCCGCCCGGCTGCCACATGCCGAAGGCTGTCGCCGAACATCCCCCGGAACCCCAGATAGTGCCGGTCGTCCATCAGGCGGTCCCATTCCACCCGTTCGGCGGCGTCCCGCACCGGACGCACCACAACCTCAGACAGGGGGAAGCCCAGGTGCCCAGCCGAGCCTTCCAGCGTTCCAGGTCCGCACTTCGACATGGACACGCACCCTAAACCATTCGAGGGAGGATGTTCACTGCCGCGTAATTTCTCAGTGGTTCAAAGGGTTGAGAAGCACTTTAGGATGATCTTGGGTGAACGAATAGAGTGTCCGGCTTTGCAGGAGCTTTGGTCGGTTGCCGGGCGTCGAACGGTCTGCTCCCCTTGGGAACCCTCCCCTGTGTCCGGCTTTGCTGGAGCCTTGGTTGGTTGCCGGAGCGGAGTTGGATAGTCAAAGCGACGCTGTTGGATGGATAGCCGAACCGCGGCGCTATGCCGTGCGGCCATATTGTGTTAGCCTGCTGCTTTCCTTAGCAGTCCTTGGGCGCAGTCCACGGCCCGCTGGAGGCGATGAGCAACCCTGTCAACATAACGCTGCACCGCTGGGCGGGGGCCTGGGGGCCGTTTCGCATAAAGGTGCCATGCGGAGAATGCACACTTACGGAAGCCATCATCGAGGATTGTCTGGCGAATGAACTGGCCGACGTGCAGGTGCGCGTCAGGCAGCATGACTGGCTCAGCAATTGGTGGCGTCCACTGCTTAGGGGCGGCTGGCATGCGCCCATCGTGCAGGTGGACGGCAAGGTTGTCTCCCAAGGGCTGGCGCTGAACCGGGGTTTGCTGGTGCAGGCGGTCATCGCCGCCGCCGGCGCCCGCCCGCTGACCGGTACGCATGTTTACGGCAAGGCCGGGTGCCCCCATTGCGCAAAGGCCAAGGCAAACCTGCAGAAGGCCAGCCTGCCCCACCAGTATCACGACGTGGTGAAGGACAGCACCGCGCTCTATGAGATGCTGGCCAGGGTGAAGCCCATCATCGGCGCCAAGACGCCCGTGACCGTGCCGCAGATCTGGCTTGAAGGCCGCTACATCGGCGGGGCGGACGCCTTGGACAAGGCGCTCCACACCACCTGAAGGCGCAGACTGCCAGCAGACAGTTCCAAACTGAACCGCTAACCCTAGCCGGGCAAACAACCAACCTGAAAAAAGGTCGCCAAGGCTATTCCTCCCCTTCCGCGATGCCGGTGAAATAGGCGGACACGATCATCACCAGCCGTGAATTGCGGCGCACCATATCCAGGCGGTCCACGTTCAGCTTTCTCGGCGAGGTGGCCATGGTGTGCATCAGCTGAAGCTCAATGCCGCCCCGGTAGCGGGCATTCACCTGCGCCTGAACCCGCCAAAGCCCGGGTGCATCGGGCACCGGCTGGCTTGTGCCCGGGCGGATGCGCACATTGCTGAATTCAGGCCCGCCAAGCATTTGCGCCAACGCCGCCTGCAGGCTGGCCTCCGCCAGCCCAGGCGTCTCCGCCCGCCAGAATTGCGCTTCAAGCCGCTCGTTGCGCTTGCGTTCCTGGTCCAAGGCCACGGTCCAGTCCCCCTGGCCCAAAAGCCGTTGCGCACGGGCCAGACGGTCCTCGGCGGCAGCGTAGTTGTCCTGGGCAGCCAGCTTCCAGTCCTCCTGCATCAGGATGAAGGACAGCAGCACGATGAAAGCGATGGCCCAGATTCCCAAACGCAGGCGAAGATTGCCGCTGACCTCCGTGCGCAAGCGCATCCACAGGTCCTGAAGGGCGCTCATGGCGCCACCTTCATGCTGAGGCGCAGCCGGTCTTGGCGGCCCGCCTGCTCCACGCGCACATCCACGAATGCCGGCTGCCCCTCCAGCAGGCGCACATACTCCACCGGACCGCCCTGGGCGTTCTCCACCACCACCTGCAGTTCGCCTTCCTGAAAGTGCCACTCCTCGAAACGAGCATCCCCATGGGGCATTGCCTGGTCCACCAACCCCATCAGGTACGCTTGGGAAGGCTGACGCAGCAAACCAGCCATATGCGCATTTATGACAGAAAGATCCCGATGCCCCCTGCGGGCGGCCATCAAGGGCGCCACCTCCGCCTGAACGGCCTCGAAGGCGCTGACAAGGCCGCCCTCAGCCAAGCCGTACCGCCAGTGCCGGGCGCCCTGCCAAACCATCGCCACGCAAAGCAGAAACGCAATGCCGCCAGCCAGCCGCAGTTCATTGGCGGCCAGCCATTCGCGGGGGGACAGCACGGCGGACCAAGGCTCGTCCAGCAGCTGTTCATGCACAGGCGCCTTGGGCGCATCCGCGCCGGCGTCCAGGCCCTGGCTGTCCGCAAAGGCCGCCAAGCGCTGCGGCGAAGGCGGCGCGGCGGTCCAGAAGGCGGCGCGCAGGATGTTTGCGCGCCAGTGCTGCACCTCGTAGCCTTCGCTGCAGGCATGCACATGCAAGCCATCCTGCTGAGGGGGACGGAAAAGGGTTTCCGGCAGCACCGGGCAGTGGGCAGGGTCCGCACCGGCTGGGGGCAGCAGCTCCTGCCGCGCCTGGCTGTCCACCACATCCTCATCCCAATACCACACCATGGCTTCGCTGCCGGACCAGACCGCGAAGTGCCCGGTGCGCTCAAAGGGGCTCAACGCAGGCATCCGGTATCTTAGGGCGGCCTCGCGGCGGCTGCGCGGCACCTGCGCGAAGTTCAGGCAACTGTACATGCACAGGCTGCGTCCCAAAATCCAGTGCGGGCGCAGGGAGCGGAACGGCAGCAACTCCGCTGCGCTGCGGGTCTGCAGAATGTTGGGGCTTCTAGAGAAGCGCCGTTGCAGCTTTTTCAGGAGTGGATGCATCCTGCTCGCTGGTTTGCTCCCAGTATTGGTAGTCCTTGCGCCAAGGGGCGTCAGCGACGAAAGGCGTCAACTGCAGGCCGATGAGCAGCCGCCCGCCCCGCTCCGGGCGCCACATGGACAGACGCAAGAATTCGGACGGCAACCGCGCGATGAGCTCCTCCTCCAAGTGAAGGCTGACGCCGGTGAGCGCCGCCACTTGGCGCCCGCTCCAAACGGGCCCGGCGGCGCGGGCCTGCAGAAGCGCCTCCACGCTGCGGGGATGGGTCCCCAACAGGGCGGGCAGCAGTTCGGCCGGCATGGTGTTGAAATTGTAGCCTCCTGGCGGGCGGATGCTGAGAAGCGGCTTAAGTTTGCGCCACTGCTCGGCGCTGACCGCCTCGGCAAAACCCAGCACCTTCTTGATTTCCGCGGGGGAAGTCAAATTCCAGTTGGGCGGCGGCTGCCTGCCCTGCTGCAGGTAGGAGAAGCGCTCCGCGCCGTTCAAGGTCAGTTGATGATCCAGGTCGATGTAATCCAGGGTGCTGGCGACGATGCGCGCCCGCTGCGCCACGCCGACCCCGGCCCACTCCAGCAGCGCGGCGAAGGAAGCCGCCTCCGGCCGGTTAACTGACACCAGCCCAAACTCGTCCTGCAGGGAGAAGCGCCAGCCGCCGATGCCCTGGTAGGCAGTGTCGTCGAACCGCAGTTCGCCGTCGGCGGTGGTGGGCAGGTCGTCTACGTTGTCATCATAAGGGCGGGTGAACACTTGCTGCTCCGCCAGCACCAGGCCGCGGTGGCCCATGCGGTTGCTGGCCAGCAGGTACAGCACGGTGGCTTCCGTGCTAAGCCTATCCAGTTCCGCATCCAGGGCCCGCTTCATGCGGTACGCCTGCTCGAGGTTGGCGCTGGCCACGGAGTCGATATAGGCGGCCAGCAGCGCCAACCCGGCCAACACCCATAGGGTGACCACCAGAATGAAGCCTTGGCTGCGTTTCGTGGTGGGTTGCCGATGCACGCTATGCGTTCCCGGCAGCCCGTGACCACCAGAATGAAGTCTTAGGCTGCGTTTCATGTCTGCAGCCGTTGGTTCACCACCGGCGCCGGATGCAAGGCCATGCGCACCACCCAAAGCACGCTGCCATCCAAGGCCAGCAGACGCACTTGGCTCGGCATCCACTGCTGCGTGGCGGGCGCATGGCGCCATTGGCGGCTCCAACCGCCCGCCCGGTCCGCGTATTCGAAGAATCCGGCATTGCCGCCAACCTCGGTCAGCGTCCAGTCCACGCCGTCCAGCTCCTGGTAGCGCAGCGCACCCCCTTCGATGGACCAACGAATGCGCACCGGATAGCCGGCCTCGGAGGCCAGGCCCGTAAGGCTTATGGCCTCAAAACCCTGCGCATCGCCGACGAAGCCCCGGGCCGGGTCCAGAAAGGGCACCATGCTGCGCACGGACTCGGAGAACCACTGCTGCGGCAACGCCGCCAAGGCGCCCTGCCCGGCTTGGCGCCCAGTGCGCTCCACCGCCGCCAGAAAGAATCCCAAGCCTTGAATGAGCAGGGTGCTAAGCAAGGCGGCCAGCACCAGCACCACCAGCATCTCCAGCAGGGAGAGGCCGCGCGTCAGGGCGCCGTTCATTGCAGCGCCGGGGGGCGGACCAACTGGTGCCCCGCCAGCCTCATGCGGTATTCGCCCAGCAACCGGCCTTGCTCAGAGGCGGTGAAGGTAAGCTCGAATAGCTGCACTTGGTGGCTGCCCAAGGCGCCCAGCTCGCTTTGCCCTTGCCGGGGCGGCGCGACAGGAGTGGCGGACCAGACGAACTGCACGTCCTCGATGCGGAACTCGCCGGAGGCTGCACTGACCAAGTTCAGGCCGGCGAGGCGCTCCGCGGCCCGGGCCACCAACGGCGCCTGACGAACAACCTCTCCAGCGCGCACCAGGGCATCGATGTTGACGGCGTACAGGCTGTAAAGCGCCAGGGCACCGCTGGCGAACACCACCAGCGCCACGATGGCCTCCAGAATGGTGAAGCCAGCCTGTTTCCGGCGGCTGCGCCAGCCGGCGTTGGTAGGCGCCCATCGCAAAAACTTGCCGAAATTGCATGAATGCAGGGGAAGAAACGCCCAAGGAAGTTTTCTGCGGGGCAAACTTGCATGGAGGCATCCACCTCCCAGCACGTCAGCGCGCCGGACGCCGGGGCGGGAACTCCCAGGGAGCCTCTGAACAAGCCCCGGAAACCCGGAGGAGCCTAGGCGGCGTGATGGCGAGGCGCGGCGAAGCCCTGTGGCGGGCCCCATACAATGAGCCGCAACGTCGCCAGCGCACCCTTGAGGGCGTCCCGAAGGGCGCCCCGAGGCGAGCGGACCGTGGAATCCCCGCCGCGCTGCGGGTTGCCTTCCCATGGCCGCGAAGCCATCTCCGCCCACAAACGGCGGGGCGCTGGGCGAACGCGACTTGTTCAGAGGTTCCCTAGCGGACACGGCAGAATGGCGCTTCAAGCAGGTACTCCGCACGGCGGCCGCTGTTGTCGATAAGGGTCATGGCGGCGCCCAGGCAAACGCCGTTGGCGCGCACCACCAAGGGGCGGTCCAGCACCAAGCGCCAGTCCGGCGGCATCCTGAACTGGTGGCGAACGTAGGCGTCAAGAGTGGCCCCCACCAGCGAATCCACCTGTTCCAGGGCATCGGCCTCGCCGGGCCAAATCACCAAGTCCTGGCCCGCCAGCCTGGCCTGCGCACCCAAACGGCTAACCTGGTCCAGCACCGCATCGCGATCCGTGCGCCGGGCCACCGCTTCATAGAGGCTCTGCAGGTTGGGCAGCGCGATGGCCCCGGCCAAGCCGACAATGGCCAGCGTGACGAGCATCTCCAGCAGCGTAAAGCCCAGCGATCCCCGCCGCCCAAAAAGCCGCTTCATGTGCTGGGTCGGCACCACGCTCGCCCGGCAGGCCGCGGCCAAAGTCCGCCTGCATTGGAACGCCGACACCTCACCCCTGACTGCGTTGCTGGCCGCTCAAATATGCCCGATATTCCCGCTCCTCGCACCTTGCCCAGCGGGCACATCGGCGCACTCGGCGCCATGCCGGACTTCCGCCACGGACTGCCGGACAAAGGCCGGGCTCGCACAGGCCACTTCGCTGCGCCTTCGCCCGCCGGCGCCCTATTGGGCCGCCAGAAAGCCCACGTCCGCATTCACGTCCTCGCCGCCTTCAGCCCCATCCGCCCCCAACGAATAGAGCGCAAAGCCCTGTTGGTTGTTCTCCGGGAAACGGTACACGAAAGGCGTCTTCCAAGGGTCCAGAGGCAGTTCATCGTCCAGATAGGGACCATCCCAGTAGTCCGACACCTCCGGCGGTGGGCGCATCAAGGCGGCCAGACCCTGGGCCGTGCTGGGGTACTGCCCCACATCCAGGCGGTAGGTCTGCAGGGCGCCCTTGAGCATCTTCACCTGGGTGTCCGCGGTTCGCACGTTGGCCTTATCCACATTGCCAAGCAACCGGGGCCCCACCAAACCGGCCAGCAACCCCATGATGACCAGCACGACCATCAGTTCAATCAAGGAGAAGCCAAGCGTTCGGCGTTCTCCGCAGCTATTCCTTTGCATCATTTTCTCCTCGCAACCAAACCAGTCAGCGGCCCCTACAATACGCCCTCATTGACGCTGGTGATGGCCATGATGACGCCCACCATGATCAACCCCAGAAAGCCGCCGATCAACAGTATGGCCAGCGGCTCCACCAAGTTCAGAAACCGCTTCATGCGGCGGCTGCTGTTGTCTTGGTACAGGGTGGCCAAGGAGCGCAGCATCTCGGCGAGCTTGCCGGACTGCTCGCCCACGCGAATCAGGTTGTAGCCCGTCGGCGTCAAGGCGTTCTGCCGCTCCAGGGCGGCGGACAGGGCCACCCCGCTGCGCACCTCGTTGGCGGCGCCAACCAGCCCCCTCCTGCGGCGCGAGATGCGCACGCCGCGCAAGGCAAGGCCCAAGGCGTCCATCAACTCCACCCGGCTGAACAGCATGGCGCTCATCACGGCAGCCCAACGGGCGGTGTCCGCCTCGGAAAACCAGTCTTTAAGCACCGGCAGGCTGGCGCCGAAGTCCACCAGCCGCTGGCGCACCGCCGCCTGGCGCAGCAGCAGGGTCAACGCGGCGGCGGCGCCGGCCGACACCGCGAACACCAACAAGCTGTTGTCGCTGAACCACAGCCCCGTGCGCAATACAACCTCCGCCAGGACGGGCAATTCATTGCCTTCAGCAAGCAGGTTGGAAAAGCGCGGCACCACGAACACGAACACAAACAGCACCGCCGCCAACCCCGCAGTGATGAGAATGGCGGGATAGGTCAAGGCGCTGCGGAAGTCCTGCGCCAGCTTGCGGTCATACTCCATCTGCGAGACGGCCTGGCGCAGGGCCTGGGGCAGCTGGCCGCTCAACTCCCCAGCCTCCACCAACTGGAAAACGTAGTCCGGCAAGGGCAGCGCGCTTTCCTTCAGGGCGGCCAGAAAGCTCTGTCCACGGGTGAGCTGGACGACCATTACGCTGAACGCCTCCCCCAAGACCGCATGATGGCTGCCGCGGCGCTGCGCCTGCACGGCGTCCCCCAAGGCAACGCCCGCCTCCAGCAGGGTGGCCAGTTCATGCAGGGCCACCACCAGGTCCTGGGCGCCCAGACGGCGGCGAAAGGCGCCCAAAGCCGCCGGCCGGCGCTCCGCCAGGTCCACCACGGTCTGGCCGTTGACGTTCAGGCGACGCAGGGCTTCGGCCTCGGAATCCGCCTCGCAACTGCCGCGCTGCAATGCGCCCTGGCGGTCGATGCACTCGTAGTCGTATTCCGGCATGGGGATTCTAAGTGAGCGTCAGGCGGGTGACTTCGTCCAAGGTGGTTCGCCCTTGGGAAGCCTTGATCAGGCCGTCCTGGAAAAGGGTGCGGCAGCCCTGTTCGCGGGCGTGGCGCTGCATTTCGTTCAGGGTGGCGCCAGACACGATCATGTCCTGCAGTTGCTGGGTCATGGGCACCAGCTCGTAGATGCCCAGGCGCCCCCGGTAGCCGGTCTTCTGGCAGGCGTCGCAGCCCACGGCCTCCACCCATTGACTGCCCAGCAGAGCATCAGGCAGTTCCGCCAACTGCTCGCGCACCAGACTCGGCGCCGGCGCCGGCCGGGCGCAGCGGGGGCAGGGCCGCCGCACTAGGCGCTGCGCCTGCACGCCGCGGATGGGGGAAGCCACCAGAAAGGGCTCCACGCCCATGTCGATGAGCCGGGTGAAGCTGGAGATGGCGTCGTTGGTGTGGATGGTGGAAAGCACGATGTGTCCCGTCAGCGCCGATTGGATGGCGATCTCCGCGGTCTCCAGATCGCGGATCTCGCCAATCATGATGGTGTCCGGATCCTGCCGCAGAATGGCGCGCAGGGCGCGGGCAAAGGTGTAGCCAATCTCCGCGTGGGTTTGAATCTGGGTGATGTTCGGCATCTGGTACTCCACCGGGTCCTCCACGGTGATGATTTTGCGGACGCCGTCGTCGGACTCCTCCAAAGCTGCATAAAGGGTGGTGGACTTGCCGGAGCCGGTGGGGCCGGTCACCAGGATGATGCCGTTGCTGGAGGTCAGCCAGCCGCGAAACAACCGCAGGTGGTCCGGCTCCATCCCCAGGTTCTTCAGCCGCAGGTCCTCACGCTCCTTGGGCAGCAGACGCAGCACCACGGATTCGCCAAAGGCGCAGGGCACTGTGGAGACGCGGATGTCCATCTCCCGGCCGGAAATGCGGGCGGTGATGCGGCCGTCCTGGGGCAGGCGCCGCTCGGCGATGTCGATGCCGGAGATCAGCTTGATGCGGGAGGCGACCGCCGGGAAGCGCTCCACCGGCTGGGTGAGCCTGGTGCGCAGCACCCCGTCCACGCGCAGGCGCACGGCGAAATTCTCTTCGCTGGGCTCCACATGGATGTCCGAGGCATCCATATCCACCGCTTGGGAAAGCAGGTTGTTGACCAGCTCGATCACCGGCGCCTCCTCGGCCATCTCCCGCAGTTGCTTGACGCTATCCCCCGCGAACAGGCCCTCGATGGCCCGCTCCTTGCGCACGAAGTCCAGCAAGCGGTCGATCTGGTGGGCCGGGGCCAGTTGGAAGGCCACCGGCTCATCCGGGTAGAAGTAGCTCAAGGTCTCCTGCAGCTTTTCGTCCAGGATGTCCCGCGCCAAGCAGTGCAGCCGTTCATCCCCATCGCGCCAAAGCAGCACGGCTTGGTCCAGCAGCCATTCCAGCTTGATGGGGGAGGCGGACATGAAGTGGTGCACCTCAAGGCTGTCCGGCAGGTCCTGGCTGTGGCTCAAATAGCAAACGCCCAGCTGTTCAGCCAGGGTCCGCAGCAGCAGATCTTCCGAAATGGCGCCGATGCGCACCAACAGTTGCCACAGCCGACCGCCGGCGGCGGCCTGAATCTGCAGCGCCCGCTGCAGGTCCTCGGCCTGCACATAGCCCTGATCCACTAGGCGGGCACCCAGCTCGCGCTCCGAGACCGGCCGCTGCGGCTGGATTTCCACAGCGCTTTGGTGGGCTTCAGACATGCTCGCCAAGGCGTTCGCAAAACATCCGCCTTCCACCTAGAAAAAACTCTAAGGCTTTGATTTTCATATGGTTAATACTGGCTTGTCAACCTTGACGCCAAGGGTTTCACTTCTTCATTCTACAATGTTCCGCGCCCCATGAAGCAATTGCCGGGGCAAGATGCCCAATATAGGCCGGTCACTGGCGCAGCCTAGGCGATGAGCGTTGCTGGCGGCTGGAATGAGATTGCCAGGCAAGTGGCCCAGGCAGCGGAGGCCGTCGCAGCGGACGCCGAAAATCGCTAGGGAACCTCTGAACAAGTCCCCGAAGCCCAGAGGAGCCTAGTGTGCTGTCCCGCAAATAAGTGTGATTATTCGTGGCCCTTTCAGCCCCGGCAAGGCGCGACGACGCCGTGCGGCAAGGCCCCACACAAAGAGCCGCAACGCCGTAAGGGCCCTTTAGGCCCTCCCGAAGGGCGCCCGCAGCGGGCGGACTATGGAATCCCCGCCGCGCTGCGGGTCGCCTTCCCATGGCCCCAACGCCATCTCCGCCCGCAAACGGCCGGGCGCTGGGAGAACGCGACTTGTTCAGAGGTTCCCTATGGTATTGTTCCTGGCGAAGCACTCGGCGCGCCGGGCATTCATTCGAGGAGACCTTTCCATGACCATTGCAGTGGTGAACCATGCCGGGCAGGAGGTTGGCATCACCAATTTCAGCAAGGAGCGCTACTTTTGCCCAGAGTACATGGAGCGGGAATGGACGCGCATCTGGCGGCGCTGCTGGCTGCTGGCCGGGCTGGAGAGCGACCTGGGCAACGCTGGAGACTTCTTCGTCTTCGCCCTGGGCCGGGAGCAGATCCTCATCACCCGCGCCAAGGACGGCCGGCTGCGGGCCTTCCACAACGTCTGCCAGCACCGGGGCAACCGGCTGGTGGATGTGGAGCGCGGCCACGCCGACAACTTCCGCTGCGCCTACCATGCATGGACCTACGCACTGGACGGCGCCCTGCGGAACGCGCCCTTTGCGGACCGCTTCAGCAACGGCGTGCCGCATGCGCAGCGCGCACTGCAGCCGGTGGCCGTGGATGTCTGGGATGGCCTGGTGTTCGTCTGCCTGGACCCCAATCCCATGCCGCTGCTGGAATTCCTGGGCCCGGTGACGGAACTGCTGGCCCCCTACCGTTTCCGCAACATGACCCTAGTGGAGGACCAGACCGTACATCACCACTGCAACTGGAAGGCGGTGGTGGACAACTTCAGCGAGCTCTACCACGTGGATTTCCTGCATCCCCAGCACAAGCGCATGGTGGACTGCTGCAACGACACCGTGCACCTGTTCCCCCAAGGCCATACCGGCTTGGCCGTGCCTGGGGCCACGGTGAATCCGCGCTTCCCGATGCCAAAGGAGCCCACGGACATCCAATCCGCGCAGCTGCGCAGCCTGGGGCTGGATCCGGAGGACTTCCGAGGCCGGGTGCACGATGTGCGGGCCGCGGTGCAGAAGCGCAAGCGGGAAGTGGGCCGCAGCCACGGCTACGACTACGGCGCCTTCTCCGACGATCAGCTATCCGACGTATGGCAGTACAACCTATTCCCCAACGCCATCCTGTCCTTCACGCCAGAGCATCTATGGATACTGCGTCCCCGACCGCACCCCACCGACCCCAACCAGTGCTGGTTCGACAAGCTGAGCCTAGTGCTCTATGCCGACCCCAGCCTAGGCGGCGACACCCGCAACATCGCCAGCTCGGCGCGGCGCAACGAACCGGCGGACGGCCTGAAGCCGGCGGACTACAGCAGACCAAGGCGGGACGTCTTCGACCACCATGCCATCCTCGCTGGCCGCAAGACCATGACGGACACCATAGATCAGGACATCGAACTGCTGGGCGGCGTACAGGACGGCATGAGATCCAGCGGGTTCGCCAGCGTTTGGCTGTCTGACGATGAGTTGCGGGTGCAGCACTTCCACAATCAACTGGACGCCCTGATCGGCGCCTGAAGCACGGATGCTGCGCGCCTGGCTCATCGTCATAAGCGCCTGCGCGGCCTTGGCTTTCGGCCTCGGCTGGTACAAATACCAGCGCATTCAGGCTGGCATCGCCTTCGCCGCCGCCCTGCCGGAGCGGGTGGAGACCGTGCGGGCATTCACCGCGCAGGAGCAACTCTGGCAACCCAGCACCCGGGTCACCGGCGAGGTGGTGGCCATCAACGCAGTCACCCTGAAGGCGGAGTTGGGCGGCGCCGTCACCGCTGTGGGCTTCACTCCCGGCGCACAGGTGCGCAAGGGTCAGGTGCTGGTGCGCCTGGACGTACGGGAGGAGCAGGCGCAGTTGGCCGCCGCGCAGGCGGACGCCCAGTTGGCTGCGTTGGAGCTGGCCCGCGCCGAGCGCATTTTGGCTGCCGGGGTGGGCGCCCTGGAGGCGCGCGACCGCGCCCAGGCCCGTTTCGCGGCCGCCGAGGCATCCATCCAGCGCTTCCAGGCGCGCATCGCCAAGAAGACCCTTAGGGCGCCCTTTGACGCCATCGCCGGGCTGCATGAGCTGGCTGCCGGGCAGTTTCTGGACGCCGGCGACGCGGTGGCCCATCTGGTGGGCGTGGAAGAGCAGGTGTGGATCGACTTCACCCTGCCGCAGGAACAGGCCTACTTGGCGCCCGACGTGCTGGTGGATGTCGCCCCCTTGCGCAACGCCGGCCGTCAGCCCGCCAACCAGCCGCCAAGGGCGCCAAACGTTCAGTCAGTCCCAGCGCCGACCCCCGTTCCGCGTGCGCAGAGCGCCAACCAGCCGTCAAGCGCGCCAGCCTTTCAGTCCGCCCATGGCGAGCCGTCCGCCAGGATCCGGGCCCGCATCATCGCCCGGGACAGCTTCATCAACGAAAACTCCCGCAACGCCCGCTTCCGCGCCTTGGCGGACAACAGCGCCCTAGGTGCCTACCCTGGCGCCCTAGTCCACGTCACAGTTCCCTTGGGCGCGCCCCAACGCACCACCCTGGTGCCGGCCGAGGCGGTTCGCCGGGACGCCTTTGGGGCCAAGGTCTTCGTTCTGCATCCCGCCCAGGAGGGGGTGCCGGCGGCGGCGCGGGCGGAGCAGCGCAGCGTATCCCTAGGGCCGCAGCGGGGCGGCCTGCTGGTGATCGCTGGCGGCCTGGCGCCTGGCGAGCGGGTGGCCGCCAGCGGCGCCTTCAAGCTGCGCGACGGCGTGCTGGTCAACGCCCTCGCCGAGCCGCCGGAGAACGCATCCGACAGTGGCTGAAGCAGCGTTGCACGGCCCCGCCCAAACGTCTAGGTTCACGGACCTGTTCGTGCGGCGCCCGGTGCTGGCGGTGGTGATGGCCTTGGGTCTGGCGCTCATCGGCATCCGGGTGGCCAGCGAAATTCCGGTTCTGCAGTACCCCAGCTTCGAACGCGCATCCCTAGTCATCGAGACCCCTTACATAGGCGCCTCCGCGGAGGTGGTGCAGGGCTTCGTCACCGATCCCATCGAACGCGCCGCCGCGACCATTCCGGGCGTGGACTTCATGGAGTCCGAGACGAGCGCCGGCATGAGCCAGGTGCAGGTGCATCTGAAGCTGAACCAGGACAGCGCCGACGCCTTGGCGGAGTTGTCCACCAGGCTTGGCCAGATCCGCTTCGAATTGCCGGCCGGCGCGGAGGATCCGTCCGTAGAGGTGCAGCGGGCGGACCGCCCCCAAGCAGGCTGGTACTTGGGCGTAAACCTGAACGACCAGGTCACCCGAGGCGAGCTGTCGGACTATCTGCGCCGGGAGGTGGCGCCGCAGCTTGCCACCATTCCAGGCGTGCAGAAGGTGTGGCTGGGCGGCGCCCGCCTGCCGGCCATGCGCATCTGGCTGGATGCGGACCGCATGGCCATGTTCAACGTCAGCACCCAGGACGTGGAGGCGGCGCTGCGCGGCAACAACATCATCTCCACCATCGGCCAAACCGAAAACGCCAGCCAGCGCATCGACCTGCTGGCGGACACCTCCCTCAAGCAGGCGGCGGAATTCGAACGCCTGGTGGTGCGCGAGGCGGATGGCGCGCTGATTCGCCTTCAGGATGTGGCGCGGGTGGCCCTGGGCGAAGAGGAAGGCCGGGACTTGGCCCGTCTGAACCAGCATCCCACCGTGTTCATGGGCATCTTCCCACTGCCGGGGGCGAACGAAATGGACATTGCCGACGCCCTGTACGTAAAGCTGGATCAGATCAACCAAAACATGCCGTCCGGGCTGCAAATCACCATTGGCGAGGACGTGACCACCTACATGCGCGCCGCCCTGAGGGAGATATTCACCACCCTGGCGGAGACCGTCCTGCTGGTTGGCCTGGTGATCGTGGCCATGATGGGATCCCTGCGCACCGCCCTGGTGCCCTTGGTGACCATCCCCATTTCGCTGTTGGGCGCAGTGGCGGCCATGGCGTTGATGGGTTTCTCCCTGAACCTGCTGACTGTGCTGGCCATCGTGCTGTCCGTCGGCCTTGTGGTGGACGACGCCATCGTGATGGTGGAGAACGTCGCCCGCCACATGCGCGAGGGGCTGAGCCGCACCCAAGCCGCCCTGACCAGCGCCCGCCAGTTGGCGGCGCCCATCACCGCCATGACCCTGACCTTGGCGATGGTCTATGCCCCAATCGGCTTCCTGTCTGGCCTGACCGGGGTGCTTTTCAGGGAGTTCGCCTTCACCTTGGCGGTGGCGGTGTTGATTTCCGGCCTCGTGGCCCTGACCCTTTCACCGGTGATGAGCGCTTCCGTAGCGCCGGCCAAAGGCCGCGAATCCGCCATGACGCTGCGCGTCAATCGGCTGTTCGACGCCGCCCGCAGACGCTACCAGCGGCTGCTGGATGGGTTGCTTGCCAATGGCGGGCCGGTGCTGTGCGCCGCGGCCTTCTTCGCGCTGCTGGCCATTCCATTCTTCATGATGTCGCAAAGGGAATTGGCGCCCACGGAGGACCAAGGCGAGATCAACCTAGCCATCACCGCCCCCCCGGAAGCCTCCCTGGACTACATGGAGCGCAACCTGGAGCAGGTCGTGGACGCCATGGAGAGCCTGCCGGACAGCGGGCGCATGTGGCAGATGGCGATGAACAACATGGCCTTCGCCGGCATGGAATTCGCCCCTTTTCATATGCGCGAGCACAGTACGCACGAACTCTTGCCCATGGCCTTCGGCAAGCTCGCGCAAATTCCCGGGGTCAACGCCTTTCCCGTGCTGCCTTCCGCCCTGCCGAGCGCGGGGCGCTTCGACATGGAGTTCGTAGTGCTTTCCACCAACAGCGTCGCGGACATGCTGCCCCATGCGGAGGCGTTGCTGGAGCGGGCGCGGCAAACGGGATTGTTCCTGTTCGTGGACACGGACCTGCGCATCGACCTGCCCCAAGGCCGCTTCCTTATCGATAGGGAGCGGGTCTCGGACCTCGGCATGGACCTGGCTGAGGTAAGCCGCCAACTCGGCGCGTTCCTGTCCGCCAACTACGTCAACCGCTTCGATCTGGAAGGAACCGCCTATCGGGTCATTCCCATGGTGGAGCGCCACGGCCGCCCGGATCCGGACGCTTTGCTGGACTTGAAGCTGCGTACGCCAGACGGCGCCCTTGTGCCCCTGTCCGCCTTAGCCCGCCTGGAGGAGGCCGTGGCCCCGCGGGTGCTGGCCAAATTCCAGCAGAAGAACGCCTTTCGCATCCGCGCCGGCATTTTCCCCGGGCGCACCAAGGAGGCGGGGCTGGCGGCCATGGAGGGGCTGGCCAAGGAACTGCTGCCCGCCCACTACGCCATCGACTACGCGGGCGAGTCCCGCCAACTGCGCCAGGAAGGCAACACCCTGGTGGGTGTGCTTGGCATCTCCCTGGCCTTTGTGTTCATGGCCCTGGCGGTGCAGTTCAACAGCTTCCGGGATCCTCTGGTGGTGCTGCTTGGCTCCGCGCCATTGGCGCTGGCCAGCGCCCTGCTGTTCACCTACATGGATCTGACCACCATCAACATCTACACCCAGATCGGCTGCATAACCTTGGTGGGGCTGATATCCAAGAACGCCATCCTCATCGTCGAATTCGCCCGCCGGCTGCAGGCGGCAGGCGCCAGCAAGCGCACGGCCATCAAGGCCGCCGCCGAAAGCCGCCTGCGCCCGGTGCTGATGACCGCCGGCGCCACCATCATGGGCCACATGCCCTTGGTGTTCGTCACCGGCCCTGGCGCCGAAGCGCGCAACAGCATCGGCATCGTCCTGGTGGCGGGCATGGCCCTAGGCACCCTGTTCACCCTTTTCGTGCTGCCCAGCATCTACCAACTGCTGGCCGCGGAACGGCGCGGGCAGCCGCAAGCGCAGACGCCACCCGCCAACTACGCCGTCAGTCACTGAGGCGAGGGGGCAAGCGCGACGATCGTCGCCATTCCAGCGGCAATTTCGCATGCCTGTAATCCGGAAGGAGAACAGGGCTACCGGCGGCCCCGGTTGGCCACGCCCCGCGGTTGACCGATCGCATCGGATTTCTTCGCCCGGGACTACTCGGCAGCCGACGCAGCTTCAGGAAAGCTGCGTAGGCCGGATTGTCCAAGAAACGCGTCTCGATCCGGTCCAGCTCCGCCTTTGCCTCTCCGACCTCGGGGTCGTCGTCGCTCAATTCATCGAGCAATTGGTAATACCGACGTGCCGCAGCTTGCTTTTCCAGAAACAGCTTGCTTCGCTGCGGTGTATCCACGCCCATGGTTTCTTCGGCGACATCTTCGATGCTATAAGGCTCCGTTCGCTCCTCAAGAACGCCCATATCGCTCAGGTTGACTAGGCCATGGCCATCGAGCGATTGAACGATGAATGGCGAATGGGTCGTCGCGACAAACTGCAAATTCGGAAAGAGGGAGGTCAGGTTGCGCACAACGATGCGCTGCCAATTCGGATGCAGGTGGAGGTCCAACTCATCGATCAGCACCACGCCCTCGGTCTTGCTCGGCGCCTTTCCGGCCAGATGCGGGTTCAGTTGAACGCATCGCAGGGCGATGTCGGCTGCAAGCGCCGCCATGCTTCTTTGTCCGTCGCTCAGGAAGCCGAATGGAAAGCGCTTTCCGTCCTCGAAATCGACCGCAATGTCGTCGAGGTCGAAATCGTAGAGCGCCCGCCTCACACCCTCGACGCAGCCCACAACCGCCGAATAGACCGCATCCAGGCTCCCCAGCGCCCGCCTCTCCTGCACCGCGATCAACGCCATTTTCTTGATCCACCGGCGCAGCAAATCAGACGAAACTGCCGGATCCAAGCAACCGCGGTAGGCTTCGAACCGAGACAGCTTGCCGAGGGGCTCGCGCACGGCGGAGCGAGCCTGCTCCGTCGTCCGCGGCTCGACCCACAGACGCCCGGTGCCGTACGAAACAATCAAGGGGAAGTTCGTTTCCGGCCTGTTCTCTCGATAGCGCGTGGCAACGCACTGCACGAGTTCCCGTGCCCCGACACGGTTCGTTCGACCAAATAACGACGCCAATTCGCGGTTCCAGCGAAGATCCGACAGATGCACACGCCCTTCGCAGCCCACCGTGCACGGCGTCACTGGCTCAAACGTCGAGAACTCTCCGTTTCGCCGGGTCTCTCGACGTACGTATTCCCGCTTGATCGAGGGTGCCTGCGAGTGGGGGATCCCAAGCAGATACGCACCCACGCCGATGCGAAGCGCGTCCAGAACTGCCGTCTTGCCCGCGCCGTTGTCGCCTACCAGCAGCGTGAACCGGCGATGAAACTCGAAGGTCCTATTTTCGAATCTCTTGAAGTTCGAGACATAGAGCCGATCGATCCGCATGGGGTTTGCTGCCTCACAGGCGTTGTTCAACTCAATTCCGCCATCATGGAGCAGCGCACGGGAAATAACCAGCTATAGAGGCGCAAACCCGGGGCTTTCCCACGCCGGGTGGAGCCAAGCGATTGTTTGCCCTAAGGAACCTCTGAACAAGTCGCGTTCGCCCGGCGCCCCGCTGTTTGCGGGCGGAGACGGCGTTGCGGCCATGGCGCGGCGAGGATTCCGCAGTCCGCGCCGCGGGGCGCCCTTCGGGAGAGCCAATAAGGGTGCGCTGGCTGTGTTGCGGCTCATTGTGTGGGGGGCAAGCCACACGGCTTCGCCGCGCCTTGCCGTCACGCCCTTTAGACTCCTCTGGGTTTCCCAGACTTGTTCAGAGGTTCCTCAAGGCTCCAGCGTGGTCGCCGGACAGACCGCCTCCGACGGGGCCGACGGGAAGACTCCTCGGCGCCTGCCACAGGTCTACCCGCACTACGCCGCCCGGCAGGGCGAGGCCCTGCGCGAGGTCGTCCGCGCCGTCTGACGCCCCGCGGCCAACGGTGCCCATCCGCCCGGACCAACGACCCGCGTGGAAATGCGCCCCCAAATCGACCCGATCACCCCCGCCCCGGCATCCTGGGATGGCTCCGCGATGCTTGCGACGCCCGTTTCCACCTCCGGACTGCCCAACGAATCGCCCCGCGCCGCCCGGTGCTCTCCGACCCATGCAACTACAGGATCACCCTGACTGAGCCAGTTCAAGGGCTACAATATGCTTCAAAGCGGCTGTACACTCGTTCCCCAACTCTGCTGGGGCGCGGGGTGGCGTCGAAGCCACGGCCGCCGCGGTGGGGTGAACCAAAGGCTCAGTAAAATATGGAGTAACGGATGTTTGAGCAAATGAAACGCGCTGCGGCCCTGCTTGCGGTGGGCGCGGCGTTCTCTTGCGGCGCTTGGGGCCAGACCTTGGAGCAGAGCGTCGAAACGGGAAGGGTAATCGCTGCGGAGTTCTTCGGCGTCCCCGCCGGCCGCACGGTGGCGGAACGGAAGAGCAACCCCCCAACCAAGGTCGTAATTTCCGTAAGCGGCGCCGACATTAGTGCAGGCAACGAGGCGGATTTGACCTTCAGCTTCACCGGCGCCACCTTCGTTGACAGGGTTTCACTGTCGCGATTTGCCGGCTCCGACGGCAGCAACGTCTCCTTGTCGCCGGTGGAAGGGGGACAAGCGGGCGACAGTTGGGTTACGGTTCGCGCCGCTGTAGCCGGCGGCAAACTGGCCGTTGGCGAAACGATCGCCTTCACGGTTCCCGATCTTCAGGTGGCCCCCGTGGCCATCGATGATTCCGGGACCCAAGGAGCGGCGGTCGACGTCTCCATCGAAGTCGTAAGGCGCACGTCCAGCCCTTTTCCGGACATGGTTGGCGACAGCGCCAACCCGGGCGAGGATGCCGGCCCAGTGAGGGTCTACAGGCTTCAGCCGTCGGTCGGTTTTTTGCTGAGGGACACCTCTATGGCAGCGCGCACCGGGTTAGTTGAATTGATGGACCGCAAGGTCTTGACAAACAGAGCGGATAAGGACAACCCGACGGGGATACTGACCATCGGCATACTTGGCTTGACTATATGGGATAATGGCTTCGTGAGGACTCTCCGCGAGGATGATTCCGGCGCCGATGATTTGATCGACATTGGCGACTTTCCGGGCAAATTGGTTGTCACTGTGACCGGCAACCTCCAAACCGACGACAGGGTGATCTTTACGCTCACGGAGCACCAAAGGGGTGAGCCGTTTACGCGCAACGAAGACGGCAGCTACAGCGGCGAAATTACCTTAGAGGATTTGGAATCTGAGCCTGTGGGGGGAAGTCATCATATCGATTACTTCCCTGGCGGCGTCGACGACCTGTTGCCGGGAACCTTCCACGTCACCGCAGCGGTGCGGTACGATGATGAACTGAATGCCTCCGGCCCGGTGGAGGAACGGAGCAGCTCGGCCACAGTCGACTATATCGGGGTCAACGTTGCCGCCTACGCCCACGGCATTGTCAAGGCGGGCGGCGTAGCCCGAACCTACCTCAGGGTTGCGTGCGCCGACACGAAGGCCTGCACCCTGTTCGCCCGCTGCAGCGACCAAGCGGGCGACAGCTACGTTGGCAGTTTGGGCGAAGTGGCCGCGGGCAGCCTTGAGGTTTACGACAGCGACGAGATCAGCGAGGCGCTGGGAGGCGGTTGGGACACGGGCCGCGGCCGGTGCGACCTGTTGTCCGACGGCGTCCTGGAAGTGCAGAACATGCTCAACCAAGGCCGCGCCACGGTCAACAACTCCGTGGTCTTGAGCAGTGGCATGGACAGCCCCATGAGCTCCTCCGTCACCATCCTGGACAGAACACAGTAGCTATAAGCCATGTTGGGTCTCCATCTCCCTCTGGTTGAAGGGAGCGCGATTTGGCTTCCCGCTGAATGAGGTCCGTTCCGCCCCGGCCGCCTAGCGGCGGCCGGGGTCTTTACAACCCACCGCCTAACTCCGACCCCACCTTACACTCCACAGGCGCAGTAGCCACCCCTCGCCTCGCCCGTGGGCTTTGTAGAGTACGCGCCCTGCTCCAAGAAGGTTCTATGGATGGCGCACAGCGTGGGACTGGTTTGCGGAACTGCCTTCTATTTCGAGGATCTGGTGGGCGTGGTGGGTTTGGCCGAATTCGTCCACAGCCTGCACGGAAAGGGTGTAGGTGCCGGGCGGCAGGTCGTCCGGCAGGTCAGCGGTCCACAGGTGCGTGGAGGGCACCGGCTTGACCCAGAACTTAAGCTCGTCCGCATGGCGGGCCATCAGCTCCTGAATCCACGGGTCCTTCTGCACGACGCGACGCATCTGCACCGGTTGCGAACCCCTGATGGAGAACGCGACCTTGGAATTTGGGCCGCCATCAAACAGGTTGACATAGATGGCGGCGGCCGGAACCTGATCCACACTCAGGCGGCCGTCCAACAATTCGCCTGGGCGAAAATCCCGCTGGCCACCCGGCCTGCGGCCGTGGTGATGGGCATCGATCATGATGCGCATCTGATGGTGCGCCGCCTTGCCGGCCGCCTTGAAGCGCACCTTGGCCTGCACGCCATCCACTTCCAGAATATGGTAGCCGTTGGGCGTGCCGTCGCGCTGGTCGCTGGTGGGCACCCCACGCGCATCAAAGGGGCCGCTCCACCAGCTGCCGGATACGGTGGCCAGTATGTGGTGGTGGAAGGGCGCCGGACCTGTGAAGCCATCCTCCTCACCGAAGTAGCGATGCTCCGTGGTGTGGGTGTGCCCGGCCAC
The DNA here is from genome assembly GCA_964348115.1 of uncultured Pseudomonadales bacterium. Lineage (GTDB taxonomy): Bacteria > Pseudomonadota > Gammaproteobacteria > Pseudomonadales > Azotimanducaceae > Azophilus. The sequence goes on from CAYGBY010000005.1 coordinate 28,669, forward strand.
GGCGTACAGATGCGGGCGGCCGGCCAGCAGCTTGAACAGGTCCCGGCGGTTGGCCGTGTTCACCCCCGCCCCTTCGTCCAGGAAGGTCTCCAGCGGCGCATGCATGGCCAGGAACACCAGCCGCTCCTTGGGCACATGGACCAGTTCTTTGGCCAGCCAATGAAGCTGGCGCTCATCGAACTTAGCCACATAGCCCCCATTGCCCCGCATGTTGTCCGCAGTGGGCTCGCCCCCACCCTCGTAGAAGATGTTGTCCAGCACAAAAAACACCGCATCCCCATACTCAAAGGCGTAGTACGGCGGGCCGTAGATGCGCTTGAAGGTCTCCAGCGAGCGGCGGTCATCCGCCGCCATCAGGTTCAGTTCGTGGTTGCCCGGCACGTTGTGCCAAGGCACGCCAATCTGCGCGATGATGCTGTTCAGGCGCGGCAGCAGCGACAAATCATCAAACGCGATGTCCCCCATGGTCATGCCAAACAGCGCATCGAAGCCGATGAGTTCCGCCACCACATCGTCACGGATGTAGTCCAGCTCCTTCTCCGTTTGCGGCTGCGTATCGGCAAACAGGATGGCTTGGAAGCGGGACGGCTCCGCACGCTCCCGCAGCGGAAAGTCGATGGCTTCGGGCAGGGGGCCGGTGGGCGCAATGCCCGGGTAGCGCAACCCCGGCGGCGAGCCTGCCGGCTGATGCACATAGTAGAACTGCGGCAGCATGTTGGCGTCCACCGGCGTGGCGTAGCCAGCCGGCTTGGTGATGAACAGCACCGCCTCATCCCCCGCCTCTATGGCGTAGCGGCCCTGGGCATCCGTCAACACCAGATCCCGGCCGTTGGAGACGCGCACCTCGGCCACCCCCGGTTCGCCAGGCGAGCGCCGCCCATCGCCATCGTCGTCACGGAAGACAACGCCGGCGGCAACCTCGCCCCAGGCTGCGGCCACGCCCACTAAACCAACCAATGCAATGATGCTTCGCCAACAGATCATGATTCCTCCAAAGCAAAGGGCCCATCGCCACTTGGATGCGACCAGAGGCGCCATAGCCGACAATTGTTGCATTTTAACGCTGCCGCTAGCCGAATTTCCCGAACCGGCAATTCTCGTTTCGGCGTCTAACTTCACTTTTCTGCGCATAGCACCCTGCATTTCCGGCTTGATTCGCGCCAAATCGACCGGCAAACCCCTCCTGTGGAGCGGCCGAAAGCCATAATGCGAATTGCGCCCCCCGAACAGAACCATCCCAAAGTGTTCGCCCCTGAAAGAAAATCTCCGAAAGTCATTAGGGCTTGTGCAGAGGTTCCTGAACACTATCTGGGTTGGCCCTGCCCCCGAACGATAGGGTTGCTGCGGCGCTGCGAAAGGGCTTTAATGCGCCCTTTGTTGGAACTGTCAGGGGTGTTTCATGCGCATATCGATCGCTTCGATCACTTTGGGGACCGGCCTAGGGCTATGGATGGCCGCAACGGCCAGCCTTGCCGATGAGGGCGCTGCGGATTATCGGCACCACAGCATGGAGGCCGTCGGCGGCCACATGATGGCCATGGTGGACATCCTCAAGCAGAAAGTGCCGCATCAGCAGCACATGGGCCTGCACGCCAACGCGATGGCGGATCTCGCCGATATCGCCGGCAGCCTGTTTCCGGAAGGCTCTGAAGGCGGGGACGCCCTGCCCGCCATCTGGGAAAACCCGGAGGACTTCGCCGAACGTGTGCAGGCGTTCAAGAACGCCGCTGCTGAGCTTAAGGGCGCTGTGCAGTCAGGGGGCGGCGACATCGGCGCCGCGTTCCAAACCTTGGGCGGCGCCTGCAAGGGCTGCCACGACGACTATCGGGCGGAATAGGCCCGGCCTTCAGGGCATCAGCCCGCCGGCCCAAACCGCCAAGGCGGCCAGCGCCGCCGTCGCCAGCGCCCGCAGCCAATAGTCCGGCGTGGGGCCGGCGCTGGCGCGTTTGCGTCCGGTAAACATGGCCAGGGGCGTTGCGTCACGCCGCAGCCCATAGACGATATGGGCGGTCAGGTGGACGCCGACTAGCGCGATCAGCCCCATGAACAACCTGTTATGCACCCAGGTCAGCTCATTCGACAGCGCACCGCTGACATGGCGCGCCAGCGGCCCTTCGGTGAAGATGGCGTCGTTGGCGAACAGGCCCGTGCCGGCCTGCGCCGCCGCCAAGGACAAAAAGGCGATGGCCAAGGCGCGTCCGGGCGCAGTGTGCGGGTCATCCACGCGACCGCCGCGAAAATGGGCGAAGAACTGCCGCGGCCCCACTAGGTAGCCGGGCCAACGGGCGTGGCGCCCGCCCCAAAGCCCCCACATCAGGCGAAACAGCAGCAGGCCCACCATGAAGGCGCCGCACCTCATATGCCAATGCAGCAACGCCAAGTCCCCGGACAGCCCGGTGTACAGCAGTGCGCACAGACAAGCGGCGAAACACCAATGCCAGATGCGCAGCGGCCAATCCCAAACCTTGTTGTTGACGGACATGACCCCCCTAGGGCGCCCTCGACGCAGGAGATTGCCTACATTACCCCAAACCTTGCTATTGACGGAAAGGGCGCCTGCCACAGGGCTTCACCGCGCCTTACCATCATGCCGCCTATACTCGTCTGAGTTTCCGGGACTTGTTCAGGGGTTCCCTAGCGGCGGAAGCGCTGCGGGGAGAAAGGCTGCAGGTCGAACCCATCCTGCGCACCGGTGATCGCATCCGCCAGCGCCTTGGCGGAACCCGCCGCCTGGGTCCATCCCAAGCCGCCGTGGCCGGTGTTGACATAGATGTTGGGAACCCTGGTGGGGCCAATCATCGGCAGGCCGTCTGCGGACAGCGGGCGCAGGCCGGCGAAGGGCCTGATGGCGCTGCGCTTCATCTGCGCCGCGAATTCGGGCAGCACAGCCGCGGTGAGGCGCACCATGTAGTCGATGCGGCGCTGGCTGATGCTGGTGTCGTAGCCGCACAACTCCGCCGTGCCCGCCACGCGCAGCGCATCGCCTAGGACATTGACGCAGGCGTGAACGCCCATGTCCGCGACCACATGGCGGGGCGCTTCGCGCCAATCGCCCAAGGGAATGGTCAGGGAGTAGCCCTTGGCCGGCGCGATGGGCAAATGCACGCCCAGTTGCGCCCCTAGGGCCTTGGCGCCGGCGCCGGCGGCAATGACCAAAGCATCCGCCCGCATAGCCAGGCCTGCGCCCCGCACCCGCACCCCCGAAGCGTCCGCGGACACCGCAAGAATGCGCTGCCCGAACCGAAAGCGCACCCCTAGCTGCTGGCCATGCCGCATCAGGGCCTTCGCGAACAGGTAGGAATCCCCGGATTCATCACGGGGAAACAAGATGGCTTGGCGCACATTGCCTGCGATGGGGCGCAGCGCCGGCTCGGTCTGCAGCAGTTCATCCCTATCCAACAACCGCCACTCGGCGCCCTCGCTGGCGAGGCGCTCGAGCAGCGGCCGGTAGGCCCGCGCATCCTCTTCACCGCGAAACACGAACAGGCCCCCGCAGGCGCGCTGGGCGTAAGCCACGTCAAGACTGCGCCGCAGTTCCGCCATGCACTGCAGGCTGTAGATGGCCAACTGCCGGTTCAAGGCGGTATGGGCAAGGAAGGTGCGGACATTGGCGGCGCGCAGAAAACGCAGCCCCCAAGGCAGAAGACGCAGCAGTTCGGAAGTGCGCAGCAACATGGCCGCGCCATCCTGACGCCCGCCGAAGCTCCGCCACCACCACTGCGGCAGGGTGCGCAGAACGCCGGGAGTGTTCCATATGGCGGCGCACTCCCCCTGAAAGTAGCCGCCGTTGCCGAAACTTGCCCCCAAGGCCGGCCCTTCGCCAGCCTCCAGCACCGTCACCTGCAGCCCCTGCCGCGCCAGATAGTAGGCGGTGCAGATGCCCTGCAGCCCGGCGCCGACCACAGCTACATGCATGGCTGGCGCTCCAGCCTACCCGCTGAAAAGGAACGGCATTCGGCGGCTCGTCAAGCCCTTTGGCGCAAAATCAGCAACATGCCTCTCAACCTGCCTCAGCCAATGCTGTTTAATCGTCGGTTCTGGGAGGACGAGCTCCCCGCCCGCCTGGTTGAGGCCGCCGTCACCCACGTGCCCCGTACCGCTCCTGGGGAGGGGGGAGTCAGGCTGAGGCAGGTTGAGAGGCATGATCAGCAATTCTCACTTTGGCGTCCAACTGCGCTGTCCGGCGCGCGACACCCGGCATTTGCGGCTTGATTCGGGCCAAATCGACCGGCAATTCCTACTGTGGAGGGGTTGAAGGCCACAATGGAAATTGCCGGCGCAAACGCCAGGTTAGGCGGCTTCGTCCGGAAAGTTGGCGTTGGTGTGCACGTTCTGCACATCGTCCAGATCCTCCAGGGCATCGACCAGACGCGCCAACGAAGCGGCCTGGGCGGCGTCGCAATCCTGCACGCTGGTGGGGGCGAAGGTCAGTTCGCGGTGCGCCGGCGCCAAGCCCGCCGCCTCCAGCGCCTCCACCACCTGCTGCAAGGCTTCCCAGGGCGTGACCACCAACAAAGCCCCCTGGTCGTCAACCTCCACATCTTCGGCGCCGGCCTCCAAGGCCACCTCCATCACCCTATCCTCATCCGCGCCGCGGGCGAAGGTGATGAAGCCCTGCCGACTGAACAGATAGGCCACCGAACCGTCGGCCCCCAAGCTGCCGCCGTGCTTGCTGAAGGCGTAGCGCACCGCCGCCACGGTGCGGTTGCGGTTGTCCGTCATAGCCTCCACCAGGACGGCCACGCCGCCCTTGGCGTAGCCTTCATAGACCAGTTCCTCCAGGTCGGCGTCCTCACCGCCGCCAACGCCCCGGGTGATGGCTCGCGTAATGGTGTCCTTGGGGACATTGGCCGCCAAGGCTTTGTCCAAGGCCGTGCGCAGGCGGGGATTGTCATCCGCCGTTCCGCCGCCGACGCGGGCGGCCACCGTGACTTCGCGCAGAATCTTGGTCCACTGTTTGCCGCGCTTGGCGTCCTGGGCCGCTTTGCGGTGCTTGATGTTGGCCCACTTGCTGTGCCCGGCCATCGGCTAGCTCCCGGCGGCCGCACGGGTGCGGATGTGCAGTTCGCGCAACTGGTGCACGTCCACAACGGAAGGCGCCGCCATCATGGGACAGGCCGCGGTCTGCGTCTTGGGAAAGGCGATGACGTCGCGAATGGCCGAGACGCCGGCCAACAGCATCACCAGCCGGTCGAAGCCCAGGGCGATGCCGCCGTGGGGCGGACAGCCCATGCGCAGGGCATCCAGCAGAAAACCGAACTTAACGGCCCCCTCCTGGCCGATGCCCATGGCCTCAAACACAGCCTGCTGCATCTCCGCCTTGTGGATGCGCAGGGAGCCGCCGCCCAGCTCATAGCCGTTCAGCACCAAATCATAGGCGGCGGCCCGCGCCTGCAGCGGAGCGCTGAGCAGTTGCTCCATACTGCACTTGGGACGGGTGAACTGGTGATGCATGGCCTGCAAAGCGCCCCCAGGCCCGGCCTCGAACAAGGGCCAATCCACCACCCAAAGGGGCGCGAAACCCTCCTTGGTCAACGCCAGCAGGCGTCCGAGTTCATCGCGCAGGGCACCCATGGAGGCGTTGACCAAGTCCGCCTTGCCGGCGCCGAAGAACAGCAGATCCCCGTCTTGGGCCCCGGTTCGGCTGAGCACCTCAAGCACCACCCCTTCCGGCAGGAACTTGATTATCGGGGACTGCAGGCCGTCCAGCCCCGCAGCCAGGGCGTTCACCTTGATGTAGGCCAACCCCCGGGCGCCGTAGCGGGCCACGAAGGCGGTCAGGTCGTCGATGGCCTTGCGGCTGAGTCGCCCGCCCCCAGGCGCCCGCAGCGCCACCACGCGGCCCCCTGGATCCTTGGCCGGGGCCTTGAACACCTGGAACGCCACATCCGCCATGAGGTCGGCGATGTCCGTCAACTGCAGGGGGTTGCGCAAGTCCGGCTTGTCGCTGCCGTAGCGGCGCATCGCCTGCGCCCAAGTCAGCACCGGAAAGTCGCCAAGCTGCACATCCAAAATGTCTTGGAAAAGGCCCTTAATCATGCCTTCCGTCAGGTCCATTATGTCCTGTTCCTGAACGAAGGAGGCCTCGATGTCTATCTGGGTGAATTCGGGCTGGCGGTCGTGGCGCAGGTCCTCATCGCGGTAGCAGCGGGCCAGTTGGAAGTAGCGGTCCACGCCGGACATCATAAGCAACTGCTTATAGACCTGCGGGGACTGCGGCAGGGCGAAGAAGCGCCCAGGGTGGGTGCGGCTGGGCACCAAGTAGTCCCTGGCGCCCTCCGGCGTGGAGCGGCTAAGGGTTGGCGTTTCGATCTCCCAGCAGCCCTGCGCCTCCAGGTAGCTGCGCACCAAGCTGGCGGCGCGGGCGCGCACCCGCAGCCGCTGCTGCATTTCCGGGCGGCGCAGGTCCAGGTAGCGGTAGCGCAGGCGGATGTCCTCGCCCGCTTCCGAATGCTCATCTAGGCCGAAGGGCGGGGTCCGGGAACTGTTCAGCACTTCCAGCCCCTGGCCGAGCACCTCCACTTGGCCCGTGGCCATGTTGGGATTCTCCGCACCCTCCTGACGGCGGCGAACAACGCCCGTCATGCGCAGGACGTATTCGCTGCGCACCCGATCGGCGGCGGCGAAGCTGTCGGCGGCGTCCGGGTCGTAAACCACCTGCACAAGCCCGGTGCGGTCGCGGACATCCAGGAAGATGACGCCGCCGTGGTCCCGGCGGCGATGCACCCAGCCCGTAAGCTGCACCCTGCGCCCGATGTGCGCGGCGTTCAGTTCCCCGCAGTAGTGGCTGCGCACTCCGCCGCCCTAGTCCGCCGCGGCGTTGGCGGCGCCGGAGGCCTTGGCGGCGCCCGCCTGCTTCGCCTTCCCGCCATCATCGGATGCGGCGGGCTTTTCGGGCTTGTCGCCTGAGGCGCTCTTGTCCGCCGCGCCTTCAGCCTTGCCATTGTCCTGCGCCTTGTCGCTGTCCTTGGCGGCGGCGTCCTCCTTGCCGGCCAGATTCTTCTGCTGGCCGGACTTGAAGTCCGTTTCGTACCAGCCGCTGCCCTTCAGGCGGAAGGAAACGGGCGAAATCCGCTTCTTCAGGGTCGCGGCCGCACAGGCAGGGCAGTCCGACAGGGGCGCTTCGCTGATCTTCTGCATGGCCTCCAGCTCATGGCCGCAACTGGCGCAGCGATATTCATAGATGGGCATTGGCGTTTCCCGAAACTGTGGCCCAAAAGGCGCAAAGTGCGCAGGGCGGTTGGCGCGGCGGGAATGATAATGGAAAATGGGCTGAAACACAGGCTTTTCAACATGCGCCAAAGCAGACTGCTCATCCCCACCCTCAAGGAGACCCCGGCCGATGCGGACTTGGCCAGCCATCGGCTGATGCTGCGGGCCGGCCTCATCCGGCAGGTGGCCGCAGGCATCTACACTTGGCTGCCCCTGGGCCTGCGGGTGATCCGCAAGATTGAGGCCATCATCCGCGAGGAGCATGCGGCCAGCGGGGTGCAGGAAGTGGCCATGCCCGTGGTGCAGCCGGCGGAGCTGTGGCGCGAGACCGGCCGCTGGGAGAAGATGGGGCCGGAACTGGCCCGTCTGCGCGACCGGCACGAACGGGAGTTCTGCCTAGGCCCCACCCATGAGGAGATCATCACCGACCTGTTTCGCCGCGAAGTGCACAGCTACAAGCAGCTGCCGTGCAACTTCTATCAGATTCAAACCAAGTTCCGCGATGAGGTGCGGCCCCGTTTCGGCGTGATGCGGGCGCGGGAGTTCACTATGAAGGACGCCTACTCCTTCTCTGCGGACCAGGCTTCCTTCGACGCCACCTACCAGGAGATGCACAACTGCTACAGCCGCATCCTGACGCGGATGCAGCTTGACTTCCGCGCCGTGGAGGCGGACAGCGGCAACATCGGCGGCGCCAACTCCCACGAATTCCACGTGCTGGCGGAAGCCGGCGAAGACACCATCGTTTACGCCGCCAAGGGGGACTATGCCGCCAACCTGGAGCGGGCTTGCGCCGCGCCCCCCTCCCCACGCCCGCCGCCCAGCCAACCCCTGCGGGAGGTGGCCACCCCGCAGATCACCACCATCGCCGGGGTCGCCGAGTTTCTCGCCGTGCCGGCGGCCAAGTGCCTCAAGGCGTTGCTGATCCGCGGCGAAAGCGGGCCCATTCTCATCATGCTGCGCGGCGACCATGAACTGAACCTGATCAAGGCGCAGAAGATTCCCGGCGCCAGGCATCCCCTGGAGTTTGCCGACAATGGGGAGATTCTTGCCGCCACCGGCGCCAATCCTGGGTCCATTGGGCCAATGGGCCTGGACATTCCTCTGGTGGTGGACCCCGAGGCGGCCGCCCTGGCGGATTTCGTGTGCGGCGCCAACAAGGACGGCTTCCACCTGTGCGGCGCCAACTGGGGGCGGGACGTGCCCCTGGCCGAGGCGCAGATCCGCGATGTGCGCAACGTCGCGCCTGGGGACCAAGCGCCCGACGGCCAAGGGGAACTGCGGTTTCTGCGCGGCATCGAGGCCGGCCACATCTTCCAGCTAGGCCAGACCTACAGCGAGGCCATGGGCGCCACCTTCCTGGACCAGGACGGCAAGGCCGCCATCCCAATCATGGGCTGCTACGGCATGGGCGTCACCCGCTTGGTGGCGGCGGTCATCGAACAACATCACGATGCCCGCGGCATCCGCTGGCCCCAGGCCCTGACCCCCTTCGACGCCCACATCCTGGCGCTGAACTACGGCAAGTCCAGCGCCGTGCGGGAGGCGGCGGACAACCTCGCAGAGCAACTGGAGCGGACCGGCCGCTCCGTCCTGCTCGACGACCGGGATGAACGCCCCGGCGTCAAATTCGCCGACGCGGACCTCATCGGCCTGCCCGCCCGCATCACCATCGGCGACCGCGGCCTCAAGCAGGGCCAGATCGAATGCCGCCCCGGCCACACCGCCAAAGCATTATCCCTGACACCGGCGGAGGCCACGCAGATTTTGTTGGAGCGCTGAGCGGCATTCGATCAGCACCTCCCGCCAACGTCCCGACGCCCAATTCCGCAGCTCGATTTCACGGGGATTCGGTCGATCGGGCGTCCCGCGCCACGTTGTCCGGCCGGCGGAAGGTGGGCCGTGCCCCGGAGGCCGCCGGTTGGGTTTGCCGATTTTTCCAGAATGTAGGCCGCTATGGACACAGCAGAACGCCCATTTGAAGAAGATTTCGACTCGGTCATGATGTTCTCCCGGTTCGTTGGCCCTATGCGGCCTGCTCGCTATTTGTCGCGGCCTATAAAGGGTTTGTTGCGCCGACGGGACCCGCCGCCCTTAATAGGCCACACAGGGTCCGACGTCCGGCGCAGGCCCCTAGCCGTGTCGGTCGCTGCTGCGGTCGGTCGGCGCGGACAACGCGCCTTCGAAGCGTTCGCGCAGCCACAGCAGAAGCGGCATCGCTAGCACCCATTCGCCCGCCACCGCGAGCCACCCGAACGGCAACGGGGCGAGGGAGACCGCGCCCAACGCATCTCCCGTGCGGTAGGCCAGCGGGCCGAAAACCGCACCGGCAATGGCGGCAAGCGCGTAGCGACGGCGCGCCCAATTCATGCTGTGGCGGAGCGTTGCGGCGAACGCTGCCCAAAGCGCCACCATCCAAGGCGTCGTCGGAGCGGCGAAGCCGGCCCGTTCAGGAAACGCAAAGGCGCCGGCCAGCGTCAGCGCACTGTCCAGCAGATAGCCGACGGCCGCCGCGGCGCTCAACAGCCGCAGCTCGACCATGCGCTGGCCGGTACGGCCAGCCAAACCGGGGAGCGTCACAGCAGCAAACGCCAAGTGCAAAGACAGCCAAAGAACGGCGACGAGCGGACCGAGCAGCGGATGCCCCAGCGCGGCGCCGCCGACGCAGGCGAACCAAGTGGCCTGGAACCCCAGGAAGTTCGCAACCAGCCGGTGAAATCTCCAGCCTGCTCCTGATCCCGATGAAGTCACGCCCCGGACCCTCCGTGGCCCTCCTGCAGGTCCAGCCGGTAGCCGCGGCCCGGCACGGTGGCGACAAGGGGGCGGTCGAATGGCCGGTCGAGGGCTTGGCGCAGGTTGTAGAGGTGGCTGCGCAGGGCGTCGCTCTCCGGCGGTTCGCCGCGCCAGACCTCCTCTTCGATGGCGCGCCGGCTGACAACCTTCGGGTGTTCGCGCATCAACACCCGCAGCACATCGAAGGCGGTTCTGGTCAGGGCAACGGGCCGGCCCTGGCGGCGCACTTCCAGGGTGTCAGCGTCCAGGGTCAGTTCGCCGATTTCGTAACGGGCGGCCAACCCCTTCGCCCGCCGCGCCAACGCCTCTATGCGGGCGGCCAGTTCCGGCATGTCGAAAGGCTTCACCAAGTAGTCGTCCGCACCGGCGCGGAATCCGGTCAGCTTGTCGTCCAGTTCGTCGCGGGCGGTGAGCATGATGATGGGGGTCGTCACCTTGGCATCCTGGCGCAGGCGCCGGCAGACCGCCAAGCCGTCCAGGCCGGGGAGCATGATGTCCAAAACCAGCACATCGTATCTTTCCGTCACGGCCAAGTGCAGGGCCACCAGCCCGTCTGCGGCGAAGTCCAATTCGTAGCCGCAGGCTTCCAAATACGCGCCCGTGGTTTCCGCCAGTTCCCGATGGTCTTCGACCAGCAACACCCGCAACCCGCTCATTGCAACTGCTGCCTTCCCATGGCCGCAACGTCGTCTTCGCCCGCAAACAGCGGAGCGCTGGGCGAACGCGACTTGTTCAGAGGTTCCCTGGGGGCGGCAAGGCTCAGGCCCATGACGAGGGCTCCGCCATGGCAAACCAGCCCCGCACGCCTGTCGCCGCTGGGTTTTTCATAACGGAATTGATGTTACTGCCCGCCGAACCGCACTTCCACGGTGGTGCCCTCACCAGGTTGGCTGAGTACATTCAGCGCCCAGCCATAGCGGCGGCTTAAACGACGGACGATGGCAAGCCCCAGGCCATGGCCCCTATGGCGGCCGCGGCTGGCCTCGGCCCGGTAGAAGGGTTCGAACATGTTGGCGAGCTCCTGCCGCGACATGCCGATGCCGGTGTCGTCGAAACGAACGCCGTCCGCGAGCAGGGTGACATCGACGTCGCCGTTCTCCGTATAGGTGAGGGCATTGCGCAGCAGGTTGCCAACCAGGATGCGCACCACCGGCGCGGGCGCCTGCACCCACACTTCCGCATCCACATGCAGCCGCAGCCGGTTGCCCTGCCGTCTGGCCGTCTCCTGCAACGCCCTGATCTCCTCCTCAACCACCAGCCGCAGCGATGTCGGCGCTTCCCCGGCTGCAGCGCTCTCCTTGCGGGCGAGCAGCAGCAGGGTCTCCAGCAGCGCCTCCATGCCGTCAGCGGTGCGTCGCATGCGCGCCAGCGCATCCCGGTCCCGCGCTGGCCGCCCGGCATCCCTTTCCAGGAGATCCAGGCTTCCCTTGAACACCGCCAAGGGTGTGCGCAATTCGTGTCCGGCATCACGGGTAAAGGCGCGTTCCCGCTCCACCGCCGCGGTCAAGCGGTTGGCGAAGTGTTCCAGCGCATCGATCAGGGTCGCCACCTCCGCATCCGCGTCTCTGCGCAATTCGGCGAAGTCGAGTTGATCGCCGCCCATGCGCTCCAGGTCGATCGCCTCCAGCTGGCGGGCGAGGCGCACGATGGGCGAAAGCGCCGCCTGCGACCAGCGGTAGGCGATGAACAGCAGCCCATAGATCAGAAGCAGCACGATGGAGAGCGGGACGGTGCCGAAATAAAAGGCCAAGTCAGAAACCTGGTCGGCTTCGAAAACCAGGTACAGGCGCGCATCGCCCCGGTCGGAGACATGCACCAGCCGGCTGCCGCCGTCCATGTGGATGCGGTGGAACCCGGGTTCCTGTTCACGCAGCGTCGCCGGCAGTTCATCCGCGCCGGGGGCTCCAGGTTCGGCGAGATAGCCGCGCATGTTGGCGGTGTTCGGCAGCGGCTGGGCGGGACGCGACTCGCGAAGCCGCCAGTAGTGGGCCGCCTCCGAAGTCAGCGCCTGCCGGGTCAACAGGTCTTCGACGACCAGTTGCGTGATGTTGATGCCGATCAGCGTGGCGCCGCCGATCACCGCCAGTTGCACGGCGAAAAGGCGGCCGAGCCGCGCCCGCAAGCCCTGTCGCCCACACTTCCGGTCAGCCACGGCGGCCGAACAGGTAGTGGGCGATGAGCCATTCCGCGCCGCCGCGCCAGCCGAACAGCTCCTCGCAGGCGATGAAGAACATGCGCCAGCGCTGCACCGCGCGACGCGCGGCGGCCGCATCGCCATCGCCGCCAAGCGCTCTGAGGGCGGCACCCGGATGCGCGTCCAGGTTCTGCAGCCAAGCGCGGGCGGTCTTGCCGTAATGCTGGCCGGAAAGCTCCCAGCACCGCTCCATGCGCAAGCTGTCCTGGAAGTGCAGCAGCGTGTCCCGCGCCGGCATCAGGCCGCCGGTGAAGAAGTGGCGCCCCAGCCAGTTGCCGTCGCCTCCCGTCTCAAAAGGGTACATCAGGTGCCGGTGGCAGAAGATGTGCACGAACAGCCTGCCGGCGGGCGCGAGCCAGCCAGCGATCCGCTCCAGCAGCGTCGAGTAGTTGCGCATGTGTTCGAACATCTCGATCGACACCACGCTGTCAAAACGCTCATCGAGTTGCAACTCGTTGACATCAGCGGTGCGCACCCTAACGTTGCCCAGGCCGAGGTCGCGGGCGCGGGCTTCGATCACCCCTCTCTGCGAATTTGAGTTGGAGACAGCCAGAATGGAGGCATTGGGATAGCGTACGGCCGCCCAGAGGGTGAACGATCCCCATCCGCAGCCGAGGTCGAGAATGCGCATGCCGTCCTGCAGCCCGGCGCGTCGGGCGTACAGATCCAGCATCGCCGACTCCGCGCCGGCGAGGGTGCGTACGCCAGGCGGCCAGTAGCAGGCGCTGTACTTCAGCCGCGGCCCGAGCGCTAGGCGGAAGAACGTATCCGGCACCTCGTAGTGCTGCCGGTTGGCGGCGGCGGCGCACAGCGCCACCGGGCTTGCCCGCAGTTCATCGAGCAAGGCCCCGTAGCGCCGTGAGGAGCGCTCCACATCGTCGCGGCGCTCCTGACGCAACCGGGCGCTGAGCAGGCGGCGGACGCCAAAGCGAACCAGCAGGTCCGGCAACAGGCCCCGCTCGGCCAGATCGAGCGCAGCCTTCATGGGGCCACCGCACCGCCCGGCGGCCGCCAGACCGGCCCCCGGTAGCCGGGCGTCGCGAAGAGCATCTGCACATCGCTGATGGACCGTTCCAGGAAACCGCCCTCGCAGTAGGCGAAGTAGAAGCGCCACATGCGCAGAAAGCGCTCGTCGAAGCCGAGGGCGGCCGCCTTCGAGCGGTTCGCCTCCAGACGGCGGCGCCATTCGCGCAAGGTCAGGGCATAGTCCGGGCCCAGGTCCTCGAGATTCACCAACACCAGATCCGCTTCGCCCGCCGAACCGGTCAGGACGCTGTTGCAGGGAATGAATCCGCCGGGGAATATGTATCGCTTGATGAAATCCGCCCGCTTGAGCGCCCGGCGGTAAACGGCATCGCGGATGGTGATCGCCTGCATCGCCATCAGGCCTCCAGGCTTCAGCAGGCGGGCGCAGGTGCGGAACCAAGCATCGAGGTACTGGTGGCCCACCGCCTCGACCATCTCCACCGCAACCAGCTTGTCGTAGCGGCCGGTGAGTTCCCGGTAATCGGAGCGCAGCACCTCCACCTGCCCGGCCAGCCCCTGCGCCCTTGCCAGTGCCCGGGCGTACTCGTACTGGGCGTTCGAGATCGTGGTGGTGGTGACCCGGCAGCCGAAGCGAAGCGCTGCGAACAGCGCGAGACCGCCCCAGCCCGTGCCGATTTCCAGCAGATGGTCGCCGGGATGCAGATCGAGTTTGCGGCACAGCCGCAGCAGCTTCGCCTCGCTGGCCTGTTCCAGGGTCTCCTCGCCGGTAGCGAAAAGCGCGGCGGAGTACATCATTCGCTTGTCCAGGAACAGGCGGAACAGGTCGTCGCCAAGGTCGTAGTGCGCCCGAATGTTGCGGCGGCTGCCTTGCCGGGTGTTGCGCCGCCACCCATGGGCGACCGCACCGAGCCATGCAGCCGGGGACGCCAAAGGCCCGTCGAGGCCAGCCAGCGCACGGCGGTTGCTGGCCATGATGCACACCAAGGCGACCAGGTCGTCACTGTCCCAATGCCGATCCATGTAACTCTCCCCGGCGCCCACGGAACCCCCTAACAGCAGGCTGCGATAGAAGGCCGGATCATGCACCGAAATGCGCGCCACCGGCTCACCGGATCCAAAGGCCGCCTTGCCGCCGGAATCCGCAACGACGATCGTGCCGCTCTCGATGGCGCCTAGTGCGCGATGCACCGCAGCTCGCATCAGGCCAGTCCCACGCGCCGAACGCCGAGCCGCACGCCGGCTCATGGCGGGCCCTCCAGCGCTGCGCGGCGCTTAGCCGGATGGGCGTGGAAGGGCGCACGCTTAAGAAGCAGCCGCCCGGCCTGCCAATAGATGCGCGCCAAGGTCAGGGCGCCTTGGGCGGGCCGGCGCAGGGCGCAACGCACCAACTCGGCCCGGGTCAGCGGCCGAGCCCGCAGCGAGAGGCAGGCGGAGAAAGACGCTGCGTCGCCAGCAAACCGCATCGCAATCCGCAGCGCATCCCCCGTGGCCTTCAGGCGCAGCAGGTAGCGGCCCTCCATGGGCAGAAAGGGGGAGACGTGGAACTGCTTGGCGAAACGGAACGAGACGCCGCCCGCTTCCGAAACGGCCGGCCGGGGGAGCAGGACATAGCAGTAGCGCTGATCCCAAGGCGTGTTGTTGACCTCGAGCAGCAAGGCCGCGAGCCGCGCGCCGGCCATGCAGAAGTAGAAGTTCACCGGGTTGAAGGAGAAGCCGAACGACCGGGGCTGGGTGAGTGCGAACAAGTCCATGGCGGCTGTTTCCGCGGCCGGCAAACCGGCCGAGGCGAGCTTCAGGCGCACTTCCGCTTCGGTCATGAGGTGGGCATCGTCCACAGAAGCCAGGAAGCGGGGCCGAACCAAGGGCCGTGCGCCCTCCCGCCCGATGCGGCGGTAGATCATCCACACCGGATAGCGGAAGCTGTGGGGGCGCGGGGCCCGCCGGGTGTGGGTGACCGCGCCTAGGCAGCTCATTTCCTCAAGCATCATCCACTCATTTCTCCGGTAGCTGTTGCGGATCATGCTGTTCCTTTCCCCATCACTCATTCCCTCCAGCATCATCCGCTCACTTCTCCAGCAAGCGGCGCAGGTGACCGGCCGCCTGCGCGCCAGCCTTGAAACCGCTCTCGTGAAAACCCCAACCACACCAGGCGCCGCAGTACAGGGTGCGCCGGTCGCCGTTGATGCGCTCCAAACGACGTTGCGCGGCCCCGGTGGCGGGTGAGAAAACCGGGTGCCGGTACTCGCGCTCCACCCAGATGGACCGCAACGGGCGGCTCGGGTTCAGGGTCACGAAGAAGTGCGGCGGCGGGGCGAGCCCCTGCAGCCGGTTCATCCAGTAGGTGAACTGGTAGTTCCGGCCCGCATCCACATGCACATTCCAGCTCGACCAGGCGGCCCGGTTCGACGGCATGACCGAAGCGTCGGAATGCAGAACCGCCCGGTTGGGCTGATAGGGAATGGCGCCGAGCACAGTCCGTTCATCATGGGATGGGTGGATCAGGGCCAGGGCGTCGTCGCTATGGCACGCCAGGATCGCGTAATCGAAACGGCTGGCGCCGCGTTCGGTTTCGACGGTAACGCCCGAGTCGTCCCGCAGCACACGGCGCACGGAGCAACGGCGGACAATCTCGCCCTGGAAGGATGCGGAGAACGCATGGACGTAATTGCTTGACCCGCCGCTGAGGACGCGCCATTGCGGACGCCCCCTCCAGCGCGTCATGCCGTGGTTGGCCATGAAAGCCGCCACATGGCCAATCGGCAGGTTTCCGGCGCCATCGCGCGGGGCCGACCACAGGGCCGCGCACATCGGCAGCAGGTGATGCTCCGCGAACGCCGCGGAGTAACGCCCAGTGCGAAGGAACGCCTCCAAAGTCCTAGCGTCCTGGTGCGCAACGTATCCCGCCGTGCGGTAGAAACGTCGGATGTCGTTCAGCATTCTCAAGAAGCTTGGCCGAAAGGCGTTGCGGCGCTGGCAGAAGACCGCCCCAAGGTGGGCGGTGCCGTATTCGATCCCACTCGCCAAGCTGACGCTGAAGGATATTTCCGTGGGTTGCGACGCCACGCCCAACCCATCCAGCCACTGGGAAAAGAGCGGGTAGTTCTGCCGGTTGAAGACGATGAAGCCGGAATCCACGGCGTAGGTGCGGTCGTTGACCAGCAAATTGTGCGTGTCGGTATGGCCGCCGAGCCGGGGCTGCGCCTCGAACAGGGTGACGTCGGCAAAGGCCTGGCAGCCATGGGCCGCCGCAAGCCCGGCGATGCCGCCCCCTACCACGGCTACGCGCACCGCCTGTCCTCCTCGGCTGAGCATTTCACGCCAGCGGCTGAGGAGGTTGTCACCCGACCGCGGCTACGCACACCCCTTGCCCTCCCGGAGCACCGATTGCGGGGGAATCTTCAGATCCCAGACCAGTTTCAGTTTCTCCAGCAGCTTCAGGACCAGCCAGCCCAAGTCGAGCTGCCACCAGTAGAAACCGAGGCGGGCGCTGGCCGCATGCCGATGATGGTTGTTGTGCCAGCCTTCGCCGCAGGTCAGCAACGCCAGCCACGCATTGTTGCGGCTCGCGTCGGCCGTGGCGAAGCGGCGCCGCCCGAACCGGTGCGCAAGGGAGTTGACCATGAAGGTCAGGTGCATCAGCGCCACCGTGGGCATCACGTAGCCCCAAACCAGCATGCCCAAGCCGCTGGTTTCCGGAAACCTCGGCTCCAACGCCTCGCCGAGCGCGAACATGCCCGCCGCGAACATCAGGGGCGCAGCCAAGTCGAAGCGGTTCAGCCAAACCAGTTCCGGGAACCGCGCCAAGTCCCGCACGCGGTGCAGCGAAGTGCGGTAGTTGGCGCGGCAAAGGAACCACAGCATGTGCGACCACCAGAATCCCCGGCGCGAGGAGTGCGGGTCCGCATCGGTATCGGCATGGGCATGGTGCAGCCGGTGCTGCGCCGCCCACCAAAGGGGCCCCCGCTGGGTTGCGGCGGCGCCCAGAAAGGCGAACAGGAACTGCACCGCACGGTGGGTGCGGAAGGCGTGATGCGAGAAGCAGCGATGGTAGAAGACGCTGATGGCGAACACCCGAACCACATAGGAGGCGGCGGCGACGGCGAGTTCGATGGCGCCAACGCCCACCCAAATGGGCGCGAGACAGGCTAGGTGCAGCGCGATGAAGGGCGTGACCCGCAGCCAAGCCACGGACTCGCCTTCCCCATGGCGCCCGACATCGATCTGGGCGAGGCGCGAAGACTGTCCCATAGGTTCCTCGATCAATTGCGGCTTTCTATCCTGTACGCACCGCCGTGAAAGTTGCGTGAGCATGTCCAGCCACAAAATTCACGCCGCCTTCACGCCATTCACGTAGGGAACCTCTGAACAAGTCCCGGAAGCCCAGAGGAGCCTGTTAGCCCTCCCGAAGGGTGCCCCGCGGCGCACCGACCGCGCAATCCCCGCCGCGCTGCGGCTCGCCTTGCCATGGCCGCAACGCCGTCTACGCCCGTAAACAGCGGGGCGCTGGGCGAACGCGACTTGTTCAGAGGTTCGCTAGCCCAAGACGGCATTGCGGCCGGGCTGCGCAAGCACACCAAAGGCAAACGAATGCTTTCGCACCTAGCCCAACCATGCCCCAGGTTGGACCGCGCAAGTGCCCTCAAGGCAAACGAATGAGCTAAGCTTGTCGGCGACAGCTAGGGAGAATTAGCGATGCTCGATTGGGCGGCCGTCAAAGCGCGAGCCAACGAAGACGCCGAATTCCGCCTCCATGCACGGTTTTGGAACGCCACCGTGCGGTTGGGGTTCGGCAATGAGAAATTCAGGGTGCGCATCGCCAACGGCGTCATCGCCGGCATCGAGCGATGGCTTGGCGGCATCGCGGTGGATTTGACGATTCAGGCGCCGAAGCAGGATTGGCAAGCATTGCTTGAGGCGTTGCCAAAGCCGTTCTACCAAGATCTCTATCCCGCCACCCTGCACCATGGCTTCGAGGTTGCCGGCGATGCCGAGCACTATTGCGCCTACTACCCAGCCATCCGCCGGCTCATCGAGATCATGCGCGATGCGCCCCAATCGGCGCCTGCGGCGCCGCCATCCACACATGCGGGCGCACCGCGATTCAGTGACGCGGTGGGGCGTTACGTACATCTGCCCATAGATGGCGTCGACTACCGCGTGTATTTCGAGTCAACGGGAACGGGCGCGGTCGGCCTGTTGCTGCAGCACACAGCAGGGGCGGACGGCCGCCAATGGCGGCATCTCCTGGCGGACGCGGGGCTGCAGTCGCAATTCCAGCTCGTGGCCTATGATCTGCCATATCATGGCAAGTCGTCGCCGCCCGACGGCAAGGCTTGGTGGACCCAGGAATACCGCCTAACCCGAGAGTTCCTGATGGCCGTGCCCATCGCCCTCGCAAGCGCCTTGGGCTTCCAGCGCCCGGTTTATATGGGAAGCTCCATCGGCGGCCACTTAGCGGTCGACCTCGCCCTCCATCATCCCGGCAAGTTTCGCGCCGTGGTGGGGCTGGAAGCCTCCGCGCACACGCCCGGCGGCTTCGTCGACGAGTTCCACCACCCGCGCATCGGCAACGACTTCAAGGCCCACCTGATGTACGGCATGATGGCGCCCGGCAGCCCGGATGCCTATCGGCGGGAAACCGCCTGGGTGTACAGCCAAGGCGCACCGGCGGTCTTCAAAGGCGATCTCTACTACTATTCCATGGATCACGACGTGCGCAACACCGCCGCGGCCATTGACACCAGCGTCTGTTCAGTGGACATCCTGAACGGCGAGTACGATTGGAGCGGCACCCCGACCTCGGGCGCCGAGTTGGCGGCCCTGATTCCGGGAGCGCGCTACAAGACCATGCCCGGCCTCGGCCACTTCCCAATGAGCGAGAACCCAGAAGCGTTTCTGGGCGAGATACGCCCGGTCTTGAATCGCATCCTGGCGGGTTGAGTGGACGCGCACCGGCGTTGCGACGACAGTTACGCCCAACCCATTGATTTATAAAATATTATTCGGATTCATGCCGGCAAATTCCAGGCGCCTGTGGCGTAGAGGGAGGGATTCGAACCCTCGATGCGTTGTACCGGAAGAGACAGGGCTCCCGGATAGGTCATCGCCCGCAACGCGTCCTGGGGGGATCGGGCAGCCGCACTCGTTGGAGTCGGCGTCGATTCGGCACGCGTTCGGGGCGAACCGATGAAGCTGGGTCTGGTGTATCCGCAGACCGAATTCGGGTCGGATCTTGGCCTGATCCGGGAGTTCG
>CAYGBY010000006.1:0-16549 GCA_964348115.1 uncultured Pseudomonadales bacterium
GGAGCCAAAACGGCCTAGCGACTAAAACCCACTTACTTGCGGGACAGCACACTAGGGAACAGCGTATTTCCCATTTGGCGGCACCCCCCCTGAACTCCGGCGGGATGCGCTATTCGATCAGAGCCTCTCGTATCCCTCGTATCGCACCCAGTCGAAATCGGCGTACTCACCGGAGTGCTCGCCGTTGCCGGTGCTGTAGAGTCCTAGGTATGCGCCTGTATAGCCGCGGCTTAGGAGTCTGGCTGCATCCGTTTCGGCAAACAGCAGGAAGCTGTCGCCCCCGTCCAGGGAGTACTCATACCGATACCGGTGCGCCTTGGATACAACCCTCAGCAGTATCTCGCCATCGTAAGCCTCCAGCACCCGCTCTTCGACGGTGCGTGGCTGCTGCCCGGGCGCCGCCAGCACCAGCCGAAGCCGGTTCGCCCCAGCGCGCCGCAGCACTGTGAAGTTCAGGTGATTGTCGTCCTTCTGGAACAGGCTGATGCCGGCTTCCACGTTCTCCCGCCGCGGTGCGAACGCCATCTTGGCGCTGTACTGGAAGTCGCTCTCCTGTTGGCGTATGCCTAGCAGCGCCGCACGACCGCGCTCGGCGATCACGTTGGGGTGGGCATAGAGGCGCAGGTGCCCTTGCCGGGCGCTCAGGGAGTAGATGTCCCGCATGGGAACGCGCCGGAAGTTCCATTGCAAATGGAGGACGCCGGAATCGAAGTTGTCCACGAAGGCATTGTTGCGCTGCTGCGGGGCACCTGCGAAGGGCAGCGGCGTCAGGCGCTCGACGCGCCCGGTCTCAGGCGCAACCACCGGCCATTCGTACTTGACTTTCTTCCACTCAAAGGGCTCCCGCTCCCATGTCACGGGCATCAGGTGGGTCTCGCGGCCCATGTTGGAGACCCCCTGCTCATCGTTGCGTTTGCCCAGCGCCACCATGTACCAGCGCCCGTCCGGCAGTTCCACCATGTCGGCATGGCCGGTGCTGTGCACCCAGTTGCGGTAGGAAAGATGCCGGGAACTCAGGATGGGATTCCTGGCGTTGGAGATGTAGGGACCCCGGATGTCATCGCTGACCGCGACCATCACCGCGTGGTTGAAACTCGTGCCCCCTTCGGCGATCAACAGGTAGTAACGCCCGTCGCGCTTGTAGAGGTGCGGACCCTCGGCCCAGACGCCATCGCAGGCCCCCCGCCACAGCAGAAAGCGTTCGCCGGCCAGCGCCCAGTTTTCCAAGTCAATCTCCTGCAGCCAGATCTCGCCCTGACCCGGAAACGCCGGGTCGGCGGGGGCCTGGGTGCCCAGATACCAGACGCGGCCGTCGTCGAAAAAGATGTCCGGGTCGATGCCCGGCGCACCTTCCAGCACATGTGGCTCCGACCAGGGCCCGGCCACATCCTTGGCGGTGATGATGAAGTTCACCATCCGGGTCGGCTGCCCGTCGCCGGGGTTGTAGACATTGGTGGTGATGATGTGGAAGCGGCCGTCGTGCCAGCGAATGGACGGGGCGTGAATGCCGCCGTTGGATTGAACGTCTACTAGGTTCACCGCATCCCGGTAGAGATCCGGGTTGTGGATGCCATACCCAACCAGCGTCCAGTTGACCAGATCCCTGCTGTGGTGGATGGGCAGCCCGGGAAAATATTCGAAGGTGGAATTGACGATGTAGTAGTCATCGCCCACCCGGGTGATGGACGGGTCGGGATAGCCGCCGGGCAGGATCGGGTTTCTGAACGCCGCGCTCTCGGCCGTCGTCTGCAGGGTGAACATCGCGGCCCAGGCGGCTGCAAGCAGCCCGAATGGGCGGGACCGACGTCTCGGATCGGTGACGATGTTAAGCGATTCCATGCCGCCCTAGGCCGGCACCGCGTAGCGGAACCCGATGCCGTGGTCCAAGGCCCGCAGCCGAATGCGCAACAGCGCCCCGGATGCCCGCTGCCGAGCCGTGACGACCAGTTCGTTGTAATGGCCGCAGACAAGGCGATTCTCTCGCCAAGGCCACCGCCGCCCCGGCGGCGCGAAACGAATGGGCCATATGTGGTTGCTCCTCGGAAACGAAGTTCTTGTTGTGCTGGCCGCCTACTGGCCACCGCCGCAGGGTGGTCAGGCACATCGGCGAATCCCGAATTTGTTAAGTGGTTGTCCAGCCCACTGAAAAGGAGACCGATCCATGAACATCAAGTCCATGCAGATCAAATCGTACCGCAGTTTCGCCGTCGATTAGGTCCGCTTCCGCCCACCGCCACCGAGCGCCTGGAGACGACCTGGCCGCGTTCGATACCGACTTCGACGCCGCGCCGACGGCGCGCACCCTCGACAAGGCCGGTACAGGTGCTTGAACAGCTATAGCGGATGGGCTATATTTCGGGGATGGATTGGACGGTCGAAACCGTGTCGGCCGTTGACGCCGAGATAGCCGCCTTGCCGGTGGCGTTGCGCGCCCGGTTGCTGCGGCTGCTGGAGACGGTGGAGAATGTCGGGCTGGAGGCCCTTCGCGCACCCCATGTCAGGCATATCGAAGGGAAGCTGTGGGAGCTTCGGGTGCGGGCGGAGGGCGGCATCGCACGCGGAATCTACGTGACGGTGACGGGCCGGCGGGTGGTGGTGCTGCACGTATTTGTGAAGAAGTCGCGCAAGACGCCGCGCCTTGCGCTCGCAACCGCCAAGGAGCGGATGAGACAGGTGACGACATGACAAAGCTGAAGGACCTGAAGGCGCGCCTGATGGAAGACCCCGGGTTCCGCAAGGAGTACGCACGCGTCGACGAGGAGTATGCGCTCATCGAGGCGCTGGTGCGCGCCCGTGCGGCGGCGAAGCTGACGCAGGCGGACCTTGCCCGGCGTCTCGGCACGACCCAGTCCGCGGTCGCACGGCTGGAAGGCGGCCGGGTGTCGCCTTCCTTCGCAACCCTTCGCCGCTACGCCGAGGCAACCGGCACACGGCTGACCGTGGGTCTTGTCCCGGCGGACGGCTGAGGCCAACCTGGCGAGGCGGTGAGCGATGTGTACGATCAGTGGTGCCGCATCCTCCGGCGTACCGGGATTGAGGACACACGCTGCGATGACCTACGCCACAGCTACGTCAGCGGCGGCATTATGGTCGCGGAAGGGCTAACAAGCTCACGATGTGGGCTCTGAATCGATGTGGAGGAATTACAGATTGTTCAAGTTGTGCGAGAAGAGGGTAGGTAATAACAATGAAATCGGAGACTGAAAAACTGGAATTAAAACTGGAATTGAGGCGCAGTTTGGTTCGCATATGGGTCACGTACGGAGCTGCGGGGTTTCTCTTTGTTGGCGGTGCCCTCATGATTGCGGTCTATTTGTTCAAGGACTCCTATGCGGAGGCCAAAGAAGTATTTCTGACCATCCTCCCGGTCAGTTCTGCGGTGATTTCTTTCTGGTTCGCCGGGCGGTCGCCGAGCGATCGGTCTCGAAAGGGGGGAGACTCAAACCAGCAGGCCGAGACAGGAAACAAAG
Organism: uncultured Pseudomonadales bacterium; assembly: GCA_964348115.1. Classification (GTDB taxonomy): domain Bacteria; phylum Pseudomonadota; class Gammaproteobacteria; order Pseudomonadales; family Azotimanducaceae; genus Azophilus. Next base: position 3,471 of record CAYGBY010000006.1, read on the forward strand.
GAAAAGCGTAAGGGTAACAGAGCGACAGCGCGATCATTGCATTGTTCGCGAGTTGCGTTACCGCGAGTGGCTGGGTACTGGAACCGAGCCTCGCTGTGCGTGTGCCAGCGTCTGGTTCCGGTGGGCGAGATTGATGGAGCGATGCTTCGCATGTCCCGTCGCCGGGTAGGGTCCATCGTATCGGGCTTGCTCCGCTCCGGTCGGGTGGCAAAGGCGAAAAGAACGGCATGGCTCGAGGAAGACCGAGAAAACAGAAGCCTGAGACTGGCAACACCGCTGTCGTCCAGGGCGCCACGACCGGCTACGAAGCCGAGCTGTGGGCGATGGCCGACGCGCTGCGCGGCTCGATGGACGCGGCCGAGTACAAACATGTCGTCCTTGGGCTGATCTTCCTGAAATACATCTCCGACGCGTTCGAGGAGCGCCATGCCCGCCTCGTCGCGGAGCAGGATCAGGGCGCCGACCCGGAGGACCCCGACGAATACCAGGCCGAGAACATCTTCTGGATGCCGCCGGAAGGGCGTTGGCGAAATCTCAAAGCGCAGGCGCGGCAACCAACCATCGGCCAGGTCGTGGACGAAGCCATGACAGCGGTCGAGCGCGACAATCCGGCGCTCAAGGGCTATGCACGGCCTATGCTCGACACCATCCGCTTGGGCCGGCTCATCGACATGGTTGGCAACATCAAGGTGGGCGACGCGGACGCCCGATCCAAGGATGTGCTCGGCCGGGTCTATGAATACTTCCTGTCGCAGTTCGCGAGCGCGGAGGGCAAGAAGGGCGGCGAGGGGGCGATCCGCCGGGCCCTGATCGAGGCGGGGCTGGTGGATTGCATGGTGGCGCTGCCGGGCCAGCTCTTCTACTCGACGCAGATCCCGGCCTGCCTGTGGTTCCTGGCCCGGGACCGGGTCGGCGGCCGGTTCCGCGACCGTCGCGGCGAGGTGCTGGAGTTCCAAGCCGGACGAAAACCAGCTTCGCCCATGCGTCGCGACGATATTCACGAGGTGCTCAACTACCGCGCCGCCATGAGGCGGGCGGAGAGAATGCTGGAGAAGCTGCCGCTGTGCCGGCGCGTTATCCTCGAGGCGCATCGTGTGCTGCTTTCCGGTGTGCGCGGCGAAGGCAGGGCGCCCGGGGAGTATCGACGCATGGCCAACTGGATCGGCCCGCCCGGATGCGGCATCGAAGAGGCCCATTTCGTGCCCCCGGGCGCGGAGGGTTTGCCCGACGCTATGACCGCGTGGGAACGCTACATGCACCAGGACGCCCCTGACCGTCTGGTGCAACTCGCCATTCTGCATGCCGAGTTCGAAGCGCTGCACCCGTTCCTGGACGGCAACGGCCGTTTAGGACGCATGCTGGTGCCCCTGTTTCTGTGGCGGAACGGCCTCATCCATGCACCCATGTTCTACATCAGCGCCTATTTTGAAGCCCATCGAGACGCCTACTACGATGGCCTGTTGGCCGTTTCCCGCGATGATGACTGGACGGGCTGATGCCGGTTCTTCCTCCGAGCGGTCCAGGCGCAGGCTGAGGAGAACCTAGCGAAAACTCAAGCGATCATGGACTTGTACGGCACCATGAAGGAGCGTGCCATAGGAGCGATTCGTTCCCAGTACGCCATCCATGCGCTGGACTGGATATTTGCCCAACCGATCTTCAGGAGCATCGATTTCGTGACCGATGCGGCCATTCCGAAGCCCACCGGCGACGGCGCGATCGGGGACGCTCAGATGTTCGTGGATCGGTCTCCTTCCAGTGGGTTTGTCGTTCACTGAAGGCTACCCGATCCGGCACCGGGCGTTCCCCGGCCGCGGCGCATCCACATGCGGGCCAGATCCTTTGGGACGATAGGATTATACTGTTTCGCCCATCCACCGAGGCAACTGACAATGCTTGAGCTCCATCACAACGCCGTCTCCACCTGTTCCCAAAAAGTACGGCTGGTGCTGGCGCAAAAAGGCATCGAGTTCGCATCCCACGAAATCGATCTGATCGGCGGCGGCCAGCACGACCCGGAATACGTCAAGCTCAATCCCAACCACGTTGTGCCCACCCTCGTGAACGATGGGGCGGTGCTGATCGAATCAACGTTGATCAACGAATACCTCAACGACAGCTTTCCGGAACCGGCCATGCTGCCCAGCGATCCATCGGCCCGCCATGCAGCACGCCTGTGGTCCAAGTTGGTCGATGAGAAATATCATCCGGCAACGGGCGTGGTGACCTTTGCCATCGGACCGCGCTCCCTGCTGCTTCGGCAACCCAAGGAAGTTCGCGAAGCCAACATCCAGGCAATCCCGGATCCGGCCCGCCGCGCAGCGCGGCGCAGCGTCATCGAACAGGGCGTCAAGGCGCCGGAGTTTGCCGGTGCGCTCCGCACGATGGTCGGTTTGCTGGATCGGCTGGAGCGGGCGCTCGCCAGCGGCGGCTGGCTGTCGGGCGATGGATTCGGCCTCGCCGACGCCGCCGTCCTGCCCTATGTGCTGCGCCTGGACAACCTGTTCATGAGCACGCTGATCGAGGCCCGTCCCAACCTGCTGGACTGGTATGGCCGGGTCCAAGCACTGCCAGCCTACGCAACTGGGGTTGCGCAGTGGCTGCCGGCGCCCTTTCTGGAGCTGATGCGCCGCAACGGTGAGGCCGTATGGGGCGAGGTTGAACCGCTAACCCAGCAGGCGATGCGGCCGGCATTTCGGTAGTGCACGAGTTTCGGTGGTGTGGGGCGAGGTCGATCCGCTAACCCGGCAGGCGGGCTGAAGCGTGAATGCGCCTAGGGAACCTCTGAACAAGTCGCGTTCGCCCAGCGCCCCGCCGTTTGCGGGCGGAGATGGCGTTGCGGCCAAGGAAAGGCAATCCGAAGCGCGGCGGGGACTCCACAGCCCGTGCGCCGCGGGGCGCTGGGCTTCCAGGACTTGTTCAGAGGTTCCCTAGTGTGCTGTCCCGCAAGCAAGTGTGATTATTCGTGGCCCTTTTGGCCCCCAGCCGCGTTGCTCCTCACGGCCTAGCGACTAAAACCCACTTGCTTGCGGGACAGCACACTAGCTGGCGCCTATCAGGTCGATGATGACTTGGCTGACCTGCTGCGGCGCGTTTTCCTGAACGAAGTGGCCGCCGCCCCGTATGGTGGCATGGGGCTGGCCTTGGGCGCCGGGCACGCGCGCCCTGAACGGGGCGTCGCCTCCGGCGGTCACCGGGTCGTTGTCGGCGAAAGCGCAGACAAACGGCTTTGCGAAAGTCTCGAAGAACCGCCATGCCTTTGCCTGCACGTCCAGGGAAGGGGATGTCGGCAAGGTCGGCACCTGGCTGGGCATGGCTCGCGGGCCCATCTTGTAGGAAGGGTCCGGGAACGGCGCCTCGTACGCCTTGGCCAAGGGCGTGGCGAGCGGCGAGCGCACGCCTAGGCGATACAGCAGAAATTTCAATGCGCGCGTCAGATTGGCCTGTTTCTCCAACATCATCGACATCATCAGGCCTATGGGCATGTCTTCGGTCTCCCAGCAGAACTTCTGCCAGTAAGCGAATTTCCTGGCCGGGTCGCCTGACATGCCGCTCAAAGCCTGCTGCATCTCCGGCAGCGTGGGGGTGGGCGCCTTGGCGCGGAATTCCTCCACTTCGGCGACCAGCGCCTGTGGAACATCGGGGTTGTAGGGCAGGCCAGTGTTGGAAATGGCCACCCGATCGAACCGGTCCGCGTGGTTGACCACCAGACGCAGGCCGATCAGGCCTCCCCAGTCCTGGCCGAAGAAGGTGATGCCGGAGAAGTCGTTCCGGGTCAGCCATTGACCCATCCACTGGACCTGGCGCTCGTAGGTGTAGTCCCGCCGCGCCGCCGGTTTGTCAGACTTGCCGTAGCCGGGCAGGTCCGGCGCGATGACGCGCATGCCGGCCCCCACCAGAAGGGGAATCATCTTGCGGTAAAGGTAGCTCCACACCGGCTGGCCGTGCATGCACAACACCAACGCGCCGTCCTGCGGCCCTTCGTCCAAGTGATGAATGCGCAGCTCGCTGCCGTCGTGGGTCTCGATGTTGGTGTAGTGCGGCTGAAATGGGTAATCCGCCAGCCCCTCGAAACAGCGGTCCGGCGTACGCAGAATCTTCACTTGTGGCCCTCTTCTGATGCTCCCGACTTGATTCACTGACAGTGACACGTTCTATGCCCATGTCAACATCCAACTGTGGAATTCCCGCCACGCTGTGGGCTGCCCGCCCATGGCCGCGGCGCCAGCGCCGCCTGCGGACACCTATTATCGGGGACAGGCCGAAGCGGACCAGATCCTGACCATAGCCGCGGCGCCATCGCCGCCCGCGCGCAGCGGGGCGCTGGGCGAACGCGACTTGTTCAGAGGCTCCCTAATCTGCGGCCAGCGCAGCCAACAGCGACTCTTGGGCGCTCTCTCGATCGGCGCCCTGGCCACCAGCCGGCTCGTAAGCGCCGTCCGCACGCAGTCGCCAAGCTTGGCGGCTGTCCGCCAGGTAGGCGTCAAAGGACTCGGCCACCACCCGCTTGCGCAGGACTTCGTTCTCCACGGGAAAGCACACCTCCACCCTGTTGAAAAAGTTGCGGCCCATCCAGTCCGCACTGGACAGATAGACCTTGGGGTCGCTGTCGTTCTCAAAGTAGAAGACCCGGGTGTGCTCCAGGAAGCGGCCCACGACGGAGCGGACGCGAATGTTCTCCGAAACGCCTTCCACCCCCGGGCGCAGGGCGCAGATGCCGCGCACGATCAGGTCCACCTGCACACCCGCCCGGCTGGCCCGGTACAGGGCCTGGATGACGCCGGGCTCCACCAGGGAGTTCATCTTGGCCATCACCCGAGCCGGCCGGCCGGCGGCGGCGTTGGCGGCCTCCCCATCGATGTACGCCAGCATGGAGCTGTGCAGGGTGAAGGGAGACTGCAGCAGCTTGCGCAAGCGTCCGGCGCGGCCCATGGCCGTCAACTGGTGGAACACCCGCTGCACATCATTGCCCACTGCGTCGTCGCAGGTAAACAGTCCGTAGTCCGTATACAGCCGGACGGTGCGCGTGTGGTAGTTGCCGGTGCCCAAGTGCACGTAGCGCTTCAGCTTGCGGCCCTCCCGGCGGATGACCATGCACATCTTGGCGTGGGTCTTGTGGCCCACTACGCCATAGACCACCTGGGCGCCGACGCTTTGCAGGCGGGTGGCGAGCTCGATGTTGGCGGCCTCGTCAAAACGCGCCCGCAACTCCACCACCACCAGCACCTCCTTGCCGTTGGCGGCGGCGTCCGTCAACGCCTCCACTACGGCGGACTGGGCACCGGTGCGGTATAGGGTCTGGCGGATGGACAGCACGTCCGGGTCCTTGGCGGCCTGGCGCAGAAACTCCAGGAACGGGGCGAAGGATTCGAATGGGTGGTGCAGCAGCAGGTCCCCGGCGGCGATGGCCTCGAACATGTCGTTGGCGCGGCGAATGCCCTCCGGCACGCCTGGGGTGAACCCGGAGTACTTCAGCTCCGGGCGATCCACCAAGTCCGGCACGGTGGTCAGCCGCATGAGGTTCACCGGGCCATTGCAGCGATAGACATCGTCCTTGGACAGGTTGAACTTGGCAGTCAGAAAAGCCTCAAGCTCCTTCGGGCAGTCCCGGGCCACCTCCAAGCGCACCGCATCGCCGTAGCGGCGGGAGGACAGCTCCCCCTCCAGGGCGCGCAGCAGGTCGTCCACCTCCTCCTCGTCCACGAACAAGTCGCTATTGCGGGTGACGCGGAACTGATACACCCCCGTGGCCTGCATTCCCGGAAACAACTCGTCCATGTGGGCATCGATGATGGCGGAAAGCAGCACGAACTCATTGGGACCCTGGGCGCAGGATTCCGGCAGCCGCACCACCCTGGGCAGGGCGCGGGGCGCTTGGACGATGGCCTTGCCGCTGTTGCGCCCGAAGGCGTCCTTGCCCTTCAGGTTGACGATGAAGGTGAGGCTCTTGTTCAACGGCTGCGGAAAGGGATGTGCAGGGTCCAGGCCGATGGGGCTCATTATGGGGGCGAGTTCGTGGGTGAAGTAGCGCTTGATCCATTTGCGCTGGCCGGCGCTCCACTGCTCCTTGTTGATGAAGCGGATGCCCTCGGCCTGCAGGGCCGGCAGCAGCAGGTCATTCAGCACCTGGTACTGTTCATCTATCAAGATGCGGGCCACGGCGGCAATGCGGCGCAGCTGCTCCGAAGGGGTCAGGTTGTCTGGACCACGCTGCACCGCGCCGTAGGCCTCCTGCTCCTTCAGGCCGGCGACGCGAATCTCGAAGAACTCATCTAGCAGGGAACTGGTGATGCACAGGAACCGCAGCCGCTCAAGCAGCGGCAGGGCCTCATCCTTAGCCTGGGCCAAGACTCGGCGGTGGAACTCCAGCAGGGAGAGTTCCCGGTTGACGTACAGGGCGGGGTTGTTTAGCTGATCGTTTTCCATGGCGAACGGCTACTATAGCGAAGAATTCACCGGGAATGACATGGGGAAAGGATGGGCGGACGGTTGCAGGCGTCGGACAGCCTTCCTCCAGGGAAGCATTCGGACGGAGGGGATCCTGATCCTAACCAAGCTGATCGAAAGCCGTCGGACAGCCTTCTTCTAGGGAAAAGCTTGGACCGGCGCTTTGCCCCGCTTTACCGCTTGCTGCCGGACTGGGCCGAGCTCGACCCTGCGCTATGGCGCAATCTGCACACCCACGGCCTCTACGGCCGCTGGCAAGGGGCTTTGCGCCGCCTGCCCGCCGCAACGGGCGCCCGCTGCGCACTTGGCGACGCCGTCGGCGCGCAGGGCGCGATGGCCGAGGCGGACCTGGACCTTCTGCGCAACTGCCTGGCAACCCTGCATCCTTGGCGCAAGGGGCCGTTCGACCTGTTCGGCATCCAAATCGATGCGGAGTGGCGCAGCGATCTGAAGTGGCGGCGGGTGGCGCCCGCGATGGCGCTGGCCGGCGCCAGGGTGCTGGATGTGGGCTGCGGCAACGGCTACTTCGGCTGGCGGATGCTGCAGGCCGGAGCCGCGCTGGTGGTGGGTGTGGACGGCAACCCGCTGTGCCACATGCAGCATCAGGCCATCAACCGCTACTTGGGCAGCCTGCGCAACTGGGTGCTGCCCCTGCGGTTCGAACAGCTGCCCGCAAGGCTTGCCGAGGGCCGCTTCGACGCGGCTTTCAGCATGGGGGTGCTCTACCACACACGACGCCCCAAGGAGCATCTTGCCGCCCTGCAACGCTGCCTGAAGCCCGCAGGACGGCTGCTGGTGGAGAGCTTGGTGGTGGATGCGTCGGCGCCGCTGCGTCCAGTTGGCCGCTACGCCAACATGGGCAATGTCCACGTCATTCCCACACCCGGCGCACTGGCGCAATGGATGCAGGAGGCCGGGCTGCGCGCCGTGGAGATCCTCGACCTCAGCACCACCACCACGGAGGAGCAGCGCAGCACCCCCTGGATGCGCCACCATTCTTTGGCCGATGGCCTGGATGCAAAGGATGCAAGCCGCACCAAGGAAGGCCATCCCGCCCCCAAGCGCTGCATCGCGGCAGCCAATGCGCCCTGCTAATGTGCTGTCCCGCAGTGCGTCACGCGGCGGCTTGCCGCCGGCGCTCGATGGCCAGATCGTGCTTCGCCTGCAGCCGCATCCACATCTCCGCCTTGCCGATTCCGATGTTCTCCAGGCCAACCGCGATGCGCGGGGTGATCGACAGATCGCCCCTCAGCAGCCGGTACAGGCTGCTGCGGTTCAGCCCGAGGGCGGCGGCCACCGCGCCCCGGCCCAAGCCGCAGTCGTCCACCGGATCCCGCAGGCACGTCCCCGGGCGTATCCCGTCGAGTGCGCTTGCGTCGTCTCCCATGTCTCGCTCCCTAGTGGTAGTCCACCAAATCGATGTCCACGGCCTCGCCGGCCTCGAACCGGAACACCAGCCGCCAGTTGCCGGTCACGCGGACGCTCCAGAATCCGGCCCGGTCGCCCCTCAGCGGATGCAGGCGGTATCCGGGGATGTCCATTTCCGACGGGTCCGACGCCACCCGCAGCACCGCAAGCATCTCCAGCAGCCGCCGCGTCCGGTTCGGCGGCACCTTGGCGCTCCGCCCATACGCCGCCAGTTCCCGCAATCCCCTGTGCCGGATCCGCATGATGCGGATTATGCACCATCGGCGTGTGCAGTGCAACGCCGAATGAGCGGGATGTCTGTACGGGGGGTGCGTTTTGGCTCGAAATCCGTAAAATGGACGAAGTATCAGTTAATCTGCTTCCCGTGAGGAAACCGACCCAATCGAGCCCAACTCAGAGCCAGAAGCAAACATGAGCAGATCAAACCGCATCCGCGTCGCCCCGCTTCATCGCCCCATCGCCGCGCTGCTTGGCGCCATTGCGGTGTTGGCGGCGCAGGCCTCCTTGGCGGCGCCCGCCGCGCAGACAGGCGCGGCGGGCGTTGCCGCACCGTACGACGAGTTGCCCGACGGCCCGCCGGAGGAAGTGGGACGGCTGTACTACTCCGCCCTGAGCGTTCCGGACATCGCCGGCTGGACAGCCGAGGCCAGGCGCCGGCTGCTCGACCTGGTGACGGAACGCTACAAGAACCGGCTGATCGACCGCCCTGCGGTCGTCTCCGAGGAGCGCTCCCGCCGGTACATTGAGAGGCTGTCGCAATCCCAATTCGCCCGGGACTTTCCCCATGTCGTTCCGCAGACCTGCGCCCAGTACGCCCTGACCGGGGGGCCTTGCGCACCGCACCGCGGCTATGTGCGCCGGGTTCTGGTGCTTGAGCAAATGCTTGCGCAGGGCCGCCTGTCCCTGGGCGCCATGGAGGTGGAATTGATCGGCGCGGCCCGTCCAGGATTCTCCGAGGCCGCACGGCGCGGACGATAGCGCCCCAGCAGGGGCGCCTAGCGCTCCGCCGTCAGGCCCACCGGCTCGGTCCAGTCGCCCGCCTCAAGCCCCTCGGCGTCCGTGAAAGCACGGACTTTCCAGCAATAGGCCACCCCATACTCGTACTGGCCTATGTTGGACGTGTAATCCGGCCGCGCATGTTCGTCGACCACATAGGCGTCGTCGGCCTCCGCCATCGCCGGACACTGCCCGCCCCAGCCGAACGCCAGCGCGTAGCCCCGAACCGGCTCGCCGCCGCTGTCCTCGGAAGCCTCCCAGACGACGCCAATCTCAGCGTATTGGGGGTCGCCCGGGTGCGGCCCGCCGTAGGTCGCGGTCAGATTCCGCGGCGGCCCCGGCGGGACGGGCGCCGCTTCCTGCGAACCGCCCCCCTCGTCCCCGCCGGAAGCCTCCGCCGCCTGCGCGGGCGCACCGGCGAGCCCCAAGGTCAGCAACAGCGCCAGGGCCAGCCCGATCGCTCCCTTCCGTTCGCGGGCGGCCATGGATCGCCTCCCTCTTCGTTCGCCTGCGCGGCCAAGAGGCCAGCCGCCGTCCGCCAAGGGACTCACGGGGTGCCGCCGGCATGCCCGTGGGGCGTCTCGGGCAGGGCCTCCAGGCGCATCGGCGTCGGCGCGTCAGGCGCCGCTCCCCGGGGGGCGGGCCAATCGGGGCGTCCGCGCGCGGGCAGCCGCGCACTGCCGGACCCGCGCCGCCTCGGCAAGGCCTCGCGGGTGTTGTGCCGCGACAGCCCGTCCATCTCGATGGTCGCGCGCCCGCCGGTCGTGTCGTGGAAGTTCCAGTACCCCCCCACGTCGCCCTCCCCCGGATGGCTGAACCAGACGGCGTCCTCGCTGACTTCCCGCAGCCAAAACTCGGGAACCGAGGCGCCGTTTTCGATCACCAGCACCGCCGCCGCCCGGAACGTCCGCTGCGCGTCCGGATAGGCCGGAACCCGCGGGCCGCGCAGGGCGATGATGTCCTCGATGGCGTAGGTCCTGACCTTGCCGGCGCTGAACAGGTAGCCGCCCTGGTCCGCGAGAATCACGCGGCCCTCCTCGTCCAGCGCCAGTTCGCCGTCCTCCGCCACCCACAGGTCCGGCACCTCCTCCGGCGGCGCAAGCCCCATCAGGTACAGTTCAATGGGACTGTAGGGTTGGGTGTGCGCCAGATAGCCGACCCGGGAAAAACGGCCGGCCGAATACCGCCCGCCGCCGTGGTCGACGAGCTCCTTGATGTCGAAACCGCCGTGCATGCCGTCGGCGCTGCTGAAGCCCCAGTGCGCAAGGTCGCTTGTGCGCACGACGTAGGCGCCCCACTGGTGCAGCAGTTCGTGGGCCGCGACGCCGCCGGCGGGCGAAAGACCGTCGTATTTGAAGAGGACCGGGATCCCCTTGAGCCGGCCCTCCGACCCATAGCGCGACGCGTCGGAGTCCAGCGGCAAACCGATCCCCTGCACATCGTTCGAAACCCGAATGTAATGGCCGAACCGACCCGTCGAGCGGTCGATATAGCTGGCGGGGAGCACCATCAGGAAGTCGAAGGCGTCCTCGAAATGCCGGTAGAACTCCCGCGCGATCGCCTGCGGGTCCTGCTCGCTCAGCCGGCCCTCCACGGGGGCGTGCAGAACGAACACGTTGTCGTTGTAGATCAGCGGCGTGTCCCCCGGCCGCACGGCGAACGCGTCGTACACGATGTCGACGCCCCGTGCCCGCAGGTCCGGGGCGTGCCGGTCCAGCGACGCCGCGTCCAGCGGGTTCAGCGGCACGACCACCCGGTCCCCCTCGCCCAGCCCGTCGTTCGCCACCAGCGGCGACAGGTCGGAAATCCGGTTTTCAGACAAGTAGAGTTTCGTCAGCTTGCCCAGCCCAGCCAGGGGCGACAGATCGGAGATTCGGTTTTCGGTCATGTAGAGCTCCGTCAACCCGGCCATGCCGGCCAGGGGCGAGAGGTCGGACACGTCGAAGCGTCTGACCAACAGCGACTCCATTTCCGTCATGCCCGCCAGGGGCGAGAGGTCGAGTGGCAGTCGTTCCTTCGCGTAGTAGCCCCACCTGCCCAACGCGAGCTGCGTCAGCTTGGTCATGCCGGCAAGTGGCGAGATGTCGGACATGGACAGGGCAAAGGCATGGAGGCGCGTCAGGCCGGTCATGTCCGCCAGGGGCGAGAGATCCTCCACAAGATGGTTGCCGGAGACACTCAGTTCCGTCAACCGGGTCAGCCCCGCCAGGGGCGAGAGGTCGGATATCAGGTTGTAGTGCAAATTCAGCGACTCGAGTTCGGTCAGCCCCGCCAAGGGCGAGACGTCGGAAATTGTGCAGAACTGCAGGTACAGGTGCACCAGGCGGGTCATGCCGGCAAGGGGGGTCAGGTCCTTCAGGGTTGGATTGCTGTTCAGATGCAGAGAGTACAGATTGACCAGTCCGGCCAAGGGCGATATGTCCCTGATTCTGTTGTTGGCGAGAATCAGGGTTTGGAGCGCGGTGAGGTCCGCTAAGGGCGAGAGGTCGAACACCGCCTGGTGGGACAGGTTCAAAAATTCGAGGGCCGTGGCGTGCTGCAGGCCCTCCAGGCTGCGAACGGGCTCGGCGCCTACGCCCCTGTACAGACTCAGATCATCCAGCGCCGCCAGCTCGTGGGCGTAGATGGGCGCGCCCGGCGCCTTGTCCAGTACGCTCCCGCTCTCAAGAACCTTGCGCAGGATGGGGTCCGGGATGTCCACCTCCACCGGGATGTCCGGATCCAGGGGCGCCGGGTCTTCAACATCCGCCACCCCGTCGTTGTCGTCATCCGGGTCAAGGTGGTCGGCGACGCCGTCCCGGTCGGTGTCCACCGGCGGCGGGCCGCCGTCCCCGCCGCCGCCGCAGCCTCCGAGCGCCAGCACCACCAGCAAAGCCGCAGCCAAGTCACGAATCCAAGTCCGTCCGTCCATCGTATCCTCCCATTCAGTTTCGCCCGCCTGCTCCGGCTACTAGAGCCCAACGCACGACCCACAGCTGTTGGCGGCGCCGCTCCAGCAAGTCACCACCGGAATCAGCCCGCCCGAAATCGGGCAGTTGCACGGCGACCCGTGCGAACAGGCCCGGCACTCCACCGAGGTCACCGTCGCCGTGCAGGTGAAGATGTACGTCCTGCAGCCCCCGCTCGGGAAGCCCGGATAGATCTCGAAGCGCTGGCTGGCGTACCGGCACTGCTCCACCGCCGCACTGGACGAGTCGTGGGAGCCCGTCGTGCAGGAGAACGGATGCGGCGCCGCGCCGCATATCAGGGACAGGTTCGCGCCGCTGCAGGTTTTCGCGCTGGTGGTGGTGGCCACCTCCGTCCAGCCCACCGCCGGGCAGGACGTGCTGCTGAACTCGCAGCGCCCGGCGCCCCAGGTTCCGCCGGCGCTCGCACAGTTCACCTGGGCATAGGACGGGCAGGACCACTCGTTGTTGGACCACCGCTTGGCTTCGGCGCAGTTCACTGATTTCTCGCAAGTTGTCGCTTTAGCGCCGGCTCCGATGCTGCACTGCCAGCGGTGTTGCTCGGGGTTCGAGGAGTCCGGAAGCTGCACGAAATCCCCCTCATCGCAGCCATTTATCACGGTCTGGCTGCAGGCTGGTTCCATCACGCATGACGCCGTAACAGGGCTCTCATCCATATCATGGAAACCGGCATTGCACTCGCAGATCCGCTCCAGGACGCCGTCGCCGTTTATGTCGCGAAGGACGGGATGGGCGTTCTCGGGGCACGGCGGTCCCTCAACCATGCAGTTCGTGGCCAGCGGCGAAGGGCCGGGGACCGAGCAGGAGGCGGACCTGGCGGGATCCTCCCGTGCGCACCCGGAGACGTCCTCCTCGCCGTGGCGGCAATTCCAGGTCCACCCGCCCGCCGTCCCGGGGCAGGTCCACTTGCTCTTGCCGGGCGCCCCCAGACACTTCCATTTGTAATGCTCCAGCGTGTCATGGACATCCATGGAGGCGCTCGGTGTACATTTGTTGTTGGCCGTTCCGCAGACGCCAATTGTCGGCGGGTCGTCGGGATCGTCGACCGCCCTGCTCCCGTCGTCGCAGGCGTCCACCCCCTCCCCGCAGTCGCCGTGCACCGGCCGGGTGTGTTTCTTGTCGAACAGGGACGCACCGACCGGCTCGCAGGCGTTGGCGGCGGTGGGCGAGCCCGTCCCGACATTCACGCACATGGGATTCCGTTCGCACGTCCCGTCGGCCTTCCGGTGGAAGCCGTCCTTG
>CAYGBY010000006.1:16649-47503 GCA_964348115.1 uncultured Pseudomonadales bacterium
CGTCCCGGGGCAGGTCCACTTGCTCTTGCCGGGCGCCCCCAGACACTGCCATTTGACATGCGTCAGCGTGTCATCGACATCCATGGAGGCGCTCGGCGCGCATGCGTTGTCGACCGCCCCGCAGACGCCAATTGTCGGCGGGTCGTCGGGAGGATCGTCGACCCGTGCGCTCCCGTCGTCGCAGGTGTCCGCCACCTCCCCGCAGTCGCCGTGCATCGGCTCGGTGTGGTTCCTGTCGAACAGGGACGCGCCGACCGGCTTGCAGGCGTTGGCGGCGGTGGGCGGGTCCGTCCCGACATTCATGCACATGGGATTCCGTTCGCACGTCCCGTCGGCCTTCCGGTGGAAGCCGTTCTTGCACACGCAACCGCTCTGCCCGGGGTTCGGCACCTCATTGGTCCCGCAGGGCTCGCAGACCCGCTCCAGGGCGCTGTCGCCGTCCGCATTCCTGAGCACACGAATCTTGTTGTCCGGACAAGCCTCAGCCTGCACTTCACAGGTCTGTGAAGAGGTTCCGTTGACACATTGCCAATGGTGGGTGTCCGGGTTCAGCGTGTCGTTCATATCGGTCGACGCACCCAGTACGCACTGCTCGTTGACGGCGCCGCAGACTGGCTGTTTGGCGAGTTCGCAGGTTGCGCCGGTGCCGGCAGCGCCGTCCACGCTGCATACGCCGCTCGATTCGCCGAACTCCCCGCTTCCCAAGGCGCAGGCGGAATTCGTCCTGCCGCCGTTGGCGCACGACCACCGCCACTCGCCCTCAGTGCCGTCGCAGCGCCACTGCTTGCGCCCGTTTTCGCCAACGCACTTCCAGCGATGGTGCGTCGATGAATCGTCCAGCTCGACGACGCCGCCCCCGGGAACGCAGGTGTCCACGGTCTCGCCGCAGACGCGGTTGACCGGCGCCTTGTCCGCAAGATCCTTCGATCGGCCCCGCGCGCAGGCATTCTCCTGCGCCCCGCAAACGCCGTTCCTCTCCTCGATGTCATCGGGCGGCTCACTGAAAACGCCGACCGTGCATCCCGTCGCCGGCGTCGGCGCCTCCGTGAGATTCGCCGCACAAACCGGATTCGGAACACAGGCGCCATCATGGCGATGGTGGCCGGCCGCGCACTCGCAGCTTGTTCGGTCGTTGTCCGGCGCCTCATTCGTCCCGCAGGAAACGCAGACCCGCTCCAGGGCGCTGTCGCGGTCCACATTCCTGAGCACACGAATCTTGTTGTCCGAACAGGCCCCCGCCTGCAATTCACAGTTCTGTGACGAGGTTCCTTCGACGCATCGCCACTTGTATGCGCCTGTGCGTGGAAACAGGGTGTCGTCCAGGTCGGTCGACGTGCCCAGTGCGCACTGCTCGTTGCCGGCGCCGCAGGCGGGCGGGCGGGCACAGGTGTTGCTGGTCCGCTCCCACGCCCCGTTGTCGCACGCATAGAGGCAGGCGCCGTCGTAGCCGGCGGCGCAGGCGCCGGAATCGCCCCCGGAGGCGGTTGCCGCCAGTTCGCAGTTGTTCCTGGCGGTCGCCGGACAGCCATCCTTCGCGATGCTGCAGGTCCCCGAATCCGCGCCGCCGTGCGCGCCGTCGCAGCGCCACCGGAAGCGCTCGTCCGTGTCGTCCACCGCGGCGTCGTTCGCCACGCCCATCAGGCAGCCGTTGACTTGGGTGTTGTCGCAAACCCCGTTCACCGGCTTGTGCGCCTCGCAGCTGCGCGAGCCGCACAGCCAGTTCCAGTGGGTGCCGCTGTCCGCGGCGTCGCCGTAGCTCCCGCCCGCGCAGGAACCCGTGTCGTCGTCCGCCGGGTCGTCGCAGGCCCCATCGCTGCAGACCACGGCGCCGCAGGCGTCCGGGCGGACGCAGGTGTTGCTGGTCCGCTCCCACGCCCCGTTGTCGCACACATAGAGGCAGGCGCCGTCGTAGCCGGCGGCGCAGGCGCCGGAATCGCCCCCGGAGGCGGTTGCCGCCAGTTCGCAGTTGTTCCTGGCGGTCGCCGGACAGCCATCCTTCGCGATGCTGCAGGTCCCCGAATCCGCGCCGCCGTGCGCGCCGTCGCAGCGCCACCGGAAGCGCTCGTCCGTGTCGTCCACCGCGGCGTCGTTCGCCACGCCCATCAGGCAGCCGTTGACTTGGGTGTTGTCGCAAACCCCGTTCACCGGCTTGTGCGCCTCGCAGCTGCGCGAGCCGCACAGCCAGTTCCAGTGGGTGCCGCTGTCCGCGGCGTCGCCGTAGCTCCCGCCCGCGCAGGAACCCGTGTCGTCGTCCGCCGGGTCGTCGCAGGCCCCATCGCTGCAGACCACGGCGCCGCAGGCGTCCGGCACCAGCGCCATGTCGTCGTCGGCGATGTCCAGCGTCACCGCCGCCGGCGCCTTCCGGATCACCGCCGCCGGCAGGGCGCCGAAACCCAGCAGCACCTGCTCGTCGTCCAGGTCCGCGTCCTGATTCGCCAGCACCGTCAGACCCTGCGCCATCGTGCCGTTCAAAAACGTCAATCCGCCGTCCGTCAGCCCCTGCACGGTGTAGTCGGTCGTTGCCGTTTCTCCCTGGGCCGCCACCACAACGCCGACCGTCACGTCGCGGTCCGCGTTCTTGTTCAGACGCACGTTGATGGTGGCGCTGCCCCCCTCATCCACCGCCACCTGGGCGGCGCCGAAGGATATGCGCAGCAGCTTGATGGGCTGCACCGGCGCGGGCGGCGACCATTCGCCTGAACCAACCGCGTTCTTCGCCAGCACCTCAACCTCGTAGGACGCTCCGGTCTCCAACCCCGCCACGGTCGTCTCCGTTGGACAGGGCGACGCCATGCCGCAGTCGAACGGGTGCGTCAGCCAGTCAGCCGCCCCCGTCTTGCGGTAGTGCACGTCGTAGTCCACGATGGATGAGCCGCCGTTGTCCGGCGCCTCCCACAGCACCTCCGCCATGCTGCCGTCCCGAAACGCCGCCGGCATCCCCACCCGGTCCGGTGCGCCATGGGTGCGCGCGCGTCCCGACGGCGACCACTTGCCCGGGTGCTCGTCGCCGCCCGCCCGGTTCACCGCCCTAACCTGGACCTCGTACCAGGCACCGGTCTCCAGCCCGGTGATCACCGCGCCCGCGACCCCCGCGGACAACTCCCCCGCGGTGGCCGTCTTGTCGGAGGCGACGGACCAGACGCCATCGACAACGCGGTGGCGATAGCGGTAGCCGGCCACCGGATCCGCGGTGTTCGTGGCCGGGTCCGTCCAGCTCACCGTTTCCCAGGAAAACGACACCTGCCGGCTGCCGCCGACCACGTCCGGCGTTCCGGGCCGGGGCGGCACGTTCGGATCCACGGTGGTGCGCCCGAACCCGCTCGCCGACCATCTGCTGTTGCCCCCCGTGTCGCTTACCGCGCGCACCCGAACCTCGTAGGCCGTATCCGGCACCAAACCCAGCAGACTTGCCATGAGCCCGGTTGTCTGCTGGCGCCGCCAGTCCGAAACCTCATCCTCGAACTGCGGGTTTTCGCGGTAGCGAACCTCGTAGCGGTCGATCGCGCCGGCACCGCAGGCCGCAGCCGTCCAGGAGACATCCAGTTGCGCCGAACCGCCCGTTGCGGGCGCCGTCACGCCCGGCGCCCCGGGCGCGCAGGGCATTGGGTCCGTGCGCCCGCTGACCACGTCCGAGACCGCTCCCGCCCCCGCCGCGTTGGTCGCCGCCACGCGGACTTCGTACTCGGCGCCCGCCATCAGCCCGGTCAGCGTCGTCGACTCGGCTGGCGCCGGCACCGACCGGGACGACCAGACGCCGGCCGGAAGACGATGCTCCACCGCATATGAGGTCACCGACGGAGACGCCGAGGGCGCCCTCCAGGTGATCGTCAGCGCATGGGTGGGATCGCTTGCGGCGGGCGCGGCCCCCACGGCCAGGGGCGCCGGCGGCGCCTCCCACAGGTCCACAATCGTCACCGTCGCCGTCGCCGGTGACGGCAGCGTTTCCACTTCCGTGCCCTCGGCAATCTGCGAAACGCTGAACTCGATGGTTTCGTCGCCCTCCTGAACATCGTCCACGGCCACGGCGATATCGAACGCCGCGCTGCCGGTCAGCGTCGCGTCGCCGCCGGCGATTGTCAGCGTCCTCGACCCCGTCAGCCGGTAGTCCGCCCCGTCCGTCGCCGTGCCGCCCAGCGCCAGCGTCATCACCACGTCCTGGGAGGGCACCTCGGATGCTCCCGTCAGCGTCGCGCGAACCTCGTGCGACCCGCTTGCACCCTCCGTGGCGGCGGCGGGGCTCACGGACAGCAGCAGGCTGCGGCCCTGCTGGTCCGAATCGGAATCGTCGTCCGTGATCGTCAGCGTCAGCTCCCTAGCCGCCAATTGATCGTGCGGCGGGTTGGAGTTCGAACGGCTTGCCGAGCACTTGCCCCTCAGCACCACCGTTTCGTCGCCTTCAACCAGATCGTCGTCAAGCAGGGTCAAGGTCACCGTCGCCGTCCAATTCCCGGAACGCCGCAAGCGCTGCTTGCCGGCCGGCAGGCTGTAGTCCGCGCCGGCTTCGGCCGTTCCGCCCGCCACGGCCTCCAGCCCACAATTGCGGTAAACGCCGGACAAGGCGTCCTCCAGCGTCAGGGTCACGGACACCCGCCCGGCGTCCTCCGCAACCGTCGTCGAAGCGACGCCCAACACCAGTGTCGGCTGCGCCTCCCGGACCGTCAGCGTCGCCGCCGTGACCTGAAACCCCGCGATCGTGGAGCCGATCTCGATGGTCTCGCCGTCGTCCGCCTCCTGGTCCGCCAGCGGCGTGATCGTGAGCTCCCGCGAACCACTCAGGGCGCCGGCGGCGATCGTCAGGCTGCGCGTGCCCTCCACCGCATATTCATTCGCGGTGGCGGTGCCCGAGAAGCTCAACGGCACGGCGAGCGGCGTCGCCGGCGCAGAATCGACCGAAGCCGTCACCGCCACCGTCTGCGCCCCCAAGGACTCCTCGATGGTCTCCGGCGCAACCGAGAATGTCAGCGTCGGCAGGGATTCGTCGTCGGTGATCGTGATCGCGAGTTCGTCGGCCGGCAGTTGGTCGTGCGGCGGGTCGGCCCGCGAACTGCTCGCCAGGCAGGCGCCGACCAGACTCAGCGTCTCATCGCCTTCGACCAGCGCATCGTTCAGAATGGTCAGCGTTCCGGTCGCCGTCCAGTTCTCCTGGCTGCGCAGCCGCTCGGTCTTTGCCGACAACTGGAAATCGGCGCCCTGCAGCGCCGTCCCGCCCAACACCACATCGAGACCGCAGTTCCGGTACACGCCCGCCGCGGGCGGGTTCCGCAGCGTCAGCGTCACGGCGACCGACCCCGCGTCCTCCGCGACCGCCGTGGAGGCGACGCTTAGGACAAGCCTTGGTCCCGACGACGGCTCGCAGGCCGCGCCGCCGACGCTGGTCTCGCCCGCGGGACAGTTCTCGCACGCCTGCGCCTCGGCCGGACGCTGTTGGTTGTCCGGGCACGCCCGGCAATTGAGCGGATTCTCGCTGGCGTCCGTGTGCAAGGGGCAATCCACGCACGTGCCGGACTCCAGCCGGCTCGCCGTGCCGCAACCGCAAGCCTCGCCTGGAGAACTGCCCAGTCCCGCGGCGCAGGCTGCGCACGCCGTGGCGTCCAACGCCCGGTCGGAATCCGCCGGGCAGGGGTCGCAGCGCGTCTTGGAGACGTTTGGAACTTGGTGCGCGGGACAATCCGAACAGGCGCCATTCTCCTCGAACGCCACCGCTCCGGAGCACAGCGGCGACAGCACCTCAAGAGTCATCTGCGCGTGCGCGGTGAGCCCTTCGCCATCCGTCGCGCCCACGGCAATCGTGTAACTTCCCGGAACGGCGTCCTCGGGTGGGGAGAAGACGATCTCAAGCCGGGGGTTCTGGGTTGCCGCCACCGTCCACATCGTCACGGTCATCCAGGACGGCGCGGTCTCGCCCCCGGCGAGTTCAAGTTCGGCCTCCAGGCGAACCGGGTTCCCCATGGCCTGCGCGATGAGCGTCACACTTCGGTCCGGGCGCACCGAACCGCCAATGACCGCGAGCGTCGGGCCCGCGGCAACCACCCCCTGCTGGTCGAACAGCGCGAGCAGCAGGGCGAAGAACACCCCGCAGGCGGCGCGGCGACATCCGTCGCCCACCCGGCCCGCTCGCCGCTACATGTCAGCTTGGAAGCACACAAAGCCCAGCTCGTTTTCCCAACCGCATTTCAACACAGTTTCAGCGCCATTGCACCTTTCCTCGCCCCCCGGTGCAGCGCACCCAGCCCATCAAGAATCCAACCGCGATCAATTATTTGTGCTGGGTGTCATAGATGGGGCCCTTCGCGATGGCTTGGGGCCTCATCGCAGCATTCTTCTACGCGGGATACCGCATTGATCGAAAACGGCGCGAATAGGTTCACGAGCTGCTTGGGGGCCAACCCTCGCCGTCTAGCGGCGCATCCTGGTGGACAGTCCCCACTCGGGCCGCCGTAGTGGATCGGCGTGACGGAATGCGATCATGTGGCTGGCGACGACCTCAGTGCTCTGGAAAGCTCCCTAACCTAGCGCGGTCCCTCATCATCGGGCGACCAAGCATCACCCAGCGTCTGTGCTGGCGTGTTGCCACCGAGCCGTCTGCGCTTGCGGTCGAACCAGCGCCGAACACCGATGTCGTTGTAGGCTCCCGCGAGATCGCAAACGACAAAGGCAAGAAAATGAGGGCGGCCGGGTCGGGGGTGGCGCGGCTGCCCGACCGATAGCGTCGCGCACTGGATTCAGAGATGCCCAACAAACGGGCCAGAAAATCAAGCCCCAAGACACTCCAGCGTACGCCACTCCTGCGTGGGTGCGGGCGAACTGTCCAACGTCTCGCTGATTTGCTGCAGCAGGGCCGAAAGCGGGACCGGATCTGCGTACGGCCGGCGATGAAGATCGGCGAGCAGCGTACGGCCAATGCCGGCCTCAGCCATGCCCCGTTCGAGCCCCCCGCATGGCTGAGCCGTCCAAGCACATGACTTCTTGCGACAGCAGGCCCATCGCATCGGCGCGACTCAACGCAGCAATGGCCGCTGCCGCGAGTCTCGGCTCATTGAACGGAGGGCGAACGGAATGAATTTGGAGATTGTTCATATCCCCGAAGCTACCCGATTGCCGTCGATACGACAAGGACCGCGGACTGTGCGCCGGCGTTCGGCTTTGAGCATAGGCGGCAGCGGCGGTTTCGACAGGTCAGAGGTGCCGTTGATTCAAACCAGTCTATTGAATAGACTAGCCCATTCTAGTCAGTGGGGGACGAACCCATGCAAACGATCGGTTCCTACGAAGCGAAAACACGCCTGCCCGAAGTGCTTCGTCAGGTTGAACGTGGCGAGCAATTCACCATCACGCGCCGAGGCGTTCCAATCGCAAGATTAGTCGGCGTGGAAGACGCCACCGAAGACCAAAGAGCGATCATCGAGCGGATGAAAGCCGCACGTGCGCGTCGCCCCCCGGTCCCCCTCCGGGATCTGCTCGACGCCCGCGACCAGGGACGCAAGCCCTGATGCCCTTTGTCCTGGACGCATCCGTAACCGCGTGCTGGTGCTTTCCTGACGAGCAGTCCGCGGTCGCGGACGCCGCCATGGATCGGCTGCTGGACGACCAGGCGATAGCACCGGCTCTGTGGGCCATCGAGATTCGCAACATCCTGATTGTAAACGAACGGCGCGGACGCATTGAACCGGACGAAGCCGACGCCTTCCTGCGTGACCTCGCCCGCCTCCCGATAAGCGTCCGCCACGACGCCGACGAACGGGCGCTCGTTGCGCTCGCCCGCAAGCACCGGCTCACCGCGTATGATGCGGCATACCTTGATTTGGCGGTTCGCACCGGCGCCCCGCTCGCCACGTTGGACCGCTCATTGGCGGATGCGGCCCGCACAGAGGGGATTCGGCTGATCGAGTCCCTTTCTCCTACGTCATGGACCGCATGAGGCCCGAAGCACTTAGCGATGGGCGGGGGGGGCCCAGGAGCGCCCAGTGATCGTGCCCCGCTAACTGGAAACCGAAGCACCGCACTTCACAGGACTCCAATCAGCGCACCACATGCGGACGCTGCGCCTTCATCTTTACTTTTGTGAATCCGGAGACCTTCGCACTGCCTGCAGGCGTATCGTAGGGGATGTGCGAGCCATTGGATCAGCAGGCGAGCCGAACACCGGGGTGATAACTCCCAAGACGGTTTTGAGGTCAGAAAGGTCTTTGCCGGGGGCCGTCCCGCCCCGGCGTCGCGGCATAGCCGCTGGCACGCCACTTGGACCTGTCCAGTCGGCTGTGTGGCACCGACAGCGCCCCGCGTTGCGGCATGGCACCCGACATGCCCCATGGATGGCAACCGATGTACACTTAGGCCCTGATGTTCAGCCTGCTTCCATTGCGCTTTCGCTTCCGCGGCCGGGTGCGGCGTCTATTCGATTTGTACTGCTGTTTTCTGGATCATCCGGGCAAAGGGCTGCACCCGACGCAAATCTCCCGCCACACTGGCATCGCCTTCGCCGAGGTCGTGGCGCTCCTTGACCGCACCCCGGAGCTCTTTGTGCGCCTGCCCAAGCGCGACGGCATTACCCGCTACCGCCTCACCAGCACCATCAGCGTGCGCCAACCAGAGCAGGTGGAGCAGTTTCTGACGCGATCCGCACGCCGTGAGGGCCTTATCTTCTACGCCTTCCTCGCCATGCTGGCTTGCCTGCTGCTGATCCTGGTGATCTTGGTGGCGCCAGCGCTTTAGTGTCATTTCGGACAGGACCCTAACATGCCCGATCTGCTAGCCGGAGAGCTCGCCAAGCTGCGCCGCCGCGCCGCAGAGTTCGCCCGGCAGGTTCTGCTGCCGCTGGCGCACACGGAAAACGCCCACCGGCAAGTCAGTGACGCATCGCGGCAGGCGGGCTTCCACCAGATGACCCAGCCGACGGAGTACGGCGGCACCGCGGCGGGACCCTTGCCCCTAACCCTGGTGCGGGAGGAGCTTGCCGCCCACAACCCGCCCTACCTCGATGCCGTCTTTGGCCCGAGCCCGGGCGTGTTGGCCGGCTGTGGCGAACCCTTGGCCAGCCGTCTCCTGACACCCATGCTGCGCGGCGAAAAAAGGGCCGCCTTCGCCTTCACCGAACCGGCGCAGCAGCCGACCACCGGACGTTGGCGAGGGGATGACCTGATCGTCAACGGCTGCAAGTCATACGTCACCGGCGGCGCCGACGCCGATTTCCTCAACACCCTGGTGCGCATCGACGGCGAAGGCCCGGCGATGCTGGCGGTCGAGGCCAATAGCCCCGGGCTCAAGATCGCAGAGCGATTCGAGTCTTTGGATGGCAGCCATCACGCCGTCTTCACTTTCACCGACGTAAGCGTTCCCAAAGGCCAGCTCATCGGCAAGCCCGGCGAGGGAATGCCCAAGGCCATGCGCCAGATTGGCGACACCAGGCTGATGATCGCAGCCCATTGCGTGGGCCTGTCCCGCTGGGTGGTGGACCACATCACCGACCATCTGCACCAAGCGGACCGCAGCGGCAAGCCGCGCGGCGCCAAGGAGGGCGTACGCCTGCGCTATGCGGACATGCGCATCGAAGCCTTCGCCGCCCGCGCCATGCTCTTCCGCACCGCCCGGCTGGCGGAGTCCGGCGCCAACACCATCAATGAAACCATCATGTGCAAGGTGTTCGCCACGGAAGCCGTCACGCGCATCTTGGACGCCGCCATCCAACTGACCGGCGGCGCCGCCTTGGTGGTGGGCCATCCCCTGGAGCGTCTCTATCGCCGCGTCCGCGCCTGGCGGCTGGCGGAAGGCCCCTCCGACGTGCTGCGCCTGAATCTGGCCCGGGGCAAGCTGGATCTGAACAAGGGGGTCATCTAGGGAACATCTGAATAAGTCCCGGAAGCCCAGAGGCGCCTAAAGGGCGTGACGGCAAGACGCGGCGAAGCCGTGTGGCTTGCCCCCACACAATGAGCCCCAACACAGCCAGCGCGAACGTCAGGTTCCTTGGCGCCAAGGTTTGCCAGTCAGGCGCTCTTGATCAGCGCATAGACAGCGCCGGCACCCCCGTCAGCAGGCTTGGCGGAGTGGAACGCCAGTACGCGAGGATGCTGCGGCAACCAGGCATTCACACAGTTCTTCAGCTTAGCCGGCGTCTGTGCATGAGCACCCCGGCCATGCACAATGAGCACACAACTCCCCGACCCGCCGCTAGCCCTAGCGATGAAGTGGAACAGATCCTTCCGCGCCTCGGCCACGATCCTGCCATGCAGATCCAACACCGCCTCGATGGCCAAGGCGCCCCTGCGCAGCCGCCGAAACAGGCCATGCTGCACCCCAGGCCCCCGCCAGGAAAGCACTTCGTGCGGGCCAACCTGCACCCTTGCCTCCAGAGTCAGGGGATTGCGATCACCCCGCTCCCCCGGCAAACCAGCCGCCGCGGCCCGCTTGACTGCGAAGTTGTTGATGCTCCTGTGCTTAGATGGAAGCGCCACCCGCTGTTGAACCAGCGGCCGCACGCCCTTCACGGCATCCCGAAAAACCGAATCCTGAACCGGGCTGTCAGGGTCCACAAAGCTCCCCCGAGGCGGACAATTGCGTGACAAGGCTGTAGGCCAGAGCTGTCATCACGGTGGCAAGTTGCTATCCATGCGCTTAAAGGGCCAAGTATAACGGCGCAGAACTGCGCAGGCCAGCGAACGAGAATCGGCCATCGGCTCAAGTTGGCGATTTTTCCCCTTGCGGAAACAACAACCTGAAGTTCCAACTAGGGCACCGACGCGAATTGAGACTTGATCAGTGAATTCCTCTAGAATTCCCAGACATGATTACGCCAGTCCGAATAAGGGAGTTCAAAGTCATCCATCGCCTGCCGCATGGCAAAACCAGCGGCAGCGTCATTGGCTTTCAAACCCCGACCAACTCTGGTTTGGCGCCACACAGCAAGGGCAAAACTACCAGCGAGCCCTCCGGAGCAAGGTGACACATCCACCCAACTTGCAGGCTTGGCCTTACTTCATGTTCGGAGGTGGCCAATGACGAATTACGACAGGGCGTCACGATTGTCCGAACGGCAATCCTTGACTTTCTGGGCGCCGATACTGCTGGAGCCTTTGCTTGGCTCCGAGGAGCGCGTAACCGTTGCGCTGGTGGCCGTGAACGCTGCCGGCGAAACTGCAATTTTTTCCATGACGAACCCGGAAACCGCCAAGATTCACTTCCGGGATGAGGCCAGGTACGTGCTTGACATCATCAACGTCACCTTGGACAGCTGCAAATCAGCTTTGCAGCAGGGCGTCAATCTGTCCGAGTGGCAACCACCACTCGAAGGGGTCTTTCTCGGCGCCGTGCGTGAAACCCTTGCTTCTTCTCCAAGCGAGTTTCTGCGCTCGGCTGCGCCGCTGTGCTCCTTTGTGTACCGGGACCCACTGGGCGACGACCAACAACCGTCATCCAAGCCGAAAGCTCGGTGGGGCGCCCGTGTGCGGAACAAGGTTCTAAAGGCGAACATCGAACTCAAAAGAAACTTTGACGTGCGCATTCACCTAGGCAACCACGATGCCCCGGCGGTGATCGGTTTCATATACCGCTCGTTCGCCGCCAATCTAGCCACTTTGTCCGGCAAAAAACTATCCGAGCAGCTCCGCGAGGCCCGGGCCAAGCTATGGACTTTGAACTTGCTCCAAGATGCGCCGAACTTCCTGTTCAAGCCGGAAAAGAGGGAATTGCTGACAGGCATTGAAGTCCAAGAAGATGATGCCCGGCGACATCTGATCCAAGAAGCCGCCGAGGAGCTTGGTGAAGAGGGTGCCCGGCGCGGTGTATCCGTCATGCGGATGGGGTCCGTCGAAGAGGCCGCCCAACACCTCTTAAAGCAGACCTTGGCCGCTTGAGGATGCGGGATTGGGTGACAGCTGTTGTGTCCGCCGTGACGCCTAGTGAAGGCGGCGGCCTAGCCCGCCCCCGATCAACAGCAGGTTCTTGGGCATCCGCGCCGGGGCCATGACCAAGCTGCCGGCAAAGCCGCCCGCGGCGCGGTTCCACAAGGTGCTCCGGCGCTGGGACGTTCTCGCCCTGTCCTTCGGCGCCATGATCGGCTGGAGCTGGGTGTTGATGACCGGCTACTGGCTGCAGCACGCCGGCGCCCTAGGGGTGTTCATCGCCTTTGGCGCCGCCGGCCTCGCCATCCTCCTGATCGGGCTGACCTATGGTGAACTGGCCTCCGCCATGCCGCGGGCCGGAGGCGAGCATGTCTACACCAAGCGGGCGCTGGGGCCGGGCTGGTCCTTCGTCTGCACCTGGGCGCTGCTGTTCGCCTATATCGCCGTATGCCTGTTCGAGGCGGTGGCGCTGCCCACCGGCATCGAGTACCTGACCCCAGCCATTCGTCTGGGCACCCTCTGGCGAGTGCTGGAGGCGGATGTTGATCTTGGGTTCGTGCTGATCGGCGCCGGTGCGTCCATTCTCTTCACCTTGGTCAACGTGCTGGGCATCAAGTTCGCCGCCCGTGTGCAGAACCTGGTGACGCTGATGATCCTGCTGGCCGGGCTGCTGCTGTTCACCGGCGCCTTGGGGCATGGCCAACTGGAAACGGCCCGGCCGTTTATCGCCACCCCCGCCACAGGCGTTCTGGTGGTGATGATCATGGTGCCGGCCTTGCTGGTGGGCTTCGACGTCATCCCGCAATCCGCCGAGGAGATCAACCTGCCGCCTTCGCTGATCGGACGGCTGCTGGTCATGTCCGTGGCGATGGCGGTGCTCTGGTACGTGCTTATCGGCCTGTCGGTAGCGGTGGCCTTGCCGCCGCAGGCCCTGGGCGACGGCGTCAGCATGGCCACCGGGGATGCGGCCACGGCGCTCTGGGGCGGGCGCTGGGCAGGGGCGGCGCTGGTGCTGGGCGGCGTCGGCGGCATCCTGACCAGTTGGAACGCCTTCATCATCGGCGGCAGCCGGGTGATGTTCGCCTTGGCGGAATCAGGGCAAATTCCGCGCATCTTCGCCCGCCTGCACCCGAAGTACGGCACCCCCTACGTCGGCGTCATCACCATTGGCGTTCTGTGCTGTGCGGCCCCCCTGTTCGGACGCACCATCCTGGTATGGCTGGTCAACGTGAGCAGCTTCGCCGTGACGCTGGCCTTCCTGTTTGTGGCCATCGCCTTCATCCGGCTGCGGCGAACGGCGCCGGACATGGCGCGGCCCTTCAGGGTGCGCCACGGCCAGATCGTGGGCTGGGCCGCCATCCTGCTGTCCGCAGCGCTGCTGTCCATCTATCTGCCCTGGAGCCCTTCGGCCCTGATGTGGCCCTACGAATGGTCGCTGATCCTGGTCTGGGCGGCGCTGGGCTGCCTGTTCCTTGCCATCAGCTGGCTGGGCGGCTTCGCCAAGGACAAGCGTTGACGATATGCATCGGAACCGTTCACCCCGCATCCGCAGACAGAATTCAGCGCTCTTACATCACCAACAGTAAGATGTAGTTTGAGTGGGACCCTGCGGAAAAGGATCCGCCCACATGCACCGCACACAGATATCGTTGGAGCCGGAACAGCACCGCCGCCTCAGTGAGGAGGCGCGACGTACCGGCATCAGCATGTCGGCGTTGATCCGACAGCTTATTGACGCCTATTTTGACCGAACAGAGCCCGAAACAGATGACCCCTTGGAGTCCATCGTCGGCATCGGCAGCGGAACCGGGGAGCCCGTCAGCCACACCCATGATCGTTATCTTTACAGCAAGAAAATCCCATGACCCGCGTTTTTGTGGACACCGGCGGATGATATTCGCTGGTCGACGCCAAGGATCCGGGGCACGACCCTGTGGTGGAGGCCGTGCGCACGCACCGCGCTAACCTATTGACCAGCAATTACGTCTTCGATGACACCCTGACGCTGGTGCGCCATCGGCTCGGGTGGCGGGTCGCCCACCGTCTGGGCGAACGGCTGCGTGATGGCCGCCTGACTCGCCTGGAACGGGTCCCGGAGGCGTTCCTCGAATCCTGCTGCAAGAACGTGTGCAAGATGCTGCCGGATGAGGAAGCACATTCCGGACGCCGGGCGAAGTACCGGCTGCTTGGAGAGGAGCTTTGACGCGGAAATGACATGAGCGGACACCTGTCCTACTCGACGTCTGCTTGGCATCGGGCTTGAAGAGCAGATGTTGTTTATTGCTAGAAATATATAGTATCTTTGAAATTATATTTTTAGAGGGATACTTCCATGGCGCGTCATCAGATGCTGCCCCGCGCCGTACGGTCGGCGATCAGAACGGCCCGGAAAGAGCGCGGCTGGAGCCAGGCCGCTATCGCGGCGTGTGCGGGGCTGACGCAAAAGCACATCTCCCAAATCGAGTCGGGAAAGATCATGCCGCGCTTCGATACGCTGCTCGAAGTGGTCCGAGTGCTCGACCTCGATCTTGTCATCGTCCCCCGGAGCCTGACGCCGACGATTGACGCCCTAGTCCACGACCTGACCAACCCGAACGCCGAAAGCGCCCTGCTGGCGCCGATGTTTGCGTCGGAAACGGAAGCGAATGGCTGATCGCCCATCCGGGAAAACGGTGAAGTCTCTGGACGTCCGGCTCGGTGAAACCCCTGTCGGTCAAATTGTGCGGGCGGCGGGCGGACGGAACATTTTTCTGTTCGGTGAATCCTATGCCGGAATGCAACAGCGCCCCACGTTAAGTCTCTCCTTCCGGTCATCTTCCGGGGCACTGCGGGGCACCCCGCGCGGATACCCGGGGCGTGTGCCGCCATTCTTCGCCAATCTACTGCCGGAGGGCGAGTTGAGGGGTTTGTTGGCAAAAAGGGCCGGGGTAAATCCGCGGGATGAATTCGCTCTGCTTGGCACCCTTGGGGCCGACCTGCCCGGGGCGGTGATGGTGACGCCAGCCCCCGGCCACGACGCCGAACGGTTGCCCGGCACTGCCACTGAATCGACCGAAGGCGCATTGCGATTCTCGTTGGCGGGTATCCAGCTAAAGTTGTCCGCCGTCCGCAACGCGGACGGCAGCCTGACAATCCCCGCGACCGGTGGCGGGGGCACCTGGATCCTGAAGTTGCCGGCATCGCGCATGACGGCGGTGTCGGAGAACGAATTCGTGATGATGACGCTTGCGCAAAAGGTCGGCATTCCCGTGCCCCCTATCCGTCTCGTTTCACTGGACGACGTCTCCGGGTTGCCTGGCGAAATGCAAGAGTGGACAGGTCGGGCGCTGGCGACACGACGTTTCGACCGCCCCGAACATGGCCGGCGTCTGCACATGGAGGATTTCGCACAGGTGTTTGGGCAATTCCCGGAAAGCAAGTACGAGAAGCGCAGCTACGCCAATATCGCGGCCGTCCTTGCGGCCACGGCTGGGCAGGAAGCGGTGACGGATTTCGTGCGCCGGGTGATGTTTTCGGCCCTGATCGGAAACGGCGATATGCACCTGAAGAACTGGTCTGTCGTCTACGAGGATTCGATCCGCCCCACTTTAAGCCCTGCCTACGACTTGGTATCGACGATTCCATATATCGCGGACGACGACTTGGCGTTGGGGTTTGGTGGGAGCAAGCGCTTCGCAGGCTTTGACAGGAATCGAATCGAGCGGTTCGCGCAGGCGGCTCGACTCCCGCTCGGGCCGGTGTTGTTCGAGTGCCGTGAAACCGTGGAAAGAACCAAGGAGGCTTGGAAGGGGCATGAACACAGAGGATTGATCCCCCAGTCGATGGACAAACGGGTTTCATCGATGATCGAAACGGTTGCGCGGGACGTACCCTGAGGGGGTTTCCGATTAAGCGACCCGCCGCGCAAAAGCCTGCAAAGGCGCCGCGTAATCCATCGTCGGGGTAGGTGCCGCAGAACAGTTGCGCGTTAGTCCCTGCCCAGCCGCCATAGGGAGGCGAGGTTGTTGCGCTGCATGTCCGAGGAGCCGCCGACGATGGGCATGCCCAACAGGTCACGGACATGCCTTTCCATGTCGTAGCCGTCGGAGAGGGCGTAGGCGCCCATCACCTGCTGGCAGGCCAGCGCGATCTCCACCCCAAGGTCGGCGCAGAACAGTTTGGCCATGCTGGTTTCCGCGGCGCAGGGACGGCCTTCGTTGGCCAGCCAGGCGGCATGGTAGAGCATGTGACGGCAGGCCTGCAGTTTGGTGCGCGCCGTGACCAGCTTGTGGCGGATGGCTTGATGACGGCTGATGGGCTGGCCGAACTGCACCCGCTCCTCGGCGTAGGACCAAGCCTCCTCCAACGCCGCCTGGGCGATGCCGAAGATCACCGCGGACAGTTCAATCTTCTCCACATCCAGGGCGCGGCCAGCCAGTTGGCGCCAGCCCTGGTTCCACATCTCGATGCCGCCGACCACCGCCGACAAGGGCAGCGCCACATCATCGAAATGAACATCCGAAGACAGCGTGTAGCGCAGGTTGACGTGTTCGATCGGCGTCATGCTGAGGCCGGGCGCATCCGTGGGCACCAGCAGGAAGGACAGGTTGCGGTAGCGCGCCTTCGGTTCGCCGGAGCGCACTAGGCAATAGATGTAGTCCGCGAAGTCCGCGCCCGTACACCAGCGCTTGGCGCCGTTGACGACGATGGCGTCGTCGCGCCGCTCCGCCCGGGTCTCCACGCTGGCTAGGTCGCCGCCCACGTTCGGCTCGGAAAGCCCGTAGGCGAAGGTGAGCTCGCCCCGGGCCAGCTTCGGCAGCAGCGCCTGCTTCTGCGCTTCGGAGCCGTTTTCGGACAGGTTCATGCCGCCGTAGAAGGCGGCGTGAATGTAGGGGCCGGCCAGAAAGGGGCCAGCGCGGCACAGCTCCTCGATGACCGCCACGGCCGCCACAATGTCCTGCCCGGCGCCGCCGTAGGCTTCGTCTATGGTCAGGCCCATGACGCCCAGATCCGCCAGGCGGCGGAAGGCGTCCCGGGGGAAGCGGTGCTCCCTATCCCACTGCCGGCGCTTTTCCCGCGGCGCCTCTTGGGCCACGAAGCGTTTGATCTGGTTGCGGATCTCGGTGACGTGGTGCGGCTCGTCGACAAAGGTCTGCAAGCTCATGCCAAAACCCCGCCCCGGTGGGGGCTACTCCCCGCCATAGCGCGCCGGGCGCTTCTCGATGAAGGCGTTGACCGCCTCGCGCCGATCTTCGGTCAGATTGGTGAGTATCTCATAGGCGATGGCCGGGTCCGCCAGCCGCGCCGCCAATTCCCGCAAGGGGATGTTGGCCACGGTCTTGGTCCAGCGCACCGCCCAACGGGGGTTGCCCAGGATCTTCCCGGCCACTTCATCGACCTTGGCGTCCAGCTGCTGGGCCGGCACGGCGTGGTTGATGAGGCCCATTTGGGCCGCTTGCGCGGCGGGCAGCAAGTCGCCGGTCAACAGCAACTCCTTGGCGCGGGCGAAGCCGATCAACTGCGGCCAGATGATGGCGCCGCCATCCCCCGCCACCAAGCCGACCTTGATGTGCGGGTCGCCAATGACGGCGCTGTCGGCGGCGATGATGACGTCGCTCATCAGGGCGATGGTGGCGCCGAGCCCGGCGGCGGCGCCGTTCAGCCGGCACAGCAAAGGCTTCTCCAGATCCAACAGCGAAGTGATGATGCGCTTGGCCTCCGGGGCGATGGCGCGGAAGGTGCGCGGGTCATCGATCTGCTGGCGAAACCAATCCGTGTCGCCGCCGGCGCAAAAGGCCCGCCCGGCGCCGGTGAGGATGACCAAATCGCTTTCGGCATCGTCCTGGGCATCCAGAAACACCCGCGCCAATTCCCTGTGCATCCGCCCGTCCACGGCGTTGACCTTGCCGTTGTTCAGCGCCAGCACCAGGATGCGGGGCCGGCGGCTGACCTGGATGCGCTGATAGTCGGCAAAGACCATCACTGCGCACCCCAGCTATCCTTATAGAACATCTTCTCCACCGGATAGCGTCTGGTGGGGCCGTAGCCGCCGGCCACCGGATAGCCCATGGGCACGAAGGCGGCGGTGTACCAGTCCGGGTCTATCTGCAGAATTTCGCGCACGGCCGGCTCATCCATGCACAGCAGAGTAGTGAGCACGCAGCCGACCCCCTCCGCCTGGCAAGCCAGCATCAGGTTCTGCACCGCCAGATACACGGAGCCGCCGCCCACCACGGACACCCGGCCCTGGTCCGCATCGGTCACCGCCATCATCTTGGGGTTGAAGCAGACCACCGCCAGCACCGGAATCTCCCCCATGTTGGCGGCCAAATGGTCGCCGGCGGCGATGGTGCGCTCCTCCTTGCGCAGCCGCTCTTCGGAAGCCCCTTTCAGGCGCACCCGATAGTGATCGATGTAGGCCGACCAACGCCGTTCGTACAGTTCGCCCAGCTGCGTCTTGGGCGCACGGTCATGCACCATGATCATGCGCCAGGGCTGCTGGTTGCCGCCGCTGGGCGCCCAGGCCGCCGCTTGCTTGATGCGCTGCAGCACCGCCTCGGGAATTGGATCTGGGCGCAGGCGGCGGATGGCGCGCTGATGGCGCATTAGCTGGTAGAGGTAATCTGCGGACATGATGGCTCCTGATTGATGGATTGCTAATTGGGAAATGCGGCGGATGCTACCCGGCGGAACCGTCCTTGTCCCCCCCGTCCACCGGCGGCGCCTCGATCAGGAGGTTGCCGAAGGCGTCCACCCGGGCGCTGTGGCCCGGATAGAGGAGCGTGGTGGTGTCCGCCTGCTCGACGATGGCGGGGCCGGTGAAGCGGAAATCGACGGGCAGGCCGTCACGCCGATAGACCGGCGTGTCCTGGTAGCCGGTGGCGGCGGTTAGGCAGGTCGGCCTGCAACTGGGGCGGGGCGGCGCTTGGTCCGCTGGGGCGACGGCCTCCAGCAGACGGCTCTCCGAGGCGGCGAAGGTGTGGACGGCGCGCAGGGCGACGAACTCCGTGGCGGCGCTGCGGTCGCTGTGGTTGTAAGTTTGCTGGTGCAGACGGTGAAATTCAGCGACCGCGGCGGCAACCAAGTCATCATCGACCTCATTGCCGGCAGGCACCTCCAGCTGGTGGGACTGGCCCAGATAGCGCATCTGGGCAAAGTACTCGATATCCGCCGCCTCCGGCGCCACCCCATCCCGGCGCATTTTATCCATGCACTGGGCATCGAGGCGCCCGAGGATGGCGCGGATGTCCACCGCCTTGGCGCTGGATGCCTGGGCGTCATAGCTGGCCGCGGCTTCATGGCGCGTGGGCGCCAACATCAGGCCCAAGGCGGAAAGCACCCCGGGCGTGGGCGGCACTAGGATGCGGCGGATGCCGCAGGCCTCGGCCACCCGGCCGGCATTCAGCGGGCCGGCGCCGCCAAAGGGCAGCAGCGTGAAATCCCGCGGGTCGTGTCCCCGGCGAATGGACACCAGCCGCAGGGCGTCCGCCATGTTGGCGTTGACAATGGCGTGCACCCCCAAGGCCGCCTCCCTTAGGCTCAAGCCCAAGGGCTGGGCCAAGTGGGTTTCGATGGCGGCCTTCGCCTTGTCCAGATCGATGTGGATGCCGCCCGCGAAGGTCTGCGCGTTCAGATAGCCCAGCACGAAACTGGCGTCGGTGACTGTGGGCTGGGTTCCGCCGCGCCCATAGCAGGCCGGCCCCGGGTCGGCGCCGGCGCTGTCCGGCCCCACCCGCAGGGCGCCGCCGGCATCCACATAGGCGATGCTGCTGCCGCCGGCGCCGATGGTCCGCAACTCCACCATGGGGATGTTCAGGGGGTAGTCTTCAAAGCCGCCTTCGTTGGTTATCAGCGGCCTGCCGTCCTGGATCAGGGCCACATCGGTGCTGGTGCCGCCCATATCGAAGCTGATGAGGTCCTTGCAGCCGGCGGTCAGGCCGACGTTGGCGGCGCCGATGACGCCGGCGGCCAAGCCCGAAAGCACCGTGCCCACAGGACGCTCGATGACGTTGTCGACCCCGCACACGCCGCCGTGGGACTGCATGACATGCAGGGGCGCATCCACCCGGCAATCCTTCAGGCGGGCCGCCAAGTCGCTCAGGTAGTTGTTGACCACGGGCTTCACATAGCCATCGAAGCCGCTCACCACCAGCCGTTGGTACTCCCGGCGACGCGGCAGCACATCGCTGGAAAGGGTGACCGGCAGCCCCGGATAGCGCTGCGCCAGCAGTTCCCTGGTGCGGCGTTCGTGGCTGGGGTTGGCGTAGGCGTGCAGATAGCACACCACCAGCACTTCCGCCCCTTGGCCTTCCACCAGTTCCTGCGCAACCGCAGCCAGTTGGTCTTCGTCCAGGGGCTTCACCACCCGCCCCCGGACGTCGATGCGCTCGCGCACACCCAGGCAGCGCCGCCGCGGGGCGAGAAACAGGGGCTCCACGGGGTCCATGTCCAGGTCATACATGCGCGGGCGCCAGCCGAGGCCCACGTAGAGAATGTCGCGGAACCCCTCGGTCAGCAGAAAGCCGAGTTTGGCGCCGCTCTCCGTCAGGATGCAGTTGGTGGCCACGGTGGTGCCGTGAATGACTCGGGCCACTTCCTCCCCTGAGCGGCCAGCCTGCTCCAAGGCGCTGGTCAGTCCGTTCAGGAAGCCCTCCGCGAAAGCTGGCGGCGTGGAGGGCACCTTGCGCACCACCCAGGCGGGACGCAGCGAATCCCGGATGAAGACGTCGGTGAAGGTGCCCCCTACATCGATGCCGACCGTCAACATGCGCCGGGGCTACTGCTCCCAACGCCAGTTGAAGCTGATGCCGTAGCTGCGCGGCGGCGCATAGACCCACACCCCCCAACCGAGTCCGAGCGGACCGGTTGCGCCTAGGCGACCCGGATCGTCCAAGGTGTCCGTCACCCAAAGCTCATCGGTCAGGTTCCTGCCCCAGACGCCGATGTCCCAGTTGCCGTCGGCGGAAGTGTAGGTGATGCGGGCGTTCAGCATGTCCTGGCTGATCTCCTGGGTATTGATGTTGATGATTTGCTTGAAGTGGTCCCCCTGGTAGTAGTAGTCGCCAAACAACCGCACCCTGGCGCCGTTCTGCAAGGGAATGTCATAGCCCAAGGAGGCGTTGAAGCTTTGCTCCGGGGAGTTGGCCAGCTTGCGCGGGGAATCCCCCAAGGGGCCCTTGAAGTTTTCGCGCTCGTCGTTGTTCTTGGTGTCCAGTAAAGCTAGGCCGAGCTTGATGTCCAAGTTGTCGATGGGGCGCCACTGCAGTTCCGCCTCCAAGCCCTTCACATCGGCCGCCGCCAGGTTGGTCAGGCCGGTGGTGGTGAGGTTGCGCTGGTCATCGCGGAACACCGTGACCGCCTGCAGGCCCTCATAGTCGTAGGTGAACGCCGCCGCGTTGAACACTGCCCGGCCATCGGCGAACGTGCTCTTCAGGCCCAGCTCGTAGGCGGTGACCTCCTCCTTGTCGAAGGGGCGGTACTGGCTGGGGTTCAGGTTCAGCCCGCCGTTGAAGCCGCCGGGCTTGATGCCGGTGGCGGCGCTGGCGTACAGCAACAGATCGTCGCTGGGCAGGAAGTCCAGGGCCACTCGCCAAGTGAAGGCGGTGTCGTCGTATTTGCCGTCCAGCTCCACCTCGTTGCCGTCGGCGTCGATGATGGTGCGCGGCAGCATGTTGCTCAGGGTCAGGCCGAAGGACGGCAGATCGAAGGAGACCGCCTGGGTGAAGGTCACGTCGTCCCGCACCACGCGCCCGCCGGCGCTGAGGCGCCACTGCTCAGCCAGATCCCAAGTTACCTGGCCATAGGCGGCCAGATTCTCCCGGTCCTGCTCATAGGTGAGTTCGGCGCGGCCCGGACTGGGCGGAAAATGGTCCAGATAGCCGACGCGGCCGGGCAGTTCCGCCACCTCGTCCCGGGAGTAGTTGGCGCCCAAAATCCAGTTGAACGGGCCTTCATGGCTGGAGGTCAGGCGGAACTCCTGGGAGAAGGCCCAGATCTGGCTGGTGAACAGGAAGTCCACGTACAGCGCCGGTGTGGCGTCGGACTCCTTGGGCTGCCAACGGTCATATTCCTGATAGCTGGTGACGGACAGCAGGTCCAGGTCGCCGAAGCCCTTCTCCAAGGTCAGGGTGACGCCGATGTTGTCGTTCCTCAGGGTTTCATCCTCATTGATGGCCGTGGACTTGTCATGGGTGTAATCCCCGGCGAAGGGGTCGCCGTCGGTGTCGCTGTAGCCGCCGTAGTCCACGCAGGTGCGGGGGTCCAGCCGGTTCTCCAGGAAGGCCTGGCATACGCCCCCGAAGGGGTTGGCCTTGTCCCGGTAGCCCACATGCTGGAAATAGACCGGTTGGGAGCGGTCGCGGCTGGCGAAGACCTTGAAGTTGGCGCTGAAGTCGTCCGCTGGCGCCCAAAGCAACTGCACCCGCCCGGCCAGTATGTCCACTTGGCCGATGTCGTTGCCGGTGGTGCGGTTGTGCACCCAGCCGTCCGCCTGCTGGATGGACATCAGGCTGACGCGCCCGGACACCGTATCGCTTAACGGGCCGCCGAACGCGGCCTCCGCTTCCGCACGGTTCCAGCGCCCGTAGTCCAGGCGGATGCTGGCGTCCGGCTCCTGGCTGGGCTGGCGGGTGAAGTAGCTCACCGCCCCGCCGTTGGTGTTGCGCCCGAACAGGTCTCCCTGCGGCCCCTTGATGACCTCCACCCGCTCGATATCGAATAGCTGGGCGCCCATGATGGCGATGGAGGTCTGGAACACCTCGTCCACGAACAGGCCCACACTGGGCGTGTCGCTGGCCTGGAAGCTCTGCATCCCCACCCCGCGGATGGTGTAAACCGGCATGGAGTTGCCCCAGGTGTACTTGATGTCGAGGTTGGGGGACTGGCTGGCCACCTGGGTGATGTCCGTCCAGCCGAAGTCCCGCATGTCCTCGGCGTCAAAGGCGTTCATGGAGATGTGGACGTCCTGGATGCTCTGGGCGCGTTTCTGCGCGGTGACCAGGATTTCCTCGATGGCGCCAGTCTCCTGGCCGCTTGCCGCCGCTGCGGCCAGCGGCGCAGTCAAGACCAAAAGGACGCGAAGAATTCGCGAAATGCAGCGGTTCCCGTTCATGTAGCCCTCCTTCCATTGCCGATGTTGTGAGCCGACCAGCAGACCACCGCCGCTTCAGACCTCCACGGCGCCCCCAAAAAGAATAGTACCGTCTATGGACGAGGAGGCGCAAGTTGCTGTGGGAGATGGGCGCCCGAATTGGCGCAAGTCCGCTTGAGGTATGCTTAGGGTGCAGGGTGTAGGCCAAGGGGGCGGACCGCAGCATGCCGAACAGCCAGGATGGGCAAGCCGCCACATCCAATCCCGCCGCCGACCAAGACGGCTGGCGCCTCGGGGTGGATGTCGGCGGCACTTTCACCGACTTGGCCTTGCAGCGGGATGGTGGGGAATGCCTCAGCCTGAAGGTGCCCAGCACCCCGGAACAGCCTGGTTTGAGCACCCTGCAGGGCGTGGATGCCCTGCGCCGACAGTGCCGCTGCACGGACGAGGACTGGCGCCGCCTCAGCCATACCCACAGCAACACAGTGGCGCTCAACAGTCTGATCGAACGCACCGGGGCGTCCTTGGGTCTGCTGGTGACCGCCGGCTTTCGGGACCTGCTGGAGCTCGCCCGGCTAAGCGTTCCGGCCCCGGCGCGCTATGACTCAAGACGCACGCCGCCCCTGATCCCGAGGCGCCGGGTGGCCGAGGCGCAAGAGCGCATTGACGCCGCAGGACGGGTGGCGCAGCCCCTGCAGCCGCAGTCCGTGCGCGATGCAGCGGCCTGGCTGAGCGGCCTGGGCTGCCAGACCATCGTGATCTGCTTTTTGCACAGCTACCGCAACCCGACCCATGAAATTGCGGCGCGCACCCTGATCAAAGACCAATTCCCCCATTTGCAAGTGGAGCTCTCCAGCGAAGTCTGGCCCCAGGCGCGGGAGTTCGAACGGGCCACCCTGGCGGTGATCAACGCCTACATTCGCCCGGCGGTGGAGCGCCAAGTGGCGCTGCTGACCCAGGGGATGGCCCAGGGGGGGGTGCGCACCCCGCCGCGGGGGGCGCGCTCCAACGGGGGCATGGAGCTTCTGGCCACCATGGCGGAGCGTCCGGTGACCGCCCTGCTCTCCGGCCCCGCCGCCGGGGTGGCTGGCGCCGCCGGGGCGGCGGTGCAGGCCGGCTGGCGCGACGCAGACCTGCTGACCCTGGATGTCGGCGGCACCAGCGCCGACATCGGCGTGGTGCGGCGTGGGGCGCCTTTGCTGAGCACCGAAGAGCGCGTGGGCGGCTTCCCGGTGCTCATTCCCACGGTGGCGGTGTCGGCTATCGGCGCCGGCGGCGGCTCCATCATTTGGACGGATGCCGCCGGCACCCTAAAGGTAGGGCCGAAAAGCACCGGAGCGGCGCCCGGCCCGGCCTGCTACGGCGCCGCAGGAGACGGCGCGGCGGCCATGACCGACGCCTTTCTGCTGGCGGGGCTGCTTGACCCGCAGCAACCCTTAGGGGATCAGTTGCGCCTGCATCCGGACGCCGCCGAAAAAGCCCTGCGGCGGGTGGGGCGACCCATTGGCCTGTCTGCGGAGCAGGTGGCGGACGGGGCCATTCAGGTGGCCACGGCGGCCTTGGCGGCGGAATCCACCGGCATGCTTGCCCGTCGCGACCTGGACCTTTCCGAATTCCGCATGGTGGCCTATGGCGGCGCCGGGCCGCTGCTGGCCGCGCTGGTGGCGGAAGCCGTGTACATCAGCGAAGTGCTGATTCCGCCCTCGCCGGGGACCCTAAGCGCCTGGGGCGCCGCCCGGGCCCAGCTGCAGGGCGACTTCGTGCAGCCAGTGTACGCGGAACTGCAGGGCCTGGCGGGCGCCGCGCTGCAGGACGCCTTCGCCGCCCTCGCCCGGCAAGCGGCCACATGGCTGCGGCGGGAGACCGCGGATCTGGCCATCAGCCACGCCGTCATCGAGCACCAGGCGGAAATGCGCTACGAAGGACAGGGTTACGATGTTTCAGTGCCAGTGCAGGAGGAATGGCTCAAGCAGGGGCAGCCGGCGGCATTGGGCGACGCCTTCCACCAAGCCCACCAGCGCACCTTCGGACACCGCAACGACGGGGCGCCGGTTTGGCTGCAGGAGCTGCGGGCGCATCTGACCGGATATCTGGCCGGCGCCGACACCCCAGACCGGCAATCCGCCCTGGCCAGGACGGCCAGCCGCAGCCCCGGCTCGCGGGGCATCCGCTTGCGCGGCGCCAGCGCCAGCGCGCAAGTCCTCGACCGCGCCGATGTGGGCGCCCCGCTGCAGGGGCCAGCCATCATCGCGCAGATGGACACCACCACCCTGGTCCCGGACGGCTGGATGGCGACGCCGGCCGCCAACGGGGCGCTGGTCCTGCAGCGCGGCGCACAGTCGTGAACAACGCAGCCGCCAGCCCCGCCAGCGCGTGAAAAGGTCCATTGTGTACTTGGTCAAGGCCCCGTCGTCGTGAACACCGCAACCATCAGCCCCACCAGCGCATCGCCAGACCCGGTGCGCAGCGAGATCTTCGCCAACCTGTTCCGCGCCATCGTCAACGAAATGGGCTGGATCATCCAACGCTCCGCGCACACCACCTTCGTCAAGGAGACGCTGGACTTCGGCACCGCCCTGGTCACGCCGGAAGGAGAGCAGTTCGCCGTGGTGGACGCCACCGGGGTCACCGCCCT
Source organism: uncultured Pseudomonadales bacterium (assembly GCA_964348115.1). GTDB lineage: Bacteria > Pseudomonadota > Gammaproteobacteria > Pseudomonadales > Azotimanducaceae > Azophilus. The sequence goes on from CAYGBY010000006.1 coordinate 42,187, forward strand.
GGTGGGCGTGCCCATGGCGCCGGGCATCGCCGCCTTCGCCGATTGGGCGCCTGGGGACTTGGCCATCACCAACGATCCCTACGCCACCGCCGGCATGGTCACCCACCTGAACGACATGTTCTTCCTCAAGCCCCTGTTCAGCGGCGGCGAGCTGCTGTGCTTCGCCTGGGCCTTCGTACACTGCAGCGACGTGGGCGGCAACGTGCCAGGCAGCATCGACGGGGCCAATGCGGAGATCTTTCAGGAGGGCCTGCGGCTAGCGCCCGCCAAGCTGTACCGGCAAGGCGTGTTGAACCAGGACTTGGTGGATTTCATCTCCAGCAACTGCCGCAGCCCGGAGATGAACTGGGGGGACCTGAACGCCGCCGTCTCCAGCCTGGGCAGGGCGGAGAAACGCATGGAGCAGCTAGTGGCCCGCTATGATCGGGGCACCGTGCGCAGCGCCATGCAGCAAATTCTGGATCGATCAGAGGCGGTGACCCGCGCGGTCCTCAGGCAAATACCCAAGGGCAGCTACGAGTTTGTCGAGTACCTGGAGGACAGCTACGTCAATCCGGTCAACCCGGCGCCCATTCGCGCCCAGCTAAAGCTGAGCGCCCGAGGCGATGGCACGGTGACGCTCGACTTCTCCGGCTCCGACCCCCAGGTGGCCGCCGCCATCAACATGCCCGCCGGCGGCCAGAAGCACCATCCCATGCTGTCCTTGGCGCTGATGAGCTTTGTGGTCACCGCTACGGAGGGGCAGGTGTTCAACGCCGGCATCCTGCGCTGCATCGACCTGGTGCTGCCCGAGCATTCGTTCGTCAACGCCTCCTTTCCGGCGGCCTGCGGGATGCGCGTGGTGACCGCCATGCGCGTGCATGACCTGACATTGGGCGCCCTGGCCAAGGCCATGCCCGGGCGCCTGCCGGCCGGCGGCGCCGGCCAGTTGGCGGTGATCTCCATCGCCACTGCGGATCTGGCCGGCAAAAGCCGCGTCGTGGCCGCCAACGCGGTGGTGGGCGGCTCCGGGGGAGGCGGCGGTCTGGACGGCATCTCCGGCACGGACTTCCCCACCGCGGCCCTGCGCAACATTCCCATCGAGGTGCTGGAGGCGGAAGCGCCCGTGCTGGTGCGCCGCTCCGCCCTGCTGAAGGACTCCGAGGGCGCCGGCCAACAGCGTGGCGGCTTCGGCATCGAGTATGCGTTTGCAGTCACCGATCACCGCGCCCGGGTGGTCACCCGCGGCAAGGACCGCCACCGCTTCGCGGCCTGGGGGGTGGCTGGCGGGCAGGCGGCGCAGCCCGGTTTCAGCCGGTTGGAGAAGGCGGACGGCACGATTGTGGACACCGGCAAGCGGGCGCTGCAGCAGCCGGACTTGGGCGACCTCATAGTGGTGGCCGGCGGCGGCGGGGGCGGCTATGGCGATCCCCTGCAGCGCAGCCCTGAAGCGGTGCGGCTGGACATTCTCGATGGCTTGGTCTCCCCCGAACGCGGGCGGGCGCAATATGGGGTGGCGCTTGCTGAAGCGGGGGAAGTGGACGCCGAAGCCACCGCCGAACTGCGCCGCCAATTGGCCGGACAACGGGCGCCGCCGGCGTCCGTGGACTTTGGGCCGGGCCGCAGCGTCTGGCAGCGCAACTGGCGGGAAGCCTACGGCATCATCGCCGATTGGTGCCATACTTTGCCTCCCAACGGGCGGCGCAGCGCCCAGGAGCGGGCCTACCTGCGCGTGATCGAGCAGTTGCAGCCCCCGCCGGCGCCCGCCGAGGTGCTGGCCGTGATCCGGCAGCTAGAGCAGGAATGGCGCTAGCGCACAACCGGCCGCGATGACAAACAGCCCATCAAACACACAAGGAGCAAGGCGATGAGCCAAGATATGGCCCCAAACCCCCAAACCTGGCCGGGGCACACCGGCAACTGGGGCCGCTGGCCCAACGATCGGGGCACGTTGAATCTTCTCGGCCCGCAAGCCACCCTGCGCGGCGTCGCCGCCGTGGCGGAGGGGCGGGTCATTTCCCTGAGCCGCCCGGTCACCGCCAAGGAGCCCATCCGCGGCGATGTGTGCTTCGAGCAGCAGATGCTGGCCGCCGGGGCTTGGGATCTGGAGCCCGACCGCCAGGAGTCCCTAAACGCCAGCGAAAAGGTCTCCTACCGCACCCACGGCATGGTCAACACCCATCTCGACGCCCTTGCCCATGTGGGCCACAAGGGCAAGGGGTTCAACGGCCATGGGTTCAGCGACATGGCCAGCCTTGAGGAAGGGGTCAAGATCGCCCCCATCAGCGCCGCCCGGGGCATCGTCACCCGCGGGGTGCTAATCGATATCCCTCGGGGCCGGGGGGTGCGCTGCCTGCAGCCAGGGGAGTGCGCCATGCCAGAGGAGATGGAAGCCGCAGTGGAGCTGCTGGAGCCCGGCGACGCCGCCCTGGTGCGGGTGGGCGGCACCTTGGCGGAGGGCGTTCCGCCAACCGCGGGCGGCAACCGCCACGGCACCTGGCAGGGCCTGCACCCGGAGTGCGTCGAGGTGCTGGGCAAGCGGGACATCAGCTTGCTGGCCACGGACTGCCCCGCGGAGGTGTTCCCCTCCCCCTATGGGCACATCGTGCGCTCGCCCGTGCACACCCTATGCCTGACCTACTACGGCATCCATCTGCTGCACAACATGGACTTGGAGGAGTTGGCCGCAAGCTGCGCCCAACAAGGCCGCAGCAGCTTCCTGTTTGTGGTGCTGCCCCTGCACATGGAGCGCGCCACCGGCTCCCTGGTCAGCCCGGCGGCCGTGCTGTAGCGGCGCTGCAGGGATCAGGTTAGCCCGCACATCGCCACAAGCCCCTTGTTGAGTCGCCCGATGTCGTTCCTTCGCCAAGAGTTGTCCGCCAATTCGCGGAATTGGCCCCAGCGCCAACTGCGGGCGCTCGCCCCTCGGACACAGAGGACGGAGTCCGGCGCGATCATCAGGGCCCTTGGCGCTAGGGAACCTCTGAACAAGTCGCGTTCGCCCAGCGCCCTGCTGTTTGCGGGCGGAGACGGCCTTGCGGCCATGGCGAGGCGAGCCGCAGCGCGGCGGGGATTCTGCAGTCCGCACGCCGCGGGGCGTCCTTCGGGAGGGCCTAAAGAGCGCACCGGCTGTGTTGCGGCTCATTGTGTGGGGCCCGCCGCACGACGTCGCCACGCCTTGCCATCACGCCCTTTAGGCTCATCTGGGCTTCCGAGACTTGTTCAGAGGTTTCCTAGATGCGGGTTGGCGGCATGAGAGGATCCTGGGGCATCCTGAGCGGCCGGCTTGCGCTGATCGTCCTCTGGGGCTTGGCTTGGGAGGCCACGGCGGTCAGCGGCGCCCTGCCCAGGGGCTTGATCGGTCAACCCACGGCTTTCCTGGCCACCTTTGCCGCCCTGGCCCTGGATGGCACCTTCGCCGCGGCGGCGCTGGTCACCCTGCAGGCGGTGTTGGCCGCCTTTTTGCTGGGCGCCGCCCTGGCGCTGCTGACGGCCCTGGCGATGACCGTTGCGCCCACCTTGGAGCGCTTGGCCGCGCCCATCATAGATGCGCTCAACGCCCTGCCCCGAGTGGCCTTGATTCCCCTGTTCATTCTTTGGTTTGGCATCGGCCTGCAGCAGAAGGTGGCGTCCGGCGTATCGATTATGTACTTCGTGCTGCTGTCCTACACCCTGGCCGGCGCCAAGTCCACCGACCCGGACCATCTGCTGCTGGCCCGCAGCCTGGGGCTGCCGCCCTGGCGGGTGTTCGTGCAGATCATCGTCCCGAGCGCCGCGCCAGCCATATTCGCCGGTCTGCGGCTGGGCATGATCTACACGGTGCTGGGCGTGATCACGGCGGAGCTCATCGCCGGCGGCAAGGGGCTGGGCACCCTGGTCAGCTACTACTCCAACACCTTCGATCCCAACGGCCTATTCGCCACGCTGATCGCCTTGGTATGCATCACGGGCGCGCTGATCGCCGCCATGCAGCGCATCGAGCGCGCCGTCACCCGGTGGCACAGGCCCATTCTGCTGTGAAGCCGCGTCGCTTAATGTGGCGCGGGATGCTGGCCGCCTGGCTGGCCTTGGCAGGCAGCTGCGGGGGCGGTGATGAGCAGTCCGAACAAGCCCTGCGGGTGCAAGTGTTCACCGGCGCCTACAGCTCCATGCCGGCCCATGTGGCGGTGGAGAAGGGATTCTTCCGCCAGCAGGGGCTGGAAGTCGCCTTGCTGCCGGCCAACTCCTCAGCCGCCGCCATCGCCGCCCTGATCGGCGGCAGCATGGACATCGTGGAAAGCGCACCCGATCTCGTGATGGCCAATATCGACAAGGGCATCCGCCTCAAGTACCTGATGGCCAACGAGCGCAGCAACTACGTCACCCTGGTGGTGGGCAGCCAAGTGTCCCTGCCCGAAGATGATCTGGACCCGGCCGAGGTGATGCGGCGCCTGGTCGGCCGGCGCATCGGCGTCAACGCCATCGGCGCCACCCTGCATCTGGCCGCTTTGTTGATGCTGCAGGAGGCCGGGCTGTCCGCCGCGGATGTGGACTTCGTGGCCACCGGCAGCGCCGCCACCACCCTGTCCGCCTGGCGGGCCGGGGCGGTGGATGCGCAACTGACCTTCGCCCCGGTGCCGGAACTGCTGGAGACCCTGGGCATGGCGCGGCCCGTGCTGGTGCTGGCGGACAACGGCCCGCCCGCACTGCGCTTTCGCGGTCTGTACAGCGGCTGGGTGACCACGGACGCCTTTCTGGCGCGTCGCCAGGACAAGGCGGATGCGTTCATCGCCGCCATGGCCGGCGCCATCGACTGGCTGCGCGACCCGGCCAACCATCAGGAAGTGCTGGCGCTGGCCCGTCGCCACGCCCCGGTCGCTGGGCTGAGCGAAGCGCGGAACGCACAGGTTGTGGACCGCATGGTGCGCAACTACCGACGCTTCTGGGGCCATCAAATCAGCCCGGAGGCCATCGACCGCTGGAACGACTACGCGATGCGCTTCAACCTGATCAGCAGGCCCATCGCCTCCGACGAACTGCTGTACGCCAAGGCCCCGCAGTGCCGACCGGCAGGGGCGGCCCGCCAGGACGCCGCCAAGGCGCCGGACGCCTTCAGCGACGACATGCCCGACGTCAAGACGCCAGACGCCCGCAGCGGCGGCATGCCCAACATCAAGGCGCCAAACGCCCGCAGCGACGACATGCCCAATGTCAAGGCACCAGACGCCCGCAGCGACGGCAAGCCCCACGTCAACACGCCACACCCCCGCCCCGCCGGGCCCACCCAAGTCACCACCCCACCCCCCCCCAGCCCCGGCACAACCCCCGACACAAGCCTCAGCCCCGACGCAAGCCTCGC